>JAJZDN010000186.1 GCA_021805985.1 Planctomycetota bacterium | reverse complement strand
ATGGCAGAGCCTACTGGAGTCAGAGCGACTTTTATGCGCCCGATGGCACACCGGGTGCCGAGGTGACATTTCTGCCCGCCAAATCAACATCTGTTCCGCCGATGATTCATGATGTAAGAAGCCTCAATTTGTACTGGAACTATCCCGATGAATTGCCGCGGCATGTTGGCCCCGGATTCACCGCGCAATGGGTCACGGAAATTAAACCTGCTGAAACCGGCGATTACATGCTGAAATTCTTTTGCAGCAATGGCAATGTCAATGGGTATCTCGATAAGAAAAAAATCATTGAGCAATGGCGGCCCCGCCCGGTAGTTCCCTTCCTGAATTCTTATCACTTCATCAAAGGGCATACCTATCAGCTTATTCTTCAACTGCAACCCAATAAGGGACCCGGTGAATTGAAGATTGGTCTGCATCGCATTGCATATCCGCTTTGGACCAGTTACCAGCGCAAGGAAATTAAAGCGGCCGATGCGGTGATCACCTGCGTGGGTTACGGCCCGCGCCTGGAGCACGAGGATTTCGACCGCTCATATCATCTGCCGTCATTTCAGGGACGCTATATCGCCGCTGTTTCCAAACTCAACCCGCACCAGGTGGTGGTGGTGAACGCGGGCGCTGGAATAGCGATGAGCCGGTGGATCCACAAAATCTCCGGGCTTGTTTACGCCTGGTACCCCGGCGAGAACGGCAATACGGCGGTGGCGAATATTATCTTTGGCAAAATAGATCCCAGCGGCCGTCTTCCCGATACGTTTGCCCGAAATTGGCGGCAGCAACCCGCCTGTGGCCACTATCCGGGCCATAATATCTACGGCTTAAATCCGGAAGTGCACTTTGCCGAGGGAATTTATGTCGGATATCGGTGGTATGACAAAATGCATATCGCACCGCGCTATCCCTTCGGCTACGGATTATCTTACACCACGTTCTCGATCGGCGGCCTGCATATTTCCGCCGCCGGTTCCGGCAAAGCCCGCACCGTAACCGTGACGGCCACGGTGACCAATACCGGGCACCGATCCGGTGCCGAGGTTGTGCAGCTATATGTTCGTCCGCAGGAAGACCGGGCCAACCGCTGTGTGCAAACGCTCAAGGGCTTCGCTCGCGTCAAGCTTCGGCCGGGCCAGACCAAAACGGTGAAGATGAAACTCGATTGGCGGGACTTCGCGTATTTCAACACGAAAGCGGATCGATGGAAAGTACCCCATGGCAAATACCAGATCGCGGTTGGTTATAACAGCCGTGATATTGCCGCCACGGGTATGGTGGAAATGCCATAGGGATTCAAAATCTTTACACAATTTTTATATCTTTGGATGGGTTTATGCACGCGATCTCGGTAAACTTTGAGTTGCGGTGATCGCGCTAAGAGCTTGGGGCAATCTGCGTGGATTGCCGGCGAAACGCCGCAGGCAAAGCTGAAAGAAGGTGGCCTGTGCATGACTCGATTCTGCAATTGCTCGTTCAGATTGCTGTAATCATGCTTACCGCCCGGGCAGCCGGCGGCGTGATGCGATTAATCGGCCAGCCTCGGGTGGTGGGGGAAATGCTCGGCGGCATTATCCTTGGCCCGTCGGTTTTAGGGCTTCTGGACCATGGTGCCTTTCTGGCAATGCTGTTTCCGGTGCATAAAGGTTCTGATCCATATCCATTCCTTAATGTATTGAGTCAAATCGGCGTGGTGCTGTTTATGTTCCTGGTCGGTTTGGAACTGGATATGAAGCTGTTGCGTAATCAGGGCAAAGCGTTGATCATTACCGGCGGTACAAGTGTGGCCGGTCCGCTGGTGTGCGGAATTCTTTTGGGACTGGCTTTGTTCAAAGAATTCCACGGTCCGGGCGGCAGTGAACTGGTATTTGCGCTATTTATCGGGACGGCCATGTGCATTACGGCGTTTCCGGTACTTGCCCGCATGATCACGGAGCGAAATCTGCAGCGCTCGCGGGTGGGCACATTCACCATGGCGTGCGGCGCACTTAATGATGTGGTGGGCTGGTGTCTGCTGGCACTGGTAATCGCCATTTCCACCTCGGATGGATTGGGCGCTCATCCCGGTGGACACCCTCTGGTTTCCGCACTGATGACACTGATCTGGACCGCCGTTTTTGGCGCATTTATGCTGCTGGTGATGCCCAAAATCCTCCATCATCTGCAGGGGCTGTATGAACGCAGGGGATATTTATCACAAGATACGCTGGCACTGATTATGCTCCTGGTGCTGGCCGCGAGCGCTGTGACGGACTGGATCGGTATTCAGGCGATTTTCGGGGCCTTCCTTCTGGGTATGGCCATGCCGGCCGAGAGCAAGTTTGTCCGGCACATAACCGATAAACTGGAAGACTTTATTCTGTTGTTTCTACTGCCGATCTTTTTCGCGTACACCGGCTTGCGCACGCGCATTGGATTGCTGGACAACGCCCATCTCTGGAAAATCTGTCTGCTCGTGGTGCTTATTGCCACCGGCGCAAAAGTCTTGTTTTCTTTGTTTTCCGCCAGGATTTCCGGCCTGACATGGCGGCAATCCGGTGTGTTGGGATCATTAATGAACGCCCGGGGTCTGGTGGAACTTATCGTATTGAATATCGGGTTGAGTCTGCATGTGCTTTCGCCACAGATGTTCGCCATCATGGTTATTATGGCCCTGGCCACCACGTTTATCACCACACCTTTATTGTACCTGGTGTATTCCCCCGCGCGGCAGCGCCGGGAAGAGGCGGCCGAAGAACCCCGGCCGAAGCCTGGAGAAACTCGTGCTCTGGTAACGGTATCTTCCCCGCAAACCGCACCGGGACTGGTGCGCGTGGGAAGCTTGTTGCTCGGGGCCGGGAGCGGAAGACTTTGCGTGCTGCACCTTAACAACCCTGATGAGCATGAACGCCGCAGCAAAGCCTTTTATACCCTCGATGATCCCATTGAACTGGCTCTGCGGCAGGCTGCGGCCATGGAGGTTCCGGTTAGCGCAATAGGTTTTGTCAGCACCGACTTTGCCTCCGATATTACCCTCACTGCCAATCGCTATGATGTGCAATGGATTGTGCTGGGCGGCCACCATGGAATGTTCGCTGCCTCCGCATTAGGTCGTATTGCCGATGATGTCATTCTGCATTCCAATCGGAATGTCGCAATTCTGGTGGAAAAGAATTTGCGCGTCGTTCAACGCATCATGGTGCCCTACATTGGCGAGAATCAGGATATTGGAGCATTGCTGG
>JAJZDN010000073.1 GCA_021805985.1 Planctomycetota bacterium | reverse complement strand
AGGGGATGATCGCCAATACGCGCACGTATTTCACGCCCATCGGTAAGCCCAAGGATATTCAGGTAATACAGAGGTATTACCAGGAGAATTACTGGCTGGAAATGCTGGCAAAACGCGATCCCGCAGCAATCTGGCAGTATCCCTATGATCATCCGCATTGCTACCTGCTGACATCCATTACGCCTTATCTTGATCAGTACCGGGCCACGGGGGATAAGAAATATCTGGGCGCGGTACTGGGCGGATGGGAACTCTACCACACCCAGTGGCAGCACATTGGCGGGGCAATTTCGATTTGCGAAGCGTTCTCCTACCCTCCGAAGTCCGCGTTCCTTAACCTGCAAAATGGGGAAAACTGCGGCAGTAGTTTTTGGGTCAGCCTGAATCACACCCTCCACCAGTTATTCCCCACGCAAGAAAAATATACCAATGAAATTGAGAAGTCCATTTATAATGTGCTGATTGCCAATCAAGCCGGTTCAGTGGGAATTCGTTACCATGCCAATCTTAATGGCCAAAAGGAAATAGCTACCGCTAAAAACACCTGCTGTGAGGGCCAGGGTACGCGCCAGCTCGGCGCGATTCCAGAATATATTTATTCTGCCGCATCGGACGGACTGTACGTTAATCTTTTTTCCAATGCCACCGTTATTCGTCGGCAAGGGCCGCAATCACTGAAACTGGAAATGTCCACTGAATTCCCTTTTCGGCCGGAAGTAACAATACGCCTGTCGGCAACTGCACCGGTCCACTCCAACATCCGAGTGCGAATTCCCGCATGGGCTGCCGATGAAATGTCCATATATGTCAACGGGGATATTGCGGCCACGGGGAGTCCTGGAACCTATCAGGCACTCAACCGTCTCTGGAAAGACGGCGATTTAATTAGTTTCACCTTACCGATGAGCTTTCGGATTTCGCTCTATACGGGCATTGACCAGGTGGCGGATGGTCTGCGCTACGCAATAGAATACGGGCCGATACTTCTGGGTGTGGTTCCTGCGAATATTGCCGACGAGGTGGGAAAGCGGCCAGATCCTCCCACCCCCGACGAGCGGGCATTTGCCCGGAGTCTTTCACGCAGTGTCGTGGAGGCAGCGCCTGACGCCGCGAATTACTCGGCTAACTTGCCGGTTACCGCTGCAGAAATTATCCACCGCCTCCGCCCGGTTGCTGGGAGGCCTCTGCATTTCAGCATTGACGGTGTTCCACACTATCAATATGTTCCGTACTTTGAAATTGATGAGGAATTGTTTACCTGTTTCCCCGTTCTTAAAACGCCCGCATCATATCCTGCAGAGACGGTTGGCTCGGATGATCTGGCATTGGCAAGCCGAGGTGCTACTGCCACCTCTGACAGCGAACTTCCATCGGAACGTGGCTGCACTGCTAGAGTAATTGACGGAATCATTGCCACACCGGAAAATTTTCCGGCCAACCGCTGGCACTCCGCCGAAACCTCGCCCCCGCATTGGGTGCAGGTGAAGTTACCGCAGCCCGAAAAGATCGGAAAAGTTGTGATCGCCTTCGCTGATCCACTGAGTCATCCCACGAGCTTTCAGGGGGTTGTACGAGTCAATGACGTAGATCACGTGGTATTTGATATTACCAATTATCAGGGATGGCTGAAATACGAGGTGGACATTACGCCCGTAATGACCGATAGTTTCCGCTTGGTAATCCGCGACTCGGCCAGCCCGCTGCACCCCAATGCGGCGCAGATCAGCCAAATTGAGCTGTATCCGCCGCGCAGTTAACAGGCCAGAAATCCGTCAGCGCTGTAAGCTGTGTTATTCAATCATTTTCTCGGAGATGTTGAAATTATGATGTTCCAACGGTTATTGAAACAAGTTATGTTAACACGAGGGTTGGTTACCTTGGTTTTTGCCCTGGCTTTTGCCTTGGGGCTGTCAACCGTACAGGCTGTCGTGGCCAAATCGCCAGCATATTATTCATCTCACCACCGTGGCATATGCGTGGTCGGCCATGCGAGATTTACCGTCATTACGCCCACCTTGATTCGGATGGAGTACAGCCGAAGCGGCCAATTTATCAATCAGCGGTCCTATTTCGCCTATCATCGCAACGTCAAAGCGCCGGTATTTCAGGCGAATTATATTGGGCACACCCTGCGAATCAAAACCCGAGCCATGACGCTTTCCTATACATCGGGAGGAGGCGGATTTATCGCAGCTGATTTATCTGTTGCGTTTCAGGACGGGGCACGCATCAAGACTTGGCACCCTGGCCTGAAGCAAACCGAGAATCTCGGGGGCACCGTTCGGACGCTCGATCGATGCAGCGGACCGTTCCCGCTGCCTGATGGTCTGCTTTCGCGGAATGGCTGGTTTCTGCTTCCGGACAAGACTTTTTTACTTAGCAACGGCCCGAAGCCTTGGTGTTTGGCGCGACCCGCGGAAACGGATTGGTATTTTTTTGGCTATGGCTCTAACTATCATACGGCCCTGCGTGATTTAACCACAGTGAGTGGAAAATCGCCTCTGCCACGCCGGTATGCCTTGGGGGCCTGGCACTCCCGGTACTGGTCCTTTACGCAGGCGCAGTTCAAGGAAATGGTGCGTGACTACAATCTGCACCACTTTCCCTTGGATAATGTGGTCATGGATATGGGATGGCATAAAACAGATGGCTGGACCGGCTTCAGTTGGAACCGCTCTTTAATTCCCCATCCGCGCAAGTTGCTGGCATGGCTGCACCGCCGAGGCCTGCATATAACACTGAATTTGCACCCTGATGGCGGTGTGGGAAATTATGAAACGCGGTACAAGGAATTTTGTCGTGGTATGGGGATAAGTTCCGCTGGTGGAAAGACTATTCCCTTTGATTGCACAAACCGGCTGTTTATGCGCAATTATTTCCACGTTCTGCTGGACCCTTTGGAACACGAAGGTGTGAGCTTCTGGTGGCTGGATTGGCAGCAGGGTACAACTTCGGCCATTCCTGGAGTCGATCCGCTGCCCTGGCTTAATGAATTGGATTTCCGTGACAGCCAACGCCGCGGCACCCACCGCCGCGGATTGTCCTTCAGCCGCTGGGGAGGCTGGGGCGGCCAGCGCTATCCGATCGAATTCTCGGGCGATACCTATGCCGTCTGGCCGGTACTTAAATTTGAGATTCCCTTCACCTCCGTAGCGAGTAATGTAGGGTGTTTTTACTGGTCACATGACATTGGCGGTCACATGATGGCCATTCCAAATCCGGAGCTTTATACGCGATGGGTTCAATTTGGAGCCGCGAGTTCCGCGTTGCGCACTCACGCGACAGCCATGCCAGGTGACTTTCATCGTCCCTGGTTTTTTGGGGCTGCCGCCACGCATGCCTGTCGTCTGGCCTTTGACCTGCGTTCCAAAATATTCCCCTATATCTATACATCCGCGTGGCGCTGCTACCATGACTCAGTACCGCTGATTTGCCCCATGTACTTTGATCATCAGGCCAACCCCTTGGCCTATAAGTTTCCGGAAGAATATACGCTGGGCCGAAGCCTTCTTGTTGCTCCAATCGTGGCCCCGGGCCGTGGGCCGGGAAAAATTGGGCACAGCACAGTCTGGTTTCCAAAGGGTAGCTGGTACAATCTATTTACCGGTGAGAACGTTAAAGGCGGCCAAGTTGCCACGAAATGGGCGGCGCTTGATGAGTTCCCAATTTTTGCCCAAGGTGGTGTTCCTATTCCCATGCAAAAACCTGTACTCCGCATGGCCGAGCACGCGCCAAATCCTCTGGTGGTTACGGTCTATCCCGGAGCCAATGGCAAATCGATCTTTTACGAGGATGACGGTTTGACCAAGGGGTATCTCCATGGGCAGCATGCCATCACGACGTTGACTTATCGTCACTTGGCGGACGGAAATACTGAGGTCAGCATTGGTGCTGCGGTTGGCAGATACAACGGCGAAAAAGATATGCGCAATATTGATATTTGTCTTCCACAGACCAGCCGTCCAATCGCGGTAACGCTCAATGGCACGCCGCTGGCCCGCACCTTGACAGGCGTGGATCGTAGCTATACGTATCGTCCTGCAACCGTGACCACGTACATTCGAGTAGGGCCAACTTCAGTTAACACGCCGGAAGTTGTTCGCATCCATTGGTCCCACGCCGTGCAACGTGATCAGCTGATCCAGGAAATTACCAACCGCTTCAGTATGGTGACCCGGGCAATGGCCGGTAATCAGAGCCAACAATACCCGTGGATTTTGCGTTTGGATCAAATCCAGTTTCGGCTGGAAACCTTGCGCTCGCGGGTTGCAACTGGCTCTTTCCATCATTGGCAGGCGTGGAACAGTGAATTCGGGGCCTTGAAGGCCAAGATAGCGGCAGTAGCGCAATCGCCATCGCGTAAGGGAGAATCGGGTGCTGCAATCGCCCGAAAGATTCTCCAGGCATCGAATTAACTGTCCGTTAAGCGATCCACTCGCCAAATAGACTGACAAAATAGTTCGTCACGCTCCGGTGTGGCGCGCTGTATTTGTGAGATATTTTTGAATGGGTTGTTTTTTACGCTGACAACTCATCGGATACCACCAGCCTCTTTTTACCGGCGAGCAGATCCGCTTCAAATCTTGCTTCGGAAGCGGCGGCGTGCGGGGAATTGAGCTTCTTTTGTAATTCCACCAGTTCCCGTCGAATGCGTACTGATATTTCATCCGCGGACAGATTTGCGAGTTCTTCATAGGCAATGGGTTTGCCATAGCGAACGCGAATACTGGAATGGCGAAAAAACTTGCGATCGCGCGGCCACGCTTCAAATGCACCATCTATGACAATGGGAACTACTGGCACCTTGGCCCGGTGCACAATAATCGCTACGCCAGCGGCTATCGGGCCGATGGTGCCATCGGCGGTGCGCGTGGCTTCCGGAAATAAGTTCAGTAGATAGCCGCAGTTAAGCCGTCGAATGGCTTCCCGCACGGCCGTAGAATCGGCGCGGCCCCGGCGGATGGGAAACGTATTGGTGGTTTCCAATGCATATTGTCCAAAGCCGCCCTTAAATAAGCTTTCACGCGCCATGAAATGGATCTGTCGGTGCAGCGCGATGCCGATCATCCACGGATCCAACATGCTTTGATGATTGGTCACCAGCAGCGCACCGCCTTTGGCCGGTATATTTTCCCGCCCGGCCACCCGTACATGGAAACACAACACGCTGAAAAACTGCAAAAAAACTTTGCCAAGTGTCCATAAAAATATCTGCAACCAGCCACTGTCTTCGCCCCGGTAAACATAATGCACCCTCGGTTGCGCGGCGGGTTGCCTGGCGATGTCGGCAGCATCCCGTGTGTCTGCCACAGCGGATGGCAGGCTCTGCGGTGGGTATGGCGGGGGAGTATCATCCATGGCGCGGGCTTCCTGTTATTTTTACCATTGCGTCAACAACCTCCGGCAGCGTCAAGGCCGTCGTATCTAACACAACAGCACCTGGGGCTAACTTCAACGCTCCAACGCCCCGATTTATATCCTGCTGATCGCGGATGTGCATATCAGCCAGCAATGTCGGAAAATCAGCCGAGATTCCCTTCCGCGCAAGCTCCTCAAAGCGTCTGCGCGCCCGCTCTTTTATATCCGCATCGAGATAAAATTTGAAATCCGCATCCGGAAAAACCAGCGTTCCCTGATCGCGGCCTTCCGTAACCAGTCCATGGGTTTGCGCGGCAATTTCCCGTTGCCGGCGCACCAGTTCCGCGCGCACCAAGGTGTTATCAGCCGCTAAATAGACGATTGCTGTAACTTCAGGCCTCCGAATGTCATTGGAAACATCTTTTGCGTCCAGAAGGATTTTCGCGGGGCGGGTGCTCCAGTCAAAGGTAAGATCAAGATTGACCGCAAGTTCAGCGAGGCGTTTCTGGTCCGGCCTTTCCGCTGTAATCCCCACTTGCAACGCTTTTAGTGCGACAGCCCGATACATCGCCCCGGTGTCCAGGTGCGGGACGTTCAGGCGTTGGGCCAATAATCCCGCAACCGCGGATTTTCCGGACCCTGCCGGTCCATCAATGGTGATAATCAATTCTGCAAGCTCCTGCGTCACTATTCCGCCGGTACCGGAGACAACGGGGCTGAACAATATTGCATACGCAAGCCAATTCATCCAACGCCGCGAAAGCGGCCCTTCCATAAGCTTCAGCGTATCCGCCCCAATCGGTTGGGGCAAACGCCCCCGCCAGTCGCCAAGCCGCCCCTGGGGGCACGGAAAAAAACAAAAAACAAAAATCTTGCAACTCCGGCCAATCGGGACTATAGTCTAAATCAGCAGTGCGAGAGAGACAATTCCTTATTTTAAGTTTCTTCGCGCCAAGCTCGGTTTTTACGTTGCCTTCTCTCCCCTCCGGTAGGCGAGCCTCCCTATGGCGCTCGCCTACTTTTTTTATCGGTCGAAAACCCCGCTTTTGCCGCGACCGGACACCTCTGCGGCAGCCTCAGCGGTGGGTTTACCCCGCCAGTCAATGTTAGTCGGCACATTTAATGTGCCGCTGGGCCACGGTAGCCTGATATAGCATTACGGCAACGGGTTTTACATGCCCGGTGCCCGGTGCCTTTATTTGCCGCGAACGTGGCCAAGTGTATAATCCACCTCGGCTCGGTGCCAGGAAACATAAATCTATTCACGCCCTGAATAAATTTTATTCGCCATATGAATAGATTGTATTCACGCGGTGAATAGATTATATTCATGGCATGAATACTTCGCGTAAACGCTGGCTAGCGGCGCAGTTGGACGCAGTGTTAAACGTACTGCCTGTGGCTGTAGTAACCGGTGCGCGGCAAACCGGCAAAACCACGCTGGCCCGCAACGCTGATGCCCAGCGGCCCTATTTCACGCTTGATGATGTCGCCATACTTGGACAGGCCCAGGAGCAGCCCGATACGCTTTGTGCCCATCCACCCATAACAATTGATGAAGTACAACGCGTCCCCAGCCTGCTCTTTGCAGTAAAAAGGCAAGTAGACCGGCAACGTAACGCCGGCGATTTTTTATTGACCGGCTCCGCTAACTTTTCTTTAATGGGGCATATATCGGAATCTCTGGCGGGGCGTGCAGCCTATTTGGATTTGCCGCCATTCTGCCCAAGAGAGTGGCTGCAAAGCCCAAAAAAACTTAGCCCGATTGATTCGCTGTTTGACCCGGATTTTGATTACCGCCATTGGCCAAGAGAAACGGGCGACTGGTCCCAATGGCTTTTGCGCGGCGGATATCCTTCCGTATTGCAACTGGAGTCGGATCAGGCGCGGGATATCTGGTTTGCCGGGTACACCCAAAGTTATCTGGAGCGCGACCTGCGGCAATTAAGTGACGTCGCCAAGCTTCCTGATTTTCGGCGGTTCATGGCCCTGGCGGCACAACGTACCGCCCGGTTGTTGAACCAGGCGGAACTGGCCCGCGACGCGGCCTTGGCCCAGCCAACCTGCCATCGCTATCTGAATTTATTGGAAACCGGATGCCTGATCACCCGGCTGCCGACCTATGCCACCAACCCCACTACCAGTCTTGTCAAAGCAAAAAAGTTGCTCTGGAACGATTGTGGTCTGGGAGCGTGGCTGGCGGGAATCAGGTCCAGCTCTGCCTTGGCGGCGCGCATGGATCAGGGGTTTTGGCTTGAGCAAACCATTTTCCAAAGCCTGCAATCGTGGCGGAGCATGGATAATGCCAACCGTCGCTTGTATTACTGGCGCGACCGTTCGGGGAAAGAAGTGGACTTTATTCTTGAGCAGCAGGGAAAAGTTGTAGCCATAGAAATAAAATCGTCCCCTCAAGCCACCCTCGATGACACGCGCGGCATTCTGGCATTCCGCGGCGGCTTGAGCAAAGGCACACACTTTTGCACCGGCGTGGTACTGCACGGCGGCGAACCCCGGCCCCTGGGCGAAAATATGTACGCCTTACCTTGGAATTGGCTAGTCCCAGTGCAGCGGCCCAGCCAATTGTCAAGGAACTAAATTTTATGGCAGGGAATGATCCGGTGGTTGCCCAACGGCCGGATGATATGGAACTATGGCCGCGGCTTCGCCGAGAACAGGAGACATTAGCGAGGCGAGCAGTTGAGCAAATAAGGCCGGAACAGAGATGGCGGCTATCGCCGAAAGGGGAAACTTTTGCTGCGGCCAGTTGACCATCTATTAGTCCGAGGTTCGCATAATTTGGATTTATGGCGACAGTTGAAACAATTTCGGCGTCTTACGCCCGCTCTCGGGTGAAAAATTCCCACCCTGCGCGCACCGGGGACGCGGAGGCCGGGGCGGCATCATATGCTTCGCATCTCCGCGAACGATCAAGCCGCTTTGCGAATATGGATTTCAACGAGCGGCAGTCGCGGATCACCGCGCAGCTTTCGCGAATTCAGCTTTCGCAAATTCGCTTTGTGATCCGCTTTGGGCGGGTTAGAATTTGTGCTTGGAAATAAGTGGACTCTTAGGCAGGCGTATGGTCGCAACAGCTGAAACAATTTTGGAATCCAAGCTTTCCGGCAAGCGCCGCAGCACCTCCATTTCCTCGCCTAACTCTGCGGTGAACTTCACTGATCACGGATCAAGGATCACGGATCAAAAATTCGGATGTTCCGATGATTTTCTCATTGATCCGTGCTTATTGGTCTTTGAGCGCAGCGCTCGGAATCGCAACTACGACGCATCGCTTGGTCGTTGGATAAACCAAGACCCGTTGCAATACATCAACGGTGCCAACACGTATCAGTTTGTGGAATCCAATCCGGCGGGGGACACCGATCGATTAGGACTATTTCCGTCGAGTGCCGGTGGCCCTAGCCACATGGGGCCCGGGGATCAGAATGTATACGGGAATACCGGACCAATCCTTGTTAGCCAATCCAAGACGACGACTGCACTTGGCCCAAATTCCGAAGAGGTAACAGTCACCAAGAATTACAGGCAAAACATCGGTGATTATCCAACCAATGGAGCGAACCCACTGGATTGGGGCAATGCTGCTGCGCAATGGTTAGCGGAATAACTTCCTTTTTTTAAGGCATATGAGGCTGGCCTAAAAGTCAGTACATTAAATGGCGTGATGTTCCATAACCTTGTGTACAAGACATGGACCGTGGTAGTTGTCTGGAAATATCAGTGTTCTACAGGCTGGACCCGCGCGAGCGGGCCTACCAAAGGGAACGTGCAATTGCACTCTGTGGCAAGTGGGAATCCCATAAATGATGCGATTCTTCCGGGCCAACAGGAAAAGTACAAGCAATCTTTGGAATCGTTATTCGACAGGCTTAAGGAACTGGGAAAATAAACGCGCGGAGGTGCCAAAAATGATCTTTGACAGGCGACCATATACAATTATTCTCGGTTTATTTGCTATCGTGATTATCATCGCGGCATGTATTATGATTTTTCATAGGAGGTTATCCCCATCATATTATCATCTTAATCGGGTAGCCTCCCCGGTCGTCGATCGGAGGCGGATGTTCGTGGTCGGCGTACTGCCGCCTGACGGAGTTCTTTATACCACTAACAGTGGTGTGCTGAAGCTGTGTAATATTGTAACGTTGAAGCCCGTGTGGAAGTTGGGTAGTCCGGCGGCGGATGCGCTTCCAGAGAATCTCAATCGTATTTCTGTTGGCAAGCGATTCTTAATGTTTGATTTGGGGCGCCTTTGGTTTTCGGCGCAACGGCAGGAAGTCGTTGGAGATGCGGTCGACGATTATTGGGGAAAAAGAGGACGGATGTATGGCTCTGCTTGGGGCGTCTGGTCGGTGCCGGACGGCCGACGAGTGATCAGACTTCCGGATTCCCTTATGTTTGCGCCGCTGGATAAGTCAGGGGCAAACGAATTACCGGGGCTGCCCCCAATTCCAAGCATAAAGCCTGGCAATCTGAAAGACGAGCGCGAGGAATATTTAAAGATCGCCAAATTTATTCCGCACTCGTCATTGATTTTGGCGGCCTGCGGAGGACGGCTTTTGGCCACGTTTGACTGCCTGACGGGCCGCCTCGTGCAAGAAATAAAATTAAAATGGCCGCACTGGCCAAGGAGCGAACCATCCACTTCTACAGGAAATATTAACGTTGCACTTCCACAGATTGTTGTGCTTCCATCAAATGTCGGGGACATCGCAGCCATCGGTGCTGGAAGCAGCATCATTGTGTTGCGCACTCATCCGCTTGGTGTCCTGCGTGTAATTGCGCTACCTCTAGGATCACGGGTTACAGCGATGGCGTTTTCCGCTGACGGAGAACGTCTTATGGTGATTGGAAAACAAGGGTTTCTGTCGTTATTTAACCCCCACACGGGACGACAGCTCGTTGCCAGACGTTTTGCAGGTGGAACACCTTGTGCTGTGTGTTTTTCAAATAACGGAAAGTGGTTGTTCCTGCTAACACGAAATATTGGTCTGGATTTTTCTTACCCGGGCATTTTTTCACATACCGTTATTTTGAGAGCATTAAAAATTGCGACGTTGCAGGATGTGACTGATACTAAATCATTTAGAGAGACTTGGGATCCTGCCGTAGGAATAACATTAGGTGTATATCCTTGGCGTAAACGGGGAGTCATAGTATGGAATGGCACGTCAATTTTTGCCGTGAACCTGCGAAAGGCTGACGCCGGGTGAGAAGGAAGTTGCATACGCTTTCACTATTCCCGGTTGGGCGTGGCAATATTTCCGGGGGGATCGGCGAAATCGACGGCATAAATGCCGGCGCTAAGAGAATGGTTCATCTTGGAAACTCGCACTCCAATGGCCTGCTTGGATTTATTGCCGCGCGCCTGGCTGTCCACGGCTGCTCAGGGGGTGCCCGGGGGGTTGCAGTGCCGGGGAAAGTCGCATATAGTTTCATTCACCGTCGGCGTATGCTGATGGGAATCTGTTGCCTCGCGAGGTACCGGTGTGCACAGTTGCCAGGCGTTGGTCGCGATGGAAAATAAGGGGTTTTCACGGTTTGAATATCACATATTCAGTTCTCCGCGTGCCGATCAAGGCGTGCTGAACTGAAAAGCCATGAAACGCTTTCCGGATAAACCGGTGAGCTGTGACACATGAGCTTGGTGATAGTAAAGACTTCTGGAAATAACGTACGGCCGCAACGGCTAGAACTGCCCTTCCATCTTCATCATGTTTGGCAAAATAACGCACGGCTTGGCGGCCGGATGAGTTAGTATTTTTGAACGCGTCAGGCGGTTGATCGGTCATTTGGACCGAAAGCCGGGACTGATGATCTTTTACGCGGAGAATATCATGGAAGACACAATCCAAAGCAGCACGGAAATCACCAAGCAGGGCGAACCGTTGGAAATTCAGATCGAAGAGTCCAGCAGTGTGTTACGCAAAATTAATATCGGCATTCCGGAATCGCGGATCAAAGGTAAATATGACACGGTTCTTAAAACGCTGGTGAAAGATGCAGCGCTGCCGGGATTTCGCAAGGGACGGGTCCCCCGGCGGTTGCTGGAAAAGCGGTTCAAGGCGGATATCTCCAATGATGTCCGCTCGCAGATTGTCTCTGAAGCGCTGTCCGAGGCCATTGAAAATAACAACATTCAGCCGCTAAGCGAACCCAAATTTGACCCTGCACAACCGGAAGTTCCGGAAACGGGACCTATGAAATTCGCGGTGTCATTTGAAGTTTTGCCGGAATTCGCACTGCCGGATCTTTCAACATTTGAATTAAAAAAGCCCGCCCTGGTAGTAACCGAAGAACGCATCAATCTGGCGAAGGAACATTTACGCGGTAATTTGGCGGAAATGCAGGACGTGCCGGAAATCGGTGATCCGGAAGACCATATTGACGCCGAAGTGCAACTTCTGGATCAATCGGGCGCCGTCATTGAGACGATCGCGCATCAGCATATTCACTTTACGCCGGAGCATAACATTGCCGGTATTGAAATCACCGGGTTTGACGGCCACCTGCGAGGGGCCAAAGTGGGGGGGGTGATACGCATTGACGTTACTTTGCCGGATACCTTTAAGCGCGAGGAGTTGCGCGGGAAGAAGGCAACCGTTGAATTGAAGATCGCCAAAATTAAGCGGCATGTGAAGCCGGAACTTACGGAAGAACTGGCCAAAGCCAACGGGTTTGACGGCCTGAATGATCTGAACGAATCGTTGCAACGCGCAATTGAAGAGCGTTTGAAGAGCGAAGGCGCTCGGCTCCTGCGAGAGCAGGCGGCAGAGAAGCTTCGTGAAGTTATTCAAATTGAAGTGCCATCCTCACTGGTGACACGTGCAACCGGGCAATTGGCGCAAAGCGTCATGCAGCAGGCGGCACAAGCCGGGCAACAGCCGGAATTGACTGCGGAAATGGTGGAACGGATGCGTGCCGCTTCTGAGCCGCGCGCAAAATTGGAAGCCATTGTCATGCGTCTGGCTGAAAAATTCAGCCTGGATGTGCAAAACGAAGAAATCAACGCGGAAGTCGCGGCCATTGCGGACATGAACGGTATGCGTCCGGAACTGCTGTTAAGCCGCATGAACAAAGCAGGACAGTTGGAATCAGTGCGTGCGGATCTGCTGCAGCGCAAAGTGCTGGATCGTATTGTCGAACAGTGCAAGACGGTTGAAATCGATGAAGCCCAGTGGAAACGCGAGCAGGAAGAACTGCGGGCTTCCATGGTAGCCCAACAGGCTGCGGCACTTCCCCAGCAACCGTCATCCGATGAGCCTGCGGCTCCGCAGGCCTAAAGCCCTGCGGCTCCGCAGGCTTAAGCCCTGCGGCAAGACTCTTAACGGACATTAGCCGGCTGTACTGTTACACAGCGGGGTGAAGTGTGTCATCAGATGACTCTACCACAGCATGCCCCACTAACGTGGCAGAATCCATGCCATCGGACGTGCAGCATCGCCTGGCCTTGCGCGAATACCGTCAGAAATATCATCCGCAACTGGCGATAAGCCACAGGAAAAATCGCTATTACCACCAAACCATCTACGACCTGATCGCGCATCAGGTTTTACCGGGTGCCAGCGTGCTGGAAATTGGCTGCGGCAGCGGCGAATTGCTGGCGGCGCTTTCACCAGCGGTGGGCGTGGGGTTGGATATCGACTCTGTGGCCGTGGAAACAGCGCGTTGCCGCTATCCGCAGTTCACCTTTCATGAAACCGCTGTGGAAGATATGGATTCTCTGAATCTTCCGCAGTTTGACTATGTCATTTGTAATGGTGTGCTGCAGGAAATATATGATCTGCACACGCTACTGCGTACCATCAGGCAGGTATGCCATGATCGCACGCGGATTATTTTTTGCACGTGCAGCCGCCTCTGGACACCCATGCTGCGGACGGCCGAAATGCTGGGGCGTAAATTCACCACGCCCGATGAAAGCTGGTTGCCGCGGGATGAATTGGAGAATCTTTTGGTCCAGGGGGGGATGCAGGTGGTGCGGCAGACCCCTGCGGTCATCGCCCCATTGGGTGTCCCGCTTTTAAGCAATTTCCTGAATCGGTGGGTGGCACCGCTGCCGGGCATACGGCACCTGGACTTATCCCT
The DNA here is from genome assembly GCA_021805985.1 of Planctomycetota bacterium. Lineage (GTDB taxonomy): Bacteria > Planctomycetota > Phycisphaerae > WQYP01 > WQYP01 > JAMDCX01. The sequence continues at coordinate 6,035 of JAJZDN010000073.1, read as the reverse complement.
GTTGACCATCGCCCGTCCGCTGGATCATTCGCCTCCGGCGCGCCGCCCCGCGTCCGTCAGTGTGGTCATTCCAGTTAGAAATGAATCCGGAAATATTGCATCCCTGCTGCAACGCATCCCCATGATGGCGGATTTGCAGGAACTTATTTTTGTGGAAGGCAATAGCACCGATGATACCTGGGATGCCGTGCAACAGGCGGTGAAAAACCGCAGCGGGCCGATGAAGCTCACAGCCATCAAGCAAACCGGCCGTGGCAAGGGAGATGCGGTGCGGCTGGGCTTTTCCATGGCCACGGGCGAAATACTGCTGATTCTCGACGGTGATTTATCGGTGCCGCCGGAAGAACTGCCGCGGTTTATTGATGCTGTGCATCAAAATAAATGCGAATTTGCCAATGGATCGCGGCTGGTTTATCCCATGGAAGATCAGGCGATGCAATTTTTGAATATGATCGCCAATAAATCATTCGGGATGCTCTTTACGTATCTGCTGGGCCAGCGTTTGCGTGATACGCTCTGTGGAACCAAAGTTCTGCGGCGCTCGGATTATCTGCGCATTGCGGCCAATCGGGAATATTTTGGCGATTTCGATCCGTTTGGTGATTTTGATCTGCTGTTTGGTGCTGCGCGGTTGAATCTCAAAATCATGGACATTCCCGTGCATTACAAACAGCGCACGTATGGGCAAACCAATATCTCGCGCTTTCGGCACGGGCTGCTGCTTTTTAAAATGTGCGGCGTGGCGGCAAAAAAAATGACCTTCATTTGACGCACCGAAAAACTTCGGGCACTATATTGACAAGTTTCAATACTGGAGTCCGGAATATGTTCAAAACTGCTAAATCATTAGGCTGGTCCTGCCTGCTATTTGTTGCGGCTCTGACGGCACCCGTGGCTGCCGCCGGCAATGGCACCGTTGGCCCGGGCGTGCCGCCGTTTACGGTACGCCCCGGATATCGGGTCACGCTGGTGGCCAAAGGGATTGCTGATTGTCGATTCCTGCAATTTGACGGCCATGGCCGCCTGTTTGTCAGCGAGCCGGGGCCGGGAAGGATTCTGGTTTTAAGCGATAAAAATGCCGCCGGCTACTACACGCGGCAAGCGGTATTTGTGCGAGGCTATAGTCGCGTGCAGGCGATGGTTTATCGCGCCGGGTGGCTGTGGTTCGCCACCAGCACCGGCATTTATAAAACGCCGGATAATGGAACGCAAACCCGCGCCGGATCTGTAACCACCATTGTGACTGGCCTGCCGGGCGACTCTGGTCACTGGTGGCGCAGTTTGTGCCTGACTGGAAAGCATTTTTACACCAGTGTCGGCGATCAGGGTAATATCGATCCATGGCATCATGCCGCGGATATTATGAAAACCGATCGGGAGAAAATCTGGCGGTATAACCTGGATGGATCAGGTAAGACGCTTTGGTGCACGGGGATCCGTAACACAGAAAAGCTTTTATTCCGTCCCGGTACGCACCAGTTGTGGGGCTGTGATGAAGGCAGTGATCAGTTTGGCCATCCGCTGGGCGAAAAATGGCCCGATCAACCCATTACCGACCACAATCCGCCCGAGGAATTTAACCATTACATTCGTGGTAAGTTCTATGGCCAACCGTTTATCACCGGTAATGACATTCCGCGTTATGAATATGTAAAAATGTTTGAAAAAACCGGTCATCCCAATATTATCAAGCTGGCCGCAGAAACGGTGGTGCCGTCGTATGACCTCGGCGCCCATTGGAGCGCCATCAGTTTTCTATTCTTTACCAATAATAAGTTTCACGGTGCCCGCCTGGGCGATGCGCTGGTCTGCTGCCACGGTTCGTGGGACAGCGTCAAACTGGTCGGTTACCGCCTGCAGTTAATCAAATTTGATCCCTGGACCGGCAAGCCTTATGGCTCACAAATCATGGTATCCACGCTCGGCGATCATGGCAAAAATGTGCTGGCCCGTCCAGTAAACTGCCTGGAAGACACAGATGGCTCGGTGATTTTCAGTTCCGATTCCAACGGCTGCATTTACCGCCTGGCCTGGGCTGGAACTAAGAAATAAATTGCGGCCCCCATACGCGGTGCGAAGCTTGGGCTACTGGCACGCCAAGATCGTGAAAGACGGCTTTTTGGAAAGGCCTTCCGATTGGGCTTGATTGTTCCCAGGAACCAGCCAGTGATGATCTGGTTGAGGTAATCTGGTTATCTTCCCGACAATAGAATAACTCGCGGATTCCAGCGGTTGCGGCTTTGAAGAGGTGGGAACCAACCGTGGATTCTGTAAGCCGACCCCAAAACTCATGGTTCGACTGGGCTTCGTCAAACGGCAATTCCGATTGTGCAGGCATCTGGGCGGTATTAAAGACCGGCAATTTTCCGCATGAACCGGCGCGGCCCAGCCAGACGGCGGACCAGATCTGCAGCGTAAGGGCGAATATAATCCATAATCCATTTACTCAATACATTGAGTAAATGCAATAGCACCCCCCCAACCCGTCCGTTGCAATGGGTGTGGCAACATTTCCGGGCAACGCGCCGTGCTGCGAAACTTCACATAGCCGCTGGCTATGCCGGTGGTGTATCGCACTTGGATAGCACAGAGCTCCGCCGGGACCAAACGGTGCGGTTTGCCCATGATTTTCCAGTGTTTCTGCCCCGCCAGGAAATAGTGCGGTGCCCATGCCAAACGCGGCCTGCCAATGTTGGCATCCGTTACGCCGAATCGGGCTGTCCGCCCCTTCGTCAATCCCAATACAGGCTTCTTGCAATTTACGGCGACGCGTCTGGCGGGTATCCTACGGGGTATGCCGTGACACCGTTTCCCGTCGCGGCGTGGGGAAAGTGGTTTGTTTCCGTACCGGAGGTGCATTTATGGATAGTTTTCCGACCATCAAGGTTACGGACCATAATCCTGTGGTCATTGTCGAACTGTTATGCTCTCAACTGCTCGATGGTGCCCTGCTGGACCGCATTGAGCACGACACGTTGGAAGCCATTAAAGAAGCAAATCCGCCCCTGCTGGTCATCGGCTTTTCCCAAGTGCAGCATCTTTCCTCCATGGCATTACGCACCCTGCTGAATCTGCGGCAACACGTTACAGCAAGGCAGGGACAAATCCGCCTTGCCGGCATCCGACCGGAAATTCGTGAAGTGTTTTCCACCACCCGGCTCGATACACTTTTTCAAATCCATGATGACACCGATCAAGCCGTGGTCAAAATCCAGAACTGGCTTCGGCTGGTGAAGGGGAATCGCTGATCCGGAGAACGGCAATCCAATTTTCCGAACTACGCCGCATTCGGGCATATCACCGCCGGCAGAGACAGCGGCTTTGTGGCATTATGGGAAGCCCGTTTGTTAATATTCCACGAACGGTAATTCCGCCGCAGTTGGCACGTACCCCGTGCTGCGGCTGTTGTTAAGCGTGTCTTTATCCAGCCCCAGGGCCTGCACAATGGCGTCCAAATCATCAGCGACTTTCACGGGCTGATTGCTCATGTGCCCCCATGTAGCCTGTGCTTCAGGTTGCTTGGCCTGCTTGGTGTTTACGCCCGTGTGGTAATAAACGGTAGCGTCGGGATCTTTCAGGCCGTGGCCCGTCAGTACACAGGCCACGCGCTCATGGCGGGAAATAACATTACGGGCCAGCAATTGCTGAAGGCCTGCTATGGTTGCGGCGCTAGCCGGCTCGCAGCCAAAACCAAAGCGACCAATCAGTGCCTTGGCTTCCAGAATTTCCTCATCAGTCACTTGCGCCACAACGCCATTCATCGTGTGCAAGGCCCGCAGAGCTTTCTTCAAGTTCACCGGATGACCAATTTCAATGGCCGATGCCACGGTGTGGGCGTGAATTCCGTCCCGCTCCATGCGTTTATAATGTTCCGTAATAACTGCCTGATTGACGTTTCCGTCATTCCATGTCAAGCCACCGGCCACAAGTTCATGCAGGGTGTTAGCCCCTGTGGCATTGATCACCGCCAGGCGTGGAATGCGCTTAATCAGACCCAGTTCGCGCAATTCAAAAAACGCTTTGCCAAACGCTGAGCAATTTCCCAGATTGCCGCCAGGCACAATGATCCAGTCCGGCGATTCCCAGTTCAACGCTTCCAAAATGCGGTACATAATGGTTTTCTGCCCTTCCAGGCGGAAGGGGTTGACGCTGTTCATCAAATACAAACCCAGTTGCCCGCTGACTTGGCGGACGCGGGCCAGGCAGGTGTCAAAATCACCTTCAATTTGTAACGTGCGGGCACCATAATCCAGTGCCTGCGAGAGCTTGCCGAACGCAATTTTGCCTGTTCCAATAAATACAATTCCCTGAAACCCATTCATGGCCGCAAACAGCGCCAGCGACGCGGAAGTATTACCCGTGCTGGCGCAGGCCACTCTTTGAGCACCAACAATGCGCGCATGAGTAAACGCCGCCGTCATACCATTATCTTTAAAACTTCCCGACGGGTTCATCCCTTCATATTGCAGCCAGAGTTGCCCCGGCCACATCCCCAGATGGCGTCCCAGGCATACCGCATTCTGCAAAAATGTCTGCCCCTCACCTACGGTGCAGACCATGGCGTCGGAAGCGAAGGGCAGCAAATCACGGAATCGCCATACCCCGGAATAATCCAGCGGAAACCGCCGATTCTGCCAACGGGCCTGAAACTCGCGCAGCGTTTTCGGCAGCGCCGCTTTATTCCACTGATAGTTAATATCCAGCAGTTCACCGCACACAGTGCAAGCCGTAAGCGTCTGCCCCACATCAAAGGTCGCGGCACAACTCGAATTAATACACTGCTGATAAGCAATTGTCTTCATACAACAATTTTAGCCGCACACCGCGATTGCCTCAACGCCCCGACCCCGGCCCGCCGATTTTGGACGTGCTCAGCTTCATTGGATGTATTTCCGAATACGCAGCGTCCGCAGCGCTTCAGTCTCCTCGCAAAGCGGCGATTACTTGGGCCGGCCCCTGAAGACGCCTTTAGAAAAAGAGGATATTTTAACTTTGGCCTGAAAATTGTGACCGACACTTCTTGCCTGCCCCCGCAGCGTCGGATAAAGTCCTTGGACGCGATTTTCTCTTGGAGTCCCCGCATGTCGCCTCCATATTGGCTTTGGCTCCTGCTGATATTTATGATGGCCCTTACGGCCGTGCTGCGTAGCGCCTGGTTCAAGGGATGGCAGGGTGAAATGGTCATCCGTTTGGCGTGCAAGTTTCTGGATCCAAAACAATACCATGTACTGCACAATGTGACGCTTCCTGCACCGGACGGCAGCACCACGCAAATCGACCATGTGATCATTTCTCGGTTCGGCATTTTTGTGGTGGAAACGAAGAATTATGGCGGAGCGATCTACGGTAGCAAGCATGACCGCACTTGGACGCAGGGCATCGGCAACAAAAAAAATCGTTTTTTCAATCCTCTCCGGCAGAATTATAGGCACACCAGGACGCTTGCGTCCCTGCTTGGCGTACCGCACGAAAAAATGAAATCCGTGGTGGTATTTACAGGCTCTGCGCGGCTTAAGACAAAAAACAAACTTCCCGAAAATGTCTTGATCCGCGGTTTGCTGGCGTACATCAAATCGCACCGGGAAATGCTGTTATCGCAAGATGAGGTTAAACGTGCTAGGAAGGCCGTTGCGGAAACCCGTTTGGCACCCAACCTCGCAGCGCACCGTCGCCACGTTCGCAATGTCCGCGCCAGATTGGGCGCTCGTGCGAAACAAAAACGTCCCTGATCCTCGGTCACACGAGCTTGTGGGTACCCTGATTTCTTGCTGGGACGGATGACCATGCGATTACGTTACCTACGATCACGACAAAAGAGAACCGCGGATTGCGCGGATAACGCGGAAATCGGACTGCGGCCCGATTAGAGCAGGAGGCTGGAGAGAGTTGAAAGTAGAACAAATTCGGCTGTCACGTCCTGATATAGGTTGTCACTTTTGGCAACGGAATTATCAGGAGTTATGGTATGCGTATACGGGTAATAAAGCGGTATAGTGAGTGCTTCAAAAGGCAGGTGGTTGAGGAGTTGGAAGGCG
>JAJZDN010000185.1 GCA_021805985.1 Planctomycetota bacterium | reverse complement strand
GAGGCGGATGGAGGATTCCCACTGCGCCGGGACAGGTGCCGGATCTATTGATCAATATTGAATATACTGCCGCATACTGCAATTATTGATTCTCGCTCAAACGCCACCTGGATAACGATGGTAATACATAATTACAAATAAACAGTTGTATCGTCGATTTCCATGACTTTATGGGGAAAATCATAACATGGAGACTCGGCCACAGGACTGCTTTCGGGTGGCTTGAATGGCGTTGTCTCCTTTTTTTGCGCTTATCTTTCCGTGTATGGATCCGGTACAAAGACGATCCCGAATTCTTGGAAGACGTTCCCATCACGATACCCGTCCCCGTGAAACTGCAACTGGTCCAGCCATGGGCCGAATTCCTCCGCAATCTCCGTTCGCGTTGGCCGCGCCGCAAGCCGCGCGGCGTAAAAAGTCCATTGATCTGTGGCCGTTGATCGGTGCTGCCCGCCACAATTACTGCCAGTACAGCAATTACTGATTCTTACCGAAACACCACGTCCCGGTGATATTCCAGCGCGGCTGGATCGGGAGCGAAACGTTTGGGCAGGTTCAATTTCATTCCTCTCAGGGTGTGGAGGGATTGCCGCTGCCGCAGCGGCGCTTCGTGCTTTATCTTCGGCCCTCAGGCGGAGACTCTCATCTGGCGGAGTGCTTTTTAGGCGTCGGTTGTGCCTTCCGGGCCGTGAGTTCCGATTGTGCAGGATCTGTGGTGGGCGCGGGGGATTGATTGGGTATTGGAAATGGAAGTGCCGGCCGTGTCAGAACCATCTTCATAAACGATTTTTCGAACTGATTCTCAATGATCTTAACCACATTTGTTCCGTCAAAAGCGTGGGTTGTTGCGTGAAACGTGGCAAGGACAAGATCTTGAATGGCCTGGTCATCCTCCAGCCTGGTAACATTCATTCCCATACCTGTGAGTTCGCTGCGGGGAATGTGTCTTGCGTGGGTCTTGAATTTCTTGTGGTCGGATAACCACGCGGCGAGTGCTTGTGCCTTTTGGGCCGCACCACTGCCATGAAACATATATTGGGACAACCACTTTTCAACCAGTTCAGCTGAAAGCTCTGTAAGGTAGCTGCAGGTCTTAACTAAATGTGGACCATACTGGGTGAGCATTGGCACCCACGCGGTCACCTTGTCCTTGTCGGCACACTCCTGCTTAGCTTGTTCAAACTGGTCGATAATTGCCTGTGCGGGAACAAATTTCGCTCCCAACGGAGTATTAACAAATATCTGGGGATCGATTGGACCGAGCGACGAATGTGCCCCCATCATCACCTCATTGGCCGCACAACATATCATCGTGGCCGCCGATTGCGCAAGCTGGGGAACAATCACCCGAATATCGGAGAATTTTTCCCGAAGATAATTAACAATCCCCTCCGCGGCGTCGAGTGAACCGCCCGGGCTATGCAGTATCAGATCCAGCTTTTTCGTCTTGGCGCCGTGGACAACCTCCATCAAGCCTTGGACATCCTCGTCAACAATACTTATCAATTCGGGCGGCAAGTTAGGATCGCGTTGAGTAAATTTGGTTGCGTACAAGATAGTATGGCGGTTGGTTTTCCCGGCCAGACGGCACAAATATTTACGGCGAACCCCGTCATAATCGGGCGACCTTCTATCCTGTGACATGGTGGCATTAAGTTCCGCTAAAATTCCGCTCCACGAGAGGTTCTGTTCACCCACGAGTTTCTCCCAAACACCCAAGCGGCTCACAGGATCGGTCTATTTGCATTGGACGCGGACCAGGAGCGGTTGGAATTGTAACTTCGACGAGCCAAAATTGATTCAGTCATCTGGAAATCGTTATGCAGGGCCAACAATTCCTGAATTCCAGGATTTTTGCCCAGCAGTTTCCGCATTGCCGTCGCATCACGGCCAATGCGCCGAACCCGGCGTGCCGCCGCCGGGGATAACGTGTGTTTTTTCACCGTTCGCTTCATGAACCGCTCCAGTAACATATATGATTTTATCTTTAACTTCGGCTTTGTTCAACACGCAAATTCAGCCCCCCACGTCGCAGGCCAGCCAATTTTTCCAGCCGAGGTCAAAATATGCGTATCGGCACATAACTTCGGCGCCTCAGTAATGCCGGAAGCGGACAAGCTCTCTGTTATCGGCCTGTCACCAAAACACCATCTCCCGACGATGTGCCAGGGTGGCTGGGGCGGGTGCGAAGCGTTTGGGTAGGCGTAATGGCTGGCCTTCCAAGGCCAAAAAAAAGGGCCTGTTGCAGCAGGGTGGGGAATTCCTGGTGTTTCTTGCGGGTTTTCAGGCGATCCGAGACTACCAGGTGCAGGGATTCACCAAACATGATCAAGCCGCGGTCGAGGGCGCGGCCGTACAGGGTGTTCAGGGAAATGCCGTTGCGTGGATCGGCCCGGCGCTTGGTGTCCTGCTGCAGGGGAATAACGTGGCTGGCGTTTAACAACTCCGGGATGGCGATACCGGAAATAGCGCAGCGGGATTCCTAACGGGCCAACACCGCCGCGCGGAAGAAACCCTGCGTACGCCGGGTGCGCACCGTGCGCTGCGTTTCCGTTGGGCCGGTGGGTAGCTCCAGTTCGGCCTCGGTTATCGCGGCCGCGTCAATATGCTCGGCTTCGCTGTCGTTCAAATGCACATAAGCGGTTTTATCACCGCATTAACCACCGTCCAACGACCATTAAAGGCGTCACCCTTTCCATTAACTTATAACGATCCGGTTTCGCCTGGTGTCCCCAGGCTCGGACGGCTTGGCTTTCTCCACCGCCGATGGTACCTGTCCCGATTTCCGTGCAACCGCTTTGACCTTCGGAACAGCTTTTCCCGCCCCGGTGGCAGCCTTTATCCCGATGACCATCGGGATTCAGCACATGATAGACGTATCCACCCGGCGTATTTCTGGGTTTGCGTGCCATGGCATCCACATTACCATATCCATCCGCGCCTGCCAATACTAAATGCGTCCCTGTTTCGGTCCACGGAGAGTTGAGCAAGTTCGGTCGCGGGAAGTTCTCGGCCGGCCGGCCAGCGTGTGTCCTGGAAAAGATGAAATCTCGGCAGCGTAAACCGCCGCAGAGCATCAGGTTCGCGCTTTGGATATGTTCGGGAAGATCAGGCCAGGCCGCGATAATGCACGCAAGGTTGGGTGAAACGGTTCCGGAATGGCATGCGTTGATTAGATCACAGCTCTTCTTCCATGTCCGCTTCCGGTACCGTGGCGGCTTGACTGGTACCTGATGAGGGCTG
>JAJZDN010000184.1 GCA_021805985.1 Planctomycetota bacterium | reverse complement strand
TGGCCGCATGGATTTTCTCCAGCGGCAGAGATACCGCAGCCAGAGAATCAAAGGTAAATCTGGGGTAGACTTTGATCAGCAGTAAATGTTCCGAGCCGTTGCCTGCCTGAATGTAGTAATATCCCGCAGCGGCCGGAGTTGTCGGACGTTGCGATAATAGCGCCGGCAAATCCGGAGCCACGACGGCCTTGGCGATGGGCTGGCGGATGGCCTGAAGCCATGATTGGCTAAGCGTTCGGACAAAGGCGGTAGTTTGCACACTGGGCGCCTGTGTGGTCAGAAGCCGCAAAAATCGCTGCATGCGACTATGGCCAAAGAATGACATCGGTAGATCGGGCTTTTCTCCCCAGACTGATGCTAATTGCGACAGGGATTGCGTACCCTTGGCGGCCGCCCGCACGTCATGCCAATCTGCAAATAAGAGCGCCTGATTGCCAAGCTGTTTCAAGGGCACGTGGCTGTCCACGGATATAACATACGTGGGCAACTTCCGAAGAGACTTTGTGATGGCCTCGGCCGCTGCAATCCATTGGCTGGCAGCCGGCGGATGGGCCGGATTACGCGCGTTGATGACGATATAGGCGGCCTCATTTTCCGGAAATTGCTTAACAAATTGAAGATATTGGTGGAAGAACGCGACATGCGAGGAAAAAAGCTTGTTTTGATCCGTGGAAATTCGCAGGCGGGTGCAGGCGAGAAAAGCGCTGATCGCCGCCAGCACCAATGCTATACCCAACACCGTGCGCGGGTACCGTGTGAGCCGCAACGTGTCCTTCAAAACTCTTCGATGTATTGGACCCATAAATAATATGCAACGCGGCCCACTATCCGCCAGCCGTTACAGCAACAACCGCGGGAGTAACGTCTGCTAAGCCTTCACAACATTTTTTGCCAATCCCAGTACGGTATCCCACGCGGTTCCAGGAAATTTCTGTGTATCAGCGAGAACTTCCTGCATGGCCTGCAGGAACCAATCCATGTCCTGTTTCGTGGCCACCAGCGGCGGTAGAAATTTAATCACCTCGGTGTGGTATCCCGCCACCTGCGTGAGAATATGGTGCTTTTTCAAAAGCGGAATAATAATCATCTGCCCGAACACGCCGAAGTTAAGTTTATGAAGCATGTCCCATGCCAGACGAAGTTTCAAGGAATTTTCCGGTCGGGCGAAATCAATGCCGAACATCAGCCCCTTGCCGCGGACTTCCGTCACAAACGGGCAGGTTTTTCCGATTTCCGCCAGGCGCGCCATGGTGTAACGCCCCAGTTCATCGGCATTTTCTACGAGCTTGTCTTCTTCAATTACCTGAATGCTGGCCAAGGCCGCCGCCATGGCCAAATCATTTTGGCCAAAAGTGTTGGAATGCACCACACAGCGTTCCATGGAATTAAATACCGCATCCATAATGCGCGGGCGCGTTATTACCGCACCTACGGGAACAAAGCCGCCGGAAAGCCCTTTGGCCACGCAGATAATATCCGGCTCTACCTCGGGCCAATGCTGAAAGCAAAACCATTTTCCCGTGCGGCCCATACCGGATTGCACTTCATCCACCACCAATAAAGTGCCGGCCTTGCGGCACAGGCGTTGCGCTTCAGCCAGATAACCATCTGCGACAAGCTCGCAGCTTTTTCCCTGAATAGGCTCAAGAATAAAGGCCGCAGCATCTTGCTTGGCCAAGGCCTTTTCCAGTGAAACCAGATCGTTAAATGGAACCGCTTCAGTGTGCGGCAGCAAGGCGCCGAAGCGTTCGCGGAAAAACTCCGCGCCGTTAATGGCCAGCGATCCGGTGGTCAGCCCGTGAAAAGCATGTTCGCAATAAATGATTTTTTGCCGGCCCGTGGCACAACGGGAAAATTTTATCGCAGTCTCCACGGTTTCCGTGCCGCTGTTACAGAAAAATACGCGGTTCAAGCCATCCGGCGTATGCCGCACAAGTGCCTCGGCCGCTAATCCGCTTAAAATGCTGCAATCCATACGCACCAGGTTAGGGCTTTGAGCATCAAGCACTTGCCGCAGCACCTGCCGCACTTTGGGATGATTCCGCCCGAGCATAAATACGCCCCAGCCCGTCAGCAGATCCAGATATTTTGTGCCTTCCCCATCCCATAGGTAACACCCCTCCCCGCGCGTGTAATTTCGGTCAAAGCCAATAGTCTTGAGCATTTTTACGAAAGTCGGGTTGATATGATCTGTGTGCAGGTCATATTGCGTTCCACGATGTTGTTCCACCCAAGCGATAAAATCTTCATGCATTATCAATATCCTTCATGCCGACACCGGTCGCATCTAATAACAATTATACGCCCCGCCATAGAAAAATGACAAAAGCGTTCAGCCACGCCCCGCAGTAACCATGACAATCTTTCTGCGCCACCCACAGTTGCGGTCATACCCCACAAAGCCGCCGGCTCTGCCGGCGGTGGAACGCACGCGACGCCCCGCGACCCAATAAAGCGTTTTTTCCTCCGCCCGGGCCCCCGGCCTGCGTGAATTTGTTTCATTTTTTCCTTGACGGGGTGGTGCCCCATCGGCTATTGCTCGGACTTCGCCTCCATTTGTGGCGATGCGCTTGAGGCTGTGGTGGCTTGTTGTCAGTGGTTTCTGTGGGCGTAATGGGTTTTCAACAACTTGGCGGAGCGTGCGTGTGTGGAGCAACTCGCGATACTTCTCGCCTACATTCTCTCGGCCATGGGCCTTACGATTCTGGTCGTTTGGCCGGAAGACGGCCCCGGGGCGGCACAACCATCTGGGCATTTGATACACTGGATCGCAAGATCAGTGAAACCTATCAGGATGGATCAAGCCGAGAATTTGTTTATGATTTGGCCAGTGATGTGGTAACATACACCGATGAAAATGGTTCGGTGTTCTCCAACACTTGGGATCCTATGAGCCGAAAGATAAATACAACCATCGCACCGGCATTAGGCGTCGGCGGCACCACTGCCCAGAGCTTCCAATACAACGGCTTAAGCCAAACCACCTTTGCCCGTGATACCGCCAATGGCAGCAATGCCGATTCTTTCAACAGACTCTTGCAATATCAGCGTGGGATATTAAGCGGCACCGGGGGCTATCAGCTTGCCGGCGGCGGCAGCGTCACCACGGCGATCACCTTACCGAATACGGATCAGAGCAGGAACTACACGCTGGACGGTCTGGGCAACTGGCGAGCCACGGGCTTTATGCCCGTGGGTGGCAGTCAGACAATCGACCAGCGCAACCACAACTACGTCAATGAAATCACCCAACAGACCGTCACAGGAAGCAGCCCG
>JAJZDN010000183.1 GCA_021805985.1 Planctomycetota bacterium | reverse complement strand
AAAACGGAATTCATCCTAAGCGTCTTGAAGAGGTTCTTAACATCCTGCGGCAATTAATCGAGAAGCAGAAGCGCACGCAGATTATAATGACCACGCACTCGCCGTATCTGCTCGATTTCTTCAAGCCGGAGGAAGTGACGTTGTGCTGTAAGGAGCCGGACGGCAGCGTCTCGGTGCATCCGCTGGGATCGTCGCCCGACATAAAAAAACAGCTCGATGTCTTCAGCCTCGGCGAAATCTGGACGGCGGAAGGCGATGAGGCACTGGCCAAAGCGGTTACGGATGGGAAGAAATAATGCGAGTGCTGGTGGTTGTTGAGGGTAAGCACGAGTCCGACGGAGCGGCCCGTGCGTTAATCCAGCAGATAAGATCTGATCTAACTGATCTGTCATTCCACCGACTGGCCAACGCACCAGTACACGTCCACGGCAAGGGAAGAGGATATTTCAAAAAGGCGGTTTCGTGGATGCGGCAGGCCCATCGCGACGGCTACGATGCCATTATTTTATTGGTGGATCGTGACCGCATGGCAGCACGTAGTGCGGAAATTACCGCCGCTCAAGACGATCATGCAATCTGCAATATCCCCCGGGCATTGGGCGTGCCGATTGAGGCTTTCGACGCGTGGATGTTAGCCGACGAGCAAGCCCTCAGTAAGGTTTTAGGCATAACTGTTCCCCAACAGCCTGCCCCGGAAAACATAGCCCACCCAAAAGACCACACGGAAAAATTGCTGGCGGCTTTAGGTCTGCCGTGGGGCGGTGCCGAAATGTACGCCCGGATCGCGGCTGAACTGGATATTTCCCACCTCGCACGCCGCTGCCCGGAAGGTTTCGCCACCTTTGCCGATCGCGTGCGAAAGCTTTGAACGCAAAAGCTTGGGCTACCCCGCCCAAGGCCCGCCGCGATTCGGCAGGCGAGCCAACTCCGTCGGGCCGATCGGTCATGCCGAAACGCTAAAACTAGCTACGTCCCCGTCTCATTCTCGGCGACGGGAATCTGGCGCGCTTCGCGGCGCTCGTGGGCCAGATATAGAAGCCACCCTGCGGCGAGGAATCCGGCCGCGAATGTCGCGAGAAAAGAAAGCGCAATCAATAGTTTTTTCATTCCGATCTCCTCACGTTGTGGGATCGCGCTGGCATCCACGAAATTCCGACATCCGCCATTGTCACGAGTACGCCGTCGATTTGCAAAAACCCTCCGTGTGACTGCTGTCGCGATTGGGAGCACGATAAATGATGCCGCATCGTGCACCCCAGTCACTCGAACCATAAACCACACGATGTCTGTTTGGACCGTCGCTGTCAACTGCCATGGGCGCGGCCTTTTCGCGGGTTATGACTTTTGGACCCGGCCGGATTGGTCGGGGAGAGGGGGCTTTTTGTGTCCCTCAAGGCGATACCGAACTTACTGCCCAATAGGGAAACTACTGATCAATACTGAATCTATTGATTTCTACTCCGCTTACGAAAACTTGGATGGATCGCGTAAGGTGCCGGGGGTTTGGCCGGTGTGTTTTTTCAGCCAGCGGCAAAAATAGGGTAATTCGAGAAAGCCGCATTTGTGGGCTATTTCGCCGGCTTTCTCATGCGTTTGCGTTAAAAGAGTGCGGGCTTCCTGTAAGCGCACCTGCGTCATGTAATCCATGAGTGTCAGCCCGGTCTGCTGATGGAACAGGCGGCTTAGCGACCCGCGATGGTAGCCTACACGATCCGCGATAACACCCGCGGCGAGCTGCGGATTGGAAAATTCCTGTTGAATAATATGTTCGGCTTGCCGGACAATAGTAGCCACTTCGCTGGTGCGCAGTCCGTCGGCCACGCGGTACAGTAAGGTAAGGGCGGAAAGGCTGGCCCGGCGGCGGCCTTGAATGGTGTAGTCCTTGAGTCGCCGCATGAGTTGATGAATTTCCTTGACCGGTGGCTCCACGCCGCCATAAACGCCGGGCCTTAAATCCAGTGCCAAGGCAAACTGTTCCGCCAGAGGGCCATCGAGAGAAAACCAGCAGAACTCGTTGACATTTTTGAGCGCCCAGAACCGGTGCGGAATCATGGGCAGATATATTCCCAGATCACCCGCTCGCATGGTCAAGCGTTTACCCTCCACATCCATCGCGGCCTTGCCCTTAATAAGCCATTTCAGCAGTACCGTGCGAGGCGACCATGGCGGCTCAAAGCGTCCCATGGACACAAACGAATGCTGCGCTCCCCGGAGTGCCACCGGCACGCCGTGCGGAGGATGGTCGCGCGGCCGCTCCACCGCCGTGCCGCCGACTCTATGGGCAATTAATGCTTGGCCATTCTTATCCAATGGCTCCTGCCAGGGCATATCGTTGATCCTTTCTAATCTAATTGCGGCCTTGCAACCCCGAAAATACTTTTTCCTCCGGTATCGCAATTGTTACAAAAGTACAACAAGTGGTGACAAAAGTCTAATTGCGAAGTTCTTATTTTGTATTATTGTAGAACCGCAGGCAAGAGGCATTCACCCGCGCGGCCCCCATTTGCCCCGGGGTCGCGAGTCGAATGCGGAGACGAAAAACAAGAGTTACGGTTTTCTTTAACACCCCCCGGTGGATGTAGGACACGCCATCCGCCGGGGGGACTGTTTTTCAGCAATCGCCGCTGAACCGGGAATGCGGACTATGGCCTCTGGCAAGCAATGAAAGCGAAACGCTTCTGAAGCCTTATACCTTCGCCCGGCTAACCGAAACATCAAAAAACAAAACTCCCCCGCTGGTAAAGCGGTCAGGAGTTCTGTTTTGAATCGTGTGATCCATGAGCCGACAGGCGGCTCGGCAGGCGCACCAGCGGATATTACGTTGGTAACATCAACGGCGGGCCGGCATGGTTATTTTCCGCCGAGGATCGCATCCTTGGCGGCTTTGGCCACGCGGAATTTAACCTTGCGGCGGGCGGGAATTTCAATGGGTTCGCCGGTTTGAGGATTGCGTCCCATACGCTTCTTGGTGTTCACCAGAACCAGCTTGCCCAAGCCGGGGATGGTGAACTTGTTCTTGGCTTCCTTGTACGCAAGTTGGGCCATGCAGTCCAGAGCTGCAACAGCCTGCTTCTTGGTCATTTCGGAGCCGGTTTCCTTGGCGACCAGTTCCGCGAGCTTCGCGGCGGTCTGAGACTTGGTGAGGGACTTGGCCATAAACATCTCCTTACTATGGCGGACAGGTTTGCAGGATACGGCCGGAGTTCCACCGCCGGAATATAAATCCGTCCCTGCAATACGATTAATCAATAAAATAAGCACTTTTTCACAGTATGCAACTGAAAAATGTAAATTTTT
>JAJZDN010000182.1 GCA_021805985.1 Planctomycetota bacterium | reverse complement strand
TGGTCGCAGTGGCTGTTCCCGCCGAGCTCTGCTGATTATTCAAATGGTTTATTTCCGCCATGAGATTGTTGGACAATCCGTTCTGATCCATGGAGATATGCAAGCCTGAGATTTTGATTAGCTTAATTACCACGGTGTTTGTCAGCAGGCTGTGCAGGCTGACTTGTGCGTTGCAGGATTGCATGGTCAGCAGGTGCGGATCGGGATATCCCTTGAGGTTATCGACAGTCAGGCCTTGCAGGGCCAGGGTGCCGCCAAGAAGGCTCAAATTTGCCGCCGCCAGAGTGGTTTGAGTTCCCAGGGCCGCCGTCGCCCGGCTTTGGATTTGGCTGCGAAGAATGCCGTCAATGGAAAACCAGACGGCCACAACCAGCACCAGTATCAGGAGGATAACATAGACCACAACTTTTCGTAATTTTTTATGCATGGATGGAAACTCCCGTAAAAATATTGATATGTCCTGTCACCCATCGGATGGCGGCACATCGGGCCGGGAATCCAACGGTTTAAATTCCAGCGCCACGGAATTAAGGCAAAAACGTTTTCCGGTCGGGGCCGGGCCGTCGTCAAATACGTGGCCGAGATGGCTGCCGCAGCGGCGGCATCGGATTTCGGTGCGAATCATGCCGTAGCTTTCGTCGACAATATTGTGCACGTGGTCGGGATCAAACGGCTCATAAAAACTCGGCCAGCCGGTATGCGATTCAAACTTCGCCTGCGACTTAAACAGCGGCAAAGCACAGAGTCGGCAAACATACACCCCATCCCCCTTATTGTGCAGCAACCCTCCGCAGAATGGCGGTTCCGTGCCATGATCCAGCATGATGCGGCGTTCTTCGGGCGTTAATTTTTCAGCCAATTCATTGATCCGGCTTTCGGTCAGCGTGCTGATGTCATGACCGGAACTTGAAAGCAGCGGGCGGCCGGAATCTTTGGATGTCGATGTCATAGCAATCTCATTTCCGTGTTATTTGGGCCGACTGAAAACCACATTAATTTCTTTGACCACGCTGCCGTCGAGTTCCCGCAGCGGCGCGGTAATGGAGGGTGAAACGCGTACAACAAACTGCTGCGTAGAGGTGTTATACAATACCGCACCGGCCATCCCACCATGCACAGCTACCGCAGGTTTGTACGCGGCGAAACCGTGCAGCGTTACAACATCCTCCCCAGGCGCAAAGGCGACAGATGCCATCAAAGCACCAGGCAGATTGGCCAGGGCGGGAATTCTTTCCCGGCCGACACCGACAAATTTTCCGCGTTGTCCCATGAACGCAATGCCCGCGGCTCCCGGTGAAGCACATACATAATACGATGCGGCATTAGTCCCTAACGCACCGGTAAATTGACGGCCTGCGGGAACCAGCGTTGAAGCACCGGTAAAATAATTATATACATACATAGCTCCGTGCAGGCCAATATCACGCGCGGAGAACTTGACGGATTTTTTATCCCGCGGTTTGGGGGCAAACGCAAACACATACGCGGTTTTCACGCCATCCTGATTGGTATACGTGCGGGCAATGACGGGCGCGGCGATATGCAAGGCCCCATCGAGATAGGCGGAATCAATGGGCACAATGGGCACGTCCGGCTTAATGATCACGCCATCACTGCGGCAGGTCCGCATCAGATTGGTGCGGTTTTCCCGGTTGATTGGATCACCAAACCCTACCACGCCCGCGGAAAGATTCTGCAACAATACATTGTCGGTCCTCCAGGACATGCACACATCATCCCAAGGCCACAGGCCCAGCGCCCCGGCCAAGCGCGAGGTAAATAAGCAGGCGTAAAATCTTGGGCGGATGAATATGTCGGCGCTGACCCGTGTCGCTACGACATTATTTAATTCCGATGATTCCAGCAATTCACATGGTAGGGGCATACAGTACATGACCGACACGCCATGCGCCGCCATTCCGGCGGCCATGCCATGATAAAAATCATGTCCTGCGGTTAAGTCCGAGAAAAAATGTGAATTTCTGGCGATGATACTTTGCCAATCCTGCAAATAGGTTTCCACACCATTGTCATGCAGATAACGTGCGATGTGATTCCAATAGCGCGCATCCACCGGCGCGATGCCGCTGATTTTATACTGCTTATGATAGGGACTTTTTCTGCTGATCCAGCGCCCATGCACCACCAGCGGCAAACCCACCTGTTGATCAAATGCTTCCAGGCCTTTGGGAAATAAATGCCGACTGGCCGTGTAATGCGTGATCCCGCCGAATTTGTCCCAGTCCTGGTGCTGATATTTCGGCAGCATTGAGCGGGCTTTTTTACCCAGATAATTGGTGGAATCTTTGCGATACCACCAACTGTCCAATTCGAGATAATGAATGGGAATATTCCGCGCCTGCAAATGCCGCGTTTCCGCCAACACGGTGCCGGCATAACCCAGTTTGCGATTGAAATGGTAGTAATAGGTAGCGCCGTTATCCGTCCAGTATCCGAGATACCGCAGCACCGGAGCGGACTGATTTCCGGGCCGCGTTTTGCCGCCGAGTGTTGTCAACGCCGGTCCCCACACGTCGTACGCATGATTAATTCCATGCGTCATGACCATAATGCTGCGAATCTGAAATTTTGCCGGTACAGTGGCCACCTGCCGGTTCAGGCGTACCAGTGTATGGGTTACGCCGTTGCCGCGCATGGTCATGATGATGAAGTGTCGGGCGGGAGAAATAATTGCGGCATTGTAGTGACGGTCAAAAAGCAGCCACGGCGTGCCGGACTGTCCCGCGGAAAACTGCGGTGGCGCGAAGGAATTATTACGATAACTGAGAATGTGCAGACCATGGGGTTCAGAAGCGAAATCCGGAAATTGAATGTGGCAATGCGACGTGGCCTGCTGAAAGGTAACAATAAACTGCGCCACCGGACAAGCGGTATAAGTGCGAATGGCACCGGAAACCAGTTTACCTTTATAAAGCCAGTCAAAACTCACCTGTTTATACGTTCCCAGGCGGTCCTTGCCGGCGGTGTGACGCAACCCCTGCAACGGTGCCGGGACAGAACCGGAAAACGTCCATGCCGGAGAAATGCTTTGTAAGCGATAAACGCCGGTATTGGGATTCACGTTGGCGCGCAAGGCGGCCTCGGCATTGGCACCCCGTATGGTGTTGGCACCGAGCACTGCGGCAAACAGCATCGCCATAAGCGTAGCCGGCCGATAAAACTTTTCCTGTAAAGCCCGTGATGTTAAACGCATGAAATTCTCCGCGATACTAAATAGCCAAGGAAATTATAACGCAAAGGAGCCGCAGGCATAGGCTCTCGGTGCCGCGCATTGGCCCTGTGGCGAAGTAAGAGCAGAGGGCTGCCCACGTCCGAGTGGTCAGAATATGCCTTCCGCATCAGGCGCGAC
>JAJZDN010000181.1 GCA_021805985.1 Planctomycetota bacterium | reverse complement strand
TATAAGCAGAATCCACGGGTTATCACGCTCAAACTTTTAAACGATACATTAAGCAATGTAATGAACAACGTGGGACGGGTATTTTTCGTGCAGCCGCACCAGCAGATTATTCTGTCAATGCCGCCGCCGCCGAAAAAGGTTAATATTCAGTCAGCGCAGTAAGTTCGTGGCAAGCGTACCCCATTGCGGGGCTTATTCTGGAGTTATGGATGGTTGCGGACAGTCAGGCAATTCAAACAAGACAGCTCTCCAAGGTTTATCCCGGCTTTTTCAAAAGCCAGCAAGTGCCCGCTCTGACAGAGTTGAATCTGCGCGTGGATCAGGGCCAGATCTTCGGCTTATTAGGGCCTAATGGAAGCGGTAAAACCACGACGATTAAATTATTGCTCGGATTGATCAATCCAACCTCGGGTGATGCGCTGGTGATGGGGCAACCCGCCGGCGATCAGGAAACCCGGCGGCGCATCGGGTATCTGCCGGAAGAAAGCTATTTGTATCGCTTTCTGAATGCCCGTCAGACCTTGGATTTTTACGCTCGGCTATTCAATATGAATCGGGCCGAGCGCCGCCGGGCGGTGGATTATTATCTGGATTTTGTCGGGCTGGATCCCAGCGTGCGGGGGCGGAGAATCGGTACTTATTCCAAGGGGCAGACGCGCCGTGTGGCATTGGCGCAGGCGCTGTTGAACAATCCTGATTTAATTATTATGGATGAGCCGACATCGGGTCTGGACCCGGTGGGCATGCTGGAAATTAAAAACATGATCATGCGGTTGAAGGAGGCGGGAAAAACCGTTTTGCTTTCAAGCCACCAATTGGCGGACGTTGAGGATGTCTGCGATCGGCTGGTAATTTTATACCGGGGACGCATTGAACTGGAAGGGGCGTTGCGTGACCTGCTGGAGAAAAAGGACGTATTTCAGCTTTCCGCACGCAACGTGTCCGATGCGCTGCAGGCCAAGCTCACCCAGATCGCCGAGCAGGAGGGCGCTGTAGAAATTCTCACGGGCCGTGCCCGGGTACGACTGGAAGATCTGTTCAAAGAGCTTGTGGCTCGCAAACGCAGCGGAGAACTCCGGTAAAAACATTTGGCTTGTCCGTGGCGTACCGCGATAGTCAGGAATGAAGTATTTACATGCTTGGATTATTACAACAATTAGGGCCAAAACTTGCCGGAGGGGGAATCGCTTTGGGAACCGTTTATCATCCCCCGTCGCAGCACCACTATGTCAGCATCTTTGCCGATGTGGTAGTTGTGCTGTTGATTCTGGCCTTTGTGCTGACGGCTTTTCGGGATATTGCCCGCCTGGGGCGCGGTTTCTCACGGGCGTGGGCCATCGGCCGCGTGACAATTTCTGAGGCGTGGAATGCCCGCATGTGGGCGGTGCCGCTGGTTTGGTTTGGGGTATGCGTGCTGCTGGGCGTGTTGATTGTCCGTGGCTATGAACCATCGGGCGTGGTCCGCGTTTACATGACCATTTTTCTCCGCGCACAGGCTTTAATTTTACTGATTTATCTTGGGCTTCTGGCCTGCGTAACGCTTCCACGTGAACGGGAGCGCCACACGCTGGTGACTACCGGCAGCAAGCCGATTTCTCGCTTGGAACTGCTGCTGGGGAAAGTCATGGGGCTTTCCGCCGCCGGTGCCATCATGCTGGTGACCATGATGATCCTCACGTGGGGTTATATGAAAGTGGTGGATTTAAAAATCCGCCATGATGCGCAAGTGCTTTATGCCATGCAGAAAAAAAGCTATGACAAGGTCCAGCGCCGCATGCCGCCGGATACCGGCGTGAAATACCTCGCTAAGCATGGCATGCTTCAGGCGCAGAATTATGTGTCGGGAAAATTTGGCATTGCCGGCTACGTGAACTACCAAACTAACCCTCCGACTCGGTTGCTGAAAGGCGGAAGTTCCGAAGTTCTGTACTTTGAATTTCCTTCGTTGCCGGCCACCGAGTATTACCGCCCCATGTTTGAGTTCCAGTTTGCCGTCGTTCATGCCCTGCCTTCCCCCAAGCCGGTAACGATTGATGTTACGTTGGTGCAGCGCAGCAACCCCATGAATACCCAGGAAAAGACCTTGACGCTTAATGCCGCCGGGCAGGCTTTCTGGATTCCGAAAAATCCCACGGCGTTTTTCAGTTACGGTAATCCCCAGACCGGGCAGATTTATAATCCCGGCCCGGTGGTTGTGAAAGTAACCTGTCCGGACTTTGGCGTGTATCTGGGCATTGGAAATGGCCTACGACCGCCGAATCAGACCAGTTGCATGGCCGTGAGTTTAGATACCAACCGTACGCCGCACCATTCCGGTATGCTTGCCCCTAAAGCCAATCCGGTGATCACCGGATTTAAAAATAACGGCAAACAGGAAATTGTCGGCCCCAGCGTTCGCCACCCGCAAATTAAACCTGAAGTGGCCTCCTGGGACTTTCCCAATGTTGATCAGCAGCAAATCCCGATTGGTCCGCATGGCAATTTTACCGTTCACATGGTTATCAGTGTAGATAAACAATCCAATGAAGCTCGGGCACCGGTGGCGCAAATTGTGGCGTACAATACCAGCACCCCGCGCGATCGGACGGTGCAATCGGTTTATGTCAACGAAAAGCGCATCACCACCATCAAGCTGCCATCCACCCTGCTTGAGGCCGGCGATCTGATTATCAATCTGCGCAGTGAAGTGCCGGGCCACTGGTTTAAAGTTAAAGAAAATTCCATGATCATCATGCAGCCGCCATCGAGCTTTATTTGGAATCTATTTAAAAGTGAAGCGATTATTTTCTGTGAAATCGTGCTGATCATCAGCATCGGCGTGACCGCCAGTACCGCTTTGGGCTGGCCTGTGGCCATGCTCACAGCGATGGTGGCGTATATCCTGGGCAATTTGTTCCATTTCGTTCAGGGCCTGTTTCAGTCCGGCGGCCTGCAACTCTTTGACTATGTTCAGGATAATCGGATGAAACACATCTGGTATTATCAGATTGGATCCTTTATTACCAATGTGATGGTGCATATCCTGTGGGTCATCGTGCACCTGATGCCGGATTTCACAAGGTATGATCCGCTCTATTTTATCGTTCGATCCAAGGATATGCCTTTTGAAATCGTGTTCTTGGATATTATCTGGACGCTCGCGTGTGTTTTGCCTACGCTGGCGATCGGTTATCTGCTGCTGCGAAAACAGGAGTTGGCATAATGTCATCCAATGCTCCGTTGCCTGAACCGATTCGCCCCGCCGGAAACTCCGGCAAGCGCATGGGGCGCGTGCGCAGTGAAGCGCGGCGCGACCAGGTGATTTGCATCGCCATCGCCGTTATTCTCCTGGCCGGTATATTTCTGATCCAATCGCCGCTGCGTTCCCGCAGATCGG
>JAJZDN010000010.1 GCA_021805985.1 Planctomycetota bacterium | reverse complement strand
CATCCCGCAAGGGTGCCACCGCCTGGAACGCCACGGGCCGCCAACGGTGGGCCGGTATAACGTTGCCGGGGTTATCGGTGAAGACGCCCTCACCTTGCGGTCGAGGTTTGCGGGTCAGCGGGGCAACGATTCCCATATAGGAGCCAATGGTCGCATACGCCGGCATGTTCGGAAATATCCGGCGCAACGCCTCGTACTGCCGCTGGTCCGGCCCTCCACCATGTGCCGTCGCGGCTGGAGTAATGTCTCCCCCCTCCGGTAGGTTCAGCACTTCTGTGTTATCGCTATCGGTAACGCGACAGCCTTGGGCGACATCGCCCCCGTGGGACCAAACCTCCATTTTCGACAACGCAAGTTGGTTGCCAGTCAGAAGCGTGGCTGTCAAACGGACATACCGGCCATGCGCGGCACGACCAGGAAATATGGCAACGCGGTCATCGGGCGCGGGATAATCTGCTTGGGTGTGGTCCGCGATGATTCGGCGCGTGTGGAACTGTGCGTCGTCAGATACTTCAATGCGGAATCGCTGTGGGAAACATTGGGCGTTCCAGGTGAAATTCGCCATCACCGGCATGAGCTTGACTCGGTCAATTTTCCGCGATTGATCTAAGTCTACTTGTACCCACTTGACGGTGGCATTAGAAGCCGAAGGCTTTGATTGATACCCCAGCGGCGCAAGCCGCGCGATGCGTTCAACACCCATAGAAGCAAAAAGGGACCGCTGGCTGGAATATTTTCCCTCCCCGTCCACGGCGTGCTGGAATACATCGGACACCACCGCCATCGCGGAGGCGGCAATCCCCGCCTTCAAAAAGTCGCGACGGTCATGGATTCGCGTCTCACGACCCAACTCCGGCGTAATACAATGTCTGCACACGCTACTGTCTCCGAACTATATTTATACCCAAATCCCAGCATGCCAGTTCGCGGTTCCTACCTATGATCCGGCACCGTCGACAATGATGGCGGATTGCACGTATACCGGCCCGGTGGTGGCGGTAAAAAATACATCTCCATAATTCGGACATCCGCATCCGCTCATGTGGGTCATACTAAAGCCGCTGATATAGTTGTCTCCGTAGACATAAAATCCATTGGGCATATCCGGACTAAATTCCACCATCCCGAAGGGTGCTATTGCCCCCGGAACAATGTTGCCACCCGCAGATGTGCCGACGAAAGGATTTACCAGCGCAGCCAAATCCGCACCCTGTGCCATGCCGCCGGCCAGGGCAACCATGGCGGCGCAGACAATTACGAGTTTGATGGCGGGCGTGAAAAATGCGAAACACTTAGGTGCCATAAAAAATCCTTCATGATTTAGGGCCGCCCCCGCCCCTGCAACTAACCTATTCCCGGATACAGTATATGCTCACCAGAAAATAGCAAATCGGATCCCCATGCAGAGTTTAGGATAAAATATTGCTTCCGCACTTGCGGCTTTAATGTATTTTTAATCTTGGTGCGGTATAGTCCTACTTTAAGGCGAGGACACCGCGTTTCGCTGCTTTGGATCAGAGCGGCGGGTGCCACTGCCGGGCATTGCATAAGGCAAAAAATTCATTTTGCCATCGAAAGGAATCGTGTTATGTTACCGTCCGTCTCCGTACTGGCACTCACTGACTGGATCAAATTTCTCGGCCGTTTTCATCCCCTGCTGGTCCACCTTCCCATCGGCTTTCTGGTGCTGCTGGGGGCCATGGAAGTTACCGGTCGCTTCAAAAAATTTCAACACATTACTGCGGCGCGCGGTTTTATACTCGTGCTGTTGTCCATCGCGGCCACTTTCACCATTGTCTGTGGCTGGCTGCTGGCCAGTGGTGGTGGCTACGGCCATCGCGTTTTGTTTTACCATCGCTGGCTAGGAACCAGTGTGGGGGTTTTAAGCATCCTGCTGCTGGGAATATGGCTGTATAAGAAAAAGGTCGGCATCACGTATTATTCCACCCTGGTGACGGCCCTGATTGTCATGACCTTTGCGGCCCATTTTGGCGGCACGCTCACATTTGGCAGCCGGTATCTAACCAAGTACGCACCCGGATTCCTCAAGCCTCTTTTGAGTTCGGATGTTAAGCGCGGCGCAGCACCATTACAGAAGAATAATCTTGCGCTACAGAATCCGACTGAAAATGCCCACTATGCCAGCCGTGGCGAACAGAGCGTCCGCATAACCCCCATTGTCGATATGCGAGCCGGTGGAAGTTTCTATTCCCGCTACATTCAAACTATCTTCACCGACAATTGCACCCGATGTCATGGGCGCAATAGGCAAAAGGCACACCTGAGGCTGGACTCTTATTATTGGGTCCGACATGGCAGTCGCGGAAGACCCGTGGTCATTCCTTATAATCCCGCGCGCAGCCGGCTGTATCAACTTATATCCCTCTCATTGTGGCAGCGCCATCACATGCCGCCCCGCCACCACCATCAACTGACCCCCGCCCAGATACAGCTGATTCGATGGTGGATTCAGACCGGCGCCAGCGGTACCGCCTCACTAAACTCGCTTCATCCGCCGGCTTTCATCCGCAGGGATATCGGCGGTCGTGCCCCCCGTACGGAAGATTTGTTGGCGTTGCCGTCCGCCCATCAGCCCATTGCGTTATTGCACCGCAACGGCGGCGTTGGGAATTCTACGCCGTATTAATATTGCCCGGCGATGAAACAATGCCCCGCGGGCGATGATTGCTTCGCCGCCGCGGTCGAACCTATAAGAGCTACCCGCGTTGGGGCGTGGCAACATTTCCGGGCCACACGGCCGTGTGGGCAAACTTCACAAAGCCGCCGGCTTTGCCGGTGGTGGAACGCACCATAAAAGCATCCCGACTCGCCGGGACCAAACGGCGTGATTTGCCCCTGATTTGGCGTTATTTCGGCCCTGCCCGGAAAAATTGCCACGCCCCCCGCGTTGCTGACCGGCTCGTTCATGGTGACAAAACGGATGGGGTCCGTTATCTTTTAGTTTCTTGAATGTAGGATTTGTCATAAGAGGAGTTTGAAAATGTCAGACAACAATGTTCCGCCAGTGCAACCACCAACGCAGGTACCGACCGCCGGCGATCCCGCCGGGCAGCAGATGCAGTTGCAAATCCGTGAAGAAAACATGACTACGGTATTTAGCAATATCTTCCGGTTAAGCGCCACGCAGGAAGATTTATTTCTGGATTTTGCCATTAACATGCAGCATCATGATAAGCCCAATACGGTGGTCATGGATGTCAATACCCGCGTGGCGATGAGCTTTTTTGCCGCCAAGCGTCTGGCGCTGGCGTTAAGCCAGGCGGTGCAGCGTTATGAACAGGTTTATGGTCCCATTCAGCTTGATCCGCGACAGCGCGGCGCACGGTAATTGACCGGCGGGAAAGTAGCGGCCTGATGGATACGCAAGCGGCGCACTATGCCGGGCGATTGTGGCTTCAAACGGATGCAGCTTTCGGTGTGCGTGAAGTGCCGCTGGTGCTTCCCAAGCCTGCGGCCCCGGTGCCGAACAAAAATATCGCTCGAAAAGAGCAAATTGCGGCCCCTGCGGCGCGCGGTGCCCCGCGCCCGGCGGCATACGTACCCCGGACGCCTAAAATGGATGATCGCTTGCCGCGGGAGGTGCCCAGTCCTGGGGCGGCAAGGACAGGCAGCCCAACGGCCAATCGCCAAGGAGTTGATATTCCACGGCCTGTAAAACTTCCTCCCATCCCGGATGGGCATCTGGAGGCGCTAGCGCCGATCAATGATGCGGATAAACCAAGACTGTTAGCAGAATTGCAGCAGGAGACAGCGACTGCCCTGGAGCCGTATATTTCCGACATTGCCACACAAGTCGTTTTTGGAAGCGGCAATCCGGCGGCGAAGTTGATGTTTATCGGCGAGGGGCCCGGGGTAGAGGAAGATAAAACAGGCGTGCCCTTTGTGGGCCGGTCCGGGCAACTTTTGGACAAGATGATTGTTGCGATGGGACTAAGTCGGCAAACGGTGTACATCGGCAATGTGGTCAAACTTCGCGCAGCCGACCCTGATCCGGATTCCGGACGATTGCGTGACCGGCCCCCCACACCGGCGGAAGTAGCCTTGAATATTCCGTGGCTGCATAAACAAATTGAAATTATCCGACCCCAGGTGATTGTCACACTGGGTGCACCGGCGCTGAAATATCTTACTGGAACGGCGGAGGGGATCAGCCGCCTGCGCGGCACCTGGATGACCTATCGCGGTGTGCCATTAATGCCGACCTATCATCCGTCGTTTCTGCTGCGTGCGTATACGCCCGAGAATCGTGCCAAAGTATGGGGAGATCTACAGCAGGTCATGACGAAACTGGGCTTAAAGCCGACAACCCAAAAATAGATCACCGTTCTGTTGCGCTTGGGGCTGTTACCTTGCCGGTTTTTGGACCGCAGAACCAACTGATTCCCAACCGCCGCCCAGGGCTTTGTAGAGCGCCACTAAATCCGTGCATACCGCGGATTGGCTTTGCACCAGAGCATCCTGCGAGGTGAAGAGAGCCTCTTGAGCGGAAAGCACGTTAAGAAAATCAGTCAGGCCGTTGGCATATAGCTGCGTGGAATAATTTACCGCTTTCTGATTCTGCGCCACTGCCTCAACGAGCAGCTTTTCATGCTGTTGCTCTCGGGTGTAAGCTGCTAAGGCGCTATTGACATCATCCAGCGCCTGCAAGACGGTTTGGCGATAATTAAGAAAAGCCTGAATCCGAATGGCCTTCTGCAAATGGATGTTGGATTGCACCTGCCCCCAATTTAAAATGGACCAGGAGACGTTCGGGCCGATGCCATAGGTCAAGCTGCTGGCATCAAACCATTTGGCGGCATCGGAGGCGGCAAAGCCGAGGTTGCCATTCATGGTGAATTGCGGAAACAAGTTACCTTCTGCGACACCCACATTGGCGGTGGCCGCAGCATATTGCTCTTCGGCTTGGCGCACGTCGGGACGGCGCAGCAACAGTTTACTGGGCAATCCGATGGGGACCACAGGCGGTATCGCCGGAATGGGACGGGGAACGGATAACTGTTTCTCTAAAGCCTGCGGCGGTTGGCCGATTAAAATGCTCAGGGCATAAAAAAGTTGCTTTTCTTGAATGCGCAGTTCGGGCAACTGGCTTTCCGTGGTGGCCAACTGGGCGCTGGCGTTGGCCAAAGCTAGTGATGTACCCATACCCCCGCCAATCTGTTGCTGCAAAATTACCACCGTGTGTCGCTGGGTTTTAAGATTCGCAACGGTCACGGCGATCTGTCGCTGCACGCCCCGGAGAGTCATGTAATCATCGGCAAGTTCGCTTAATAAAGTCAGCCAGACGCCCCGCTGATTTTCAATAGCGGCACGATAATTGGCATTGTCGGCCTGTATGCCCCGGCGAACCTGTCCGAAAAAATCCAATTCCCATGTGGCGTCAAAACCAGCTTGATATAAATTGGATCCGGAGTGACGAAAATTACCGCTGTGCTGGTAAGATCCGACACCTGTTACAAATGGCCCAAGATTAGCGGAAGCGGCGTCGCGAATTTCGCGGGATTCAATGATCTGTTGCGTCGCTTCCTGCAGTGTCAGATTGCCACGGGCGGCACGATTGATGAGGAGGGTTAACTCCGGATCATGGAAATTGGTCCACCACTGGGCGAGGTGAGCCGGGGCGCTGGTGACTTTACTTATTGGCGCGGGCATTGTTGCTGCAGCGGTTGTGGTGGGATGGAACTGCGCGGATTTGGCCCAATGGGCGGGCATGGTGGTTTTGGGCGCACGGATAGAAGGTCCTACCATGCAGCCCGTAAGCGCGGTGCAAATAGTGGCCAGTGTGAGGGCAGCCAGCGGCTTATTTAATCGCATGATGATTCTCCAATCGCAGTATTATTTACGCATACCGCAGAGCTTCAATGGGGTCCAGGCGGGACGCCTCCCCGGCTAAGTAATAACCAGAGACCAGCCCGACTACCACAGCCACGGCAACGGACGCCACCATGGCCGGGGCGGACATTTGAATCAGCCAATGTAACAGGGATTTGACCGCCATGGAAAGCGACTGATTCACCATAGCCGCTTTCAATGACGCCATGGCCACCGCCGCAGTCAGCAGAATTACAAGAGTGGTTAAAGTGTTTTTCATTTCCACACTTCGGAATTCGGTACATGAGATCACAGGATCATAACGGTTCGGCGGCCCTAAGCCACGGGGCGGCCACCCGGTCGAAATAATGGTCGCAGGGTTTCCGCGGCGCAGAGTAAAAAACCCCGTTCCATGGGGGTCAACGGCTGGAATATTTGAATAAAGTGATCTTCGGCGGCGCGCTGGACACTTTGCAGTACGGCAACGCCCGAGGGCGTCAAAGATAAGAGGGAACGGCGGCGATCGCGGCGATCTTCCTTCCGCTGCAGCAAACCGGCTCGGGCTAATTCGTCGGCAACCTTGGACGCCGAAGGGAGTGTCAGGCCCATGACTTCGGCGGCGTCAGAAATAGAGAGTTCGGGAGACATGGCCACTGCCATCATCATGCGGAATTGTCCCACGCGCAGATCACCGCCTTCAGCCGTGCGTAAATGCCGCCGCAGCGACCCCATCATGTGCGGAATCAGCGAGACAAAGGCTTTGGCCAGCGTGGCGGCCTGCACCGTCGGTTCGGCGACTCTCGAGGGGCCGGGCACTGAATTATTTAGTTTCTTTTTCAAAGCACTTTGCATAGTCGCCTCGGCGATTATTGTATTATTCACCCGCATGGAAGCGGATCAAGACCATTATAACGCACAATTTTCGGCTGTATAGTATCTTTAAAGCGCGTACAGCCGCGGATTCTTTTCAAAGGCTATCACGCATCAAAACAATTTAATAGTTGCATAATCCAATTAATTTTTTTTGACTCCCGTGCTATAATCAGCCACTATGGAAGAAGAACAAAGGCCGGAATCGACGGCCGCCCCAGAACCTTCAGCGTTTTCCGCAATTTCGCGGCCAGTTCGCGGAAACTACCGCGGCAGCGTGGCCCTGCTGATCTTGTTCCGTACAGCCCGCAGCATTGCCGGCGGAATGATGATTGTCGCATTACCTTATCTCGTGCTTAATACCATGCACGAAAGCTCCCTGGCCTTGGGGGCGATTTATGTTGTGGGCGTTATTTCGACCGCAATTCTGGCGGTGGGTGCTGGTCATATATCAGATAGATGGGATTACAAAGGAGCGTTGCTGGTCACCGGGGCCATGGTTCCGGTTAGCGCGATGATGGTGTATGTCAATCAAAGTTTTCCGATGTTGCTGGCAGCATCGGTTATCGGTGGATTTGCGGCCACAGGTTCGCTGGTGGGCGGTGGAGTCGGCGGCGCGGCGCAGCCGGTGCAGAGTTCCGTGATCGCCCGACTTTCCACCAGTGAGAATCGGACCACGTATTACTCGGTGTTGGCTTTTTTAAGCGGAATCGCCGGGGCGGCCGGCGCGATGCTGGTGCATTATTTTTCAACACGCAATACATTCCTGGCGGCGGCCATTATTTCAGCAGTGGGCACCGTGTTACTTTTCTTTATGACCGTTCCGGAATATGTGGCCACAGCACGCGTGCAGCGCACGCAATCGAATAAGGCGATTCGGCATTTCAGTATTACTGGTGCGCTGAACGGATTTAGCCAGGGATTGATAACGCCCTTCCTGATTCCCTTTTTTGTCCTGGTTTACCACATGTCAAAATCCCGTATGGCCGTTTACACCGCGATTGGTAGCATTCTAGGCTCAGTGGCACTCTTGGCGGCACCGGCACTGGAACGGCGGCTGGGGTTTGTCCGCAGCATCACCTTTACGCGGGCGCTGGGCACGGCCCTGCTGGTGATTATGGCGGTGTGGCATAACCTGTGGCTGGGCGTGGCTATTTACCTTGTAACGCCCGCGTTGCGAATTGCCGCATTGCCCGCACAACAATCGGCGATTATTAATCGGGTGGAAAGCCAGAGCATGGCCCGCGCCCTGGCCATCAATCAGGTAACCCGGCTATCGGGTGCATCCGCGGCCATGATCTGCACGGGCATATTGTTTGACATTTCAGAACTTGAGATGCCCTTTTTTTTATTTGCGGGCGTGATGGCGGTCAATATTTATCTGTATTACCGCTTCTTCGGCCATGACGGACAAACTGGGGCAACCGAGCCGGCCGCGGCACGAGGCCCAACGGAATCCGAACCTCCGCCGAACACCTAACTTTGGCCCAACCGTTCATGGCCATACCAGATAGCAACCGCGCGCCGCGTTGAAACTTGCATTTCGGGAGAGGGGCCATCTTGCGGTGCATACTTCCCGCTGCCCGGCGGGATCTCCGTGAATGGTTATCTCCTGACAACCCCGGGGTGGCCCTATGGCTCACGGATTATTGAACACTGCGTTGAGTTCATAAGTGGCAGACGGTTTCACTGACGCATCTGCACAATTTTATGCAGCGGTTCATCGGCGCTGGATGATCCAATGGCAATTTCATAGTTACCGGGAGGAACACACCAAACTCTTTTAGCCGAGCTGTAATAGGCAAAATCATGCCAATCCAGTTTCATCGTCACGGTTTTGGTTTGGCCAGGCTGCAGATTCACCCGCGCAAAACCTCTGAGTGTTTGTACGCAGCGATTTTTCCGATCAACAAGCGGATGGATATAAAGTTGTGCCACTTGCGCCCCGGCAACCTTCCCGGTGTTGGCTACTTCCGCCGTCACGGTAATGGTGCGATGTTTACCACTTCCCATGGCGGTAACATGCATGTGGTGCATGGCGAAGGTAGTGTAGGAAAGACCAAAGCCAAAAGGATACCGTGGCGCTATGTTCTTTTTATTGAACCAGCGGTAGCCCAGATAGATGCCCTCGACAAAGTGGACGGCGTTGTTATGTCCGGGATAATGACCGTAAGCCGGTGCATCTTTCCAGCGTTTCTCAAAGGTTTCCGGCAAGCGCCCACTGGGATTTATTTTTCCGAACAAGATGCCGGCGACGGCCAAGTTGCCGTTCTGTCCGGGATACCAGGCAGCAAGCAATCCGGCAATCTCATGTATCCATGGCCGCATGGCGACATTGCCGCCACCATTGAGCACGACAATGACGTGAGAATTGAGTTTAGCGACCTGGGTGATCAGTGCGTTTTGAGGTGCAGGCAGCGCATAGGGATGATCACCGCCCTCACATTCCAGGTTGGAATTCCAACCGATACAGGCGATAATAGCATCCGCCTTACGCAACATCGTTTGGGCATTTGGTGCTTGCAGGGATTTTAAATACACGACTCGCGTGCCGGCCATGGCCAGTTTTTTGACGGCAGCCAACATGCTTACCGGTTTGACAATTGGAACACCATAGGAACTTCCGCCGCCTTCAAAGGGACTTCCACCGCCCGGTGCAACGGACCGAGAATTAGGTCCAATCACAACAATCAAATGATGATATCCCGAGGGTAGTGGAAGAAGATGGTTTTTATTCTTCAGAAGAACCG
Organism: Planctomycetota bacterium; assembly: GCA_021805985.1. Classification (GTDB taxonomy): domain Bacteria; phylum Planctomycetota; class Phycisphaerae; order WQYP01; family WQYP01; genus JAMDCX01. The sequence continues at coordinate 82,281 of JAJZDN010000010.1, read as the reverse complement.
CCCCCTGTTTTTCCATTTCATAAGCGATATGATCACTCAATGGATCGTTAAGAGGAATGGATGCATCTTTTTGGGGATATTTCATAAGATCCATCGCTACGATCATCCGCAGCAGGGGCGTAACCAGCGCGTTAAGCCGGGCGACTGGGAAATCACCGCTGCGGATCAGGGGGATGATGCGCTTGGCGGTATAATGTGCGGCAGTGGGCATCTCAAGATTGAGTCCCGCCCTCAAAGATCGCAAGGTACTAAAGCCGTTGTTGAGATCCCAATCACAAACAACCAGGCCCTTAAAATGCCACCGATCACGAAGTACATCGGTAAGAAGATATCTATCGGCTGAACACCATTCATAATTCAACCGGTTATAGGAGGACATAAGTGTCCAGACACCGGCTTTCTGAACCGCGGCCTTAAAAGGGGGAAAGTAGAGTTCTTCCAATGCGCGATGACTCACAATGGAATTGATCATCATCCGGTCGTTGTCCTGTTCGTAAGCGCAAAAATCCGTCACATCCGCCGCAACGTGCTGAGACTGTATTCCACGAATATAGTTGACGGCAACGCCGGAGGCCAGGTACGGGTCTTCCCCCATGTATTCGAAATTGCGCCCGTCCTGCGGCTCACGGTAGAGATTCACCAACGGTGAAAGAATCATATCCACGCCGCGTGCGCGGGCATCACGGCCCATCGCGACGCCTTCCTGATAACAGAGTTTTTGATTCCAAGTGGCAACCAGTGCCACTGTGGCCGGAAATAAAGTATCTGCACCCCAATCATGCACTCCCACACGTCCGTCACTCATCACCACCGAGGGAATTCCCAGCCGCGGAATCGGACTGGTAAACATACCTGGCGAACCGTTGAGACCGGCCAGAAGTCGAATCTTTTCCGTCAGCGTCAGTTGATGAAGCAGACTGTTGACGTGCGTTTCGACCGCTGGATTACTGGCAGCCTGGGCGGGAGTCATCATCGATGGCAGCGTTGCCATGGCTTTAGCCGCACGTGCAACACTGGCCGCCTGGACACCGACATTGTTAGACGCAGTGGTGGCTACGCCCGCCAAATCAGGTTTATCTGTAAACGTTAAAAGGTCTCCTTTATGACCACCATGAATGGTCAGCGTCAAAACACCAGTACCCTGGCCCGATCCGTCATTGCTGGAATTCGTATTGCATGGTAGCACCACCGTGTCTGTATATTTGGCAATAACCGGAGAGGCTCTATCCGCCCGCAATGCTGCCGATATTTTTGATCGGCAATTGTACGAAGTCAGGAATATTGTCAACGTTTCCGACGGAGCAATGAGCGTTGACGTGAATGACAACTTATTGGCTTTCTTGCCATCCACCCCGCTCTGGGCCGTAGAGGACCCATTTTCAAAAACAAAACTGGTCCCGGGAGCTTTTGCGCCGGAAAAATTAAGGTAAACACTGTAGCCACGAACCCAGCATCCCGATATTTTGCCATGCAGCTTGCTAAAATGGGCCGGGTTTCCCGCCGCCGTGTTCATCCCGGTTGTCTGACCATTATAACCATAATAAACCCAGTCTGCAGTACCGGTGCTTATGTCAAAAGGCCGGTCGACTGCGGTTAAGGGCGGAGCGATCTCGCCCCTGATGGTGGCTGCCTGCACTAAACCGGCAGTCATCAAGATCACAGCAAAACAGGCTGCAGTCATACTGGCCAAACGTGAAGCTTTCATCCACATGCACAAGCCCTTTGTTCGCGTTACAGGTAACCGGTCCCGGCCTTTCGGGCTGCCAAGCCCGCGCGGGCTTGAGCAGAAAAAAAGATTATACCCGTCCTAGAAAAAACAAATACACTTCCATAAAAAAGTTTCGCATAAAATTGGTGTACTGCGCGCCATGTGCCCGCTAGTAACATAGCGATCACCGGTGGACAGAAAGGCCATCCGCGCCAGTGGCTTATATCTGAACAGCTTCCAGGGGGCTTATCGAGACAACGTGCTGGCGTTGCACGGCTACGATGTCACGGTTGGAATGCACGCCCAGCTCTCTGGTACGGGCGATATAAAATTCCTTCGTGGAGGAACTATCCGTTGAATCATGGACATCCGCCACCGTGAGAATCAGGACATGTCCATGAATTTCGCTTAAAGTGCCGATATATATAAAAGGCCCCATGGTGTCGAGAATAACGACCCGGTTAAGCCACGCGGCCAATGGGTCGGCTTGGGGTGAGGCTTCACTCGGATGCAGAGGTGCTGAATTCATTGACACTTTCCTTGTGAGTCGGGCACGTCAAGATTATAGTGCTTTACGGCAAAAAGGAAGTCCCGGCGACGGGACGTCGGGAAACAGGTGGCCCGATTGGAAACATCAACGGCTCCGGGTGTGCAAACCCGGGCAAGGAGAAAGGAATCCCGGCCATGAAATACTCCATCCGATTTCCACTTTTTACAGCAGCAGCAGCAGGGATCGCCTGTTTGGCGACATTCATGTCTGCCGCATCGGCCAACACGCAGGAAACTCCGGCGATGGTTGCGCAAATTCAGCAACGCGAGGCGGCTATTAAACCAGGTGATGCTGCCGGCCATCAGAGCATGGCGGAATATTTATACAATAACCACCTTTACACGCAGGCCCTGCAACAGGTTAACGAAGCCCTGAAAATTAAGCCCGACTTTCAGAATGCACAATTGCTGAAGAATCTCATTACATCTCAATTAAAACGGCAATCCAGGGCAGGAAATGGCAATACCGCAGTGCAGCGGGGAAATTCCACGGAATTCTCGCCACCGCAACCCACTGCCGGTGGCCAAAGACTCCTGACGATGAAGGATGTTTATAAGATTCGATTCTGGCAACTGCAGCGCCATGAAACTGCCCCGATTGAGGGAGGAATTCTGCATCGGCGTAAGACGCTTTTGGCATTCTGGCACAATGATATTTTGCGTAACCCCGTCTTTCAAAGCCGCACGCTCACGCTGCAGGATTATCAGCAATTTATCAGCCCGAATAATTTCAAGCGGCAGATTTATCTTATCCGCCGGCTGGGTACAAAAAAATATTGGGACAAGGTTCAAATAAAGAGCGACCCGCAGGTGCTGAAAATATTCCGCACGGATATTCAGCCCATTGTATTGCAAAGCTGCGGAACGGTGGGCTGCCACCGCGGCCAAAACGCACCAGGCTTCCGGATATATGGGGATCAGGGCAGCAACAATACCCTGAAAACCTACACCAATTTCCTCACCCTTACACGGTTCAGTTATAAACACAAGCCCCTGATCAGCCTGGACAATCCACGCATGTCTCTGCTGCTGCAATATCTACAACCCACAGAACTTCAAGCGTATGAGCATCCGGGAAAAAAAGGCCCCAGGCCATTGCGCTTTGGTGAAAGCAAAGTCATCGACTGGATTGAATCTTTGCGGTACCCGCCGCACAGCTACGGCATTACGCGGCATACCGCAAAAACAAAGCCGGCGGCTACCCGTAGAGCGTCGAAATAGACCTTATTAATCACCATTAATTTCGGGGAATCGCGTTTTCCTTGACTTTATGAAATGCGCTTACTCCGGGCTTGAAAACTACTTTATCTTCCACGACGACAAGTTCTTCATTGAGGAAATATTTGACAGCTTTACCCAGGGTCTGGGCTTCCAGTTCCAGACCGCGCTGGCGAACATCTTCAGCCTGATCCACGCCGACATTAATATGGAAAACATCCTGCAGAATGATGGGGCCTTTATCGAGTTCCTCAGTGACAAAATGCGCGGTACACCCGGTGACGCGCATGCCGCTTTCAAAGGCCTGCCGATAGGGATTAGCGCCGGGAAAATAGGGCAATAAGGAGGGATGAATATTGATGATTTTTGAGCGGAATGCCGCGATGATTTCCGGTGAAAGAATCTGCATGTAACGGGCCAGAATAATAAGATCCGGTTCCAGCGACCGCAGTTTTTCCAGCAGCCAGTGCCGATGCTGCGCTTTGGCCGATTCATCCGGGCCTGAGAGCGTAAAGGCGAAGGGCAATTCGGCGGCACGGGCTGCATCTTCCAGCACCGGATGGTTGGCCAGCACTGAAACGATTCGGCCGTTGAGTTCATTTTGACGATTCAGATCCAGCAGCTTTTGCAGGCAATGTGGTTCTTTGCTGACCAGCACCACGACGCGTTTGGCCTTGTGGGTTTGGCGGAGCGTAATACGGGCTTCCATGCCGATTTGCCGCCCCAAATCCAATAATCCGGTGATCAGTTGATCCAGGGAAATGGCCATATCGTGTAGATCCACGAGCATATCCATAACAAATATGCCGCGGACCACGCGCTGTTCCATATCCTCAATGTTAAGACCGTTGGCCGCCACATAGGTGGCAAATTTAGCAACCACCCCTTTTTGATCTCTACCCTGTACCGATATGACCGCCAGGACCTTGGGATTTTCCAACATATTTCATTCCTTCCATTTCAGCGATCCTGCATCATAGCATGGGCCAAAGCGGCCGCACCGATTATACCGGCATCATTGCCGAGTTCCGCAGCACGGATGGCGACCGCAGGCGGGTCCATTTTCCAATAATTTTCGTCAAAATACCGCCGGACGGGTTGTAGCAGGAACTCCCCCGCCCCAGCCATACCGCCGCCAAATATGATCATCTGCGGATCCAGCCAATGCACGGCACTGATACAGGCGACAGCCAGGTAGCGGCAAGTCTGATTCCAGATTTCTAAAGCCAGTTCATCGCCCCGCCGGGCATGATCTTCCACATCGCGTGCGGTAAGTTCTCCGAGTTGATTTAGCGCATCACGCAGGCTGGAGGTAACTTCCGGGTCATGCAGGGCCTGCACCGCCCGCTGTCCCACGCGGCTGGCCGCGGTGTACATTTCAAGGCACCCCTTTTGCCCGCAGCCGCACAAAGCGCCGTCCGGCACGACTATCGCATGACCCAACTCCCCCGCCATGTCGGTGTGTCCGCGAATCAGACGCCCATCGACAATAATACCGCCGCCCACACCGGTACCCAGCGTGATCATCATCATATTGCGTACATTTAAGCTTTTTCCCGCTCCGGCGAAAAATTCGCCATAGGCGGCGGCCCGGGCGTCATTTTCCAGAATCGCCGGTTTACCTAATGCCATTGAGACAAGTTCTCTTAATGGAACATTCTCCCAGCCCGGCAAATTGGCGCTGCGGATGACCACACCTTTTTCAGTGGACAGCGGGCCGGGGGAATCAATACCCACTGCGTTGATGGCCTCGAGTGTCACGCCTGCCGAGCGAACCGCTTGCCCGGCGGCCGCGATCATATTGGCGATCACCGCGTCTGGGCCACGGCCCGTGGGCACGCTGGCTTTGGAGATTACTTTACCCGCGCAATCCAGCACACCGGCTTTGATACTGGTTCCGCCCAGATCCAGACCAATATACAAGCCATCGTCCACCGCAGCTCCTGTTTTCAAAAAGTCGAAAGTTAGAAGCGAGAATTCATTCTTCGCTCACTTTCGATGACAAAAGCCTGCCACGCCTGACCAAGTATGTCAATGCTTACGCGGAACCGACAAGGCAGTGCTCCCCGTCGGCCGGGTCGGCAGAGCGATTGACCAACGGACTAACCACAAGTTATCACGGCCGGTTTTTAGCGGTGGGGCGCAGTAGTATGAATCGCGATGGTTTCCGGGGCCAGACCTTTGGCTCTTGCGGTAACATGAATGACACCGACTGTGCGATCGGCCTGCACCAGAACCAGGCAATAGCCATAAAAGGCCTTGTGGTCATGTGCCTGATTAAGCTCATGACATGCCGGATTCCCATTTCCGGAGCCGACAATTCTGCCCGGCCCGGTAACGCTGAAGTGCACCCTGTTCATGGCATTGGTTACCACGTGGCCGTTGGCATCCATCACCGATACCGCAATAGGAGCAATATCCTCACCATTGGCACGTATTTTTGGCCATTGATTTACCAGCCGCAAGCCTACTGCCGGGCCGGTGGTGCGTTGGGTCCAGGTGGCCACAAGGTTTCCATGGTTATACCCGCGCGCGACAAGCTTGCCAGGGTGGTAGGGAACCTGCCAGTCCAGATACCAATATCTGGGCATTTTCTTCTGACCGATTTTTTTGCCATTAAGAAATAGTGCCACCGTGTCGCAATTTGCGAAGCAGCGCACCAGCACATCCTTCCCGATCATGGATTTTGGTAAATTCCATTGCGGGCAGATATAGACCAGCGGCTTTTTACCCCACCAAGCTTTGTAGTAGTACGCATCGGGCTTAGGAAAGCCACAGATGTCCAATACGCCAAAATGAGAATTTACATCCGGCCAGCCGTCGGGCGTGGTTTCGCCTCGGTAATCAAAACCGGTCCAGTTAAAGCCACCCTCCACAAATTTTTGCGTCGCAATAGGCTTCCATGTGTCCCAGGCATATTGCGACCAATTGGTGTGCATGGTGTACTGCGTAACCAGTCCTTTGTTCTTGCTGCTTGTCAGTACGCCGCGATCACTGCAGGTGCTGCCGATTTCACTGCCGAAAATAGGAAGATTCGGAAGTAGCTTGTGCATCCAGACATAATCCTGCGGATGGTAGTTAATACCCTGCAAATTTTCCACATGGGTAAAGCCATGCGGATAGCCGCCGTTCATGGCACAGGTGATCGGGCGGGTGCGGTCATATTTATGCACTTCATGCATCAAAGCGCGGAACACTTTTTCGCCATATTTGGTTCCCTGAATCTTCCATTCCTCATTACACATGGACCACATAATCACACTGGGATGATTACGGTCCCGGAGAATCAGAAATTTAATGGCTGACATATTGTTATAAGGCTCGCCCACAGTGGATTTGGAATTTTGTGTATCGGTCGGATGGCGGTTTTCATCCATGACCAGCATACCCAGGTGATCGCAAGCGCGGTAAAACGCCGGCGAAACCGGATTATGCGACGTGCGGTAAGCATTGGCGTGGAGTTCCTTTTTCAACATCATCACCCGCCACCACCAGAGGTTATTGGGTGCCCCGATGCCGACGGCGGGAAAATCAGCATGGTTGCATTCACCTTTTATTTCCACGCGTTTACCGTCAAGAAAAAAGCCGTTTGCGGGATCAAAGCGAAGCGTGCGAATACCGAAGGTGGTGTATTTGGCATCCGCGGTTTTGCCGTCGGATTCGATGATCGTATGGAGTTTGTACAAATTGGTGTGGTGCAGGCTCCACAGAGCCGCATGCGCCAGAGCCGCATGCTGATTAAACGTGGCGTGCTGCCCGGCGGAAAGCATTTCTGCCTGGTGCACGGTGGCTACCGCGTGGCCCGCGGGATTATAAACAGTCGAAATAATTGAAAATACCGCAGTATGGGACCGATTGTTGATAACCGTGGTTTGAATAGTCAAATTCGCGTTGGCATGATCCCCCCTCGCCGAGCCGTAATGAATGGCCCCCGGCACGTCGCTTATCACATACGTACCGTAGCGCGTGACATGCAGTTGATGCTTGGCAATTAACCAGACATTGCCGTTAATGCCGCCGCCTTCATACCACCAGCCCTCAAAAAAAGTGGGATTGACATAAACCGCCAGCGTATTGGGTGTGTTGAAATGAACAAACTTGGTGATATTCAAGCGAAAGCCCGTATATCCGCCGGGGTGTTTGCCCACCAGGTGGCCATTGATATATACATGCGCATCGCGATAAACGCTTTCAAAATAGAGCCAGAGCATTTCGCCCTTATCCGAAGCCGGCAGCGTAAACGTGCGTTGATACCAAGCGGGATAAACCGCCAGTGATCCGTGGGCCCTATCGGCGTGGCGGGAAAATTTTCCCCGGACAATATAATCATTGGGAATCTGAACCTTGCGCCATGAAGCATTGACCGCCGGCACGGGAGATAGGCCGGCCGCCCGATGCCACCGCCAATGAAAATCCAGGTTCATGCGCGATCGCGGGGAAGCTGCGGCTCTGTGCGGCACCAGCGTGCTTACGGCCAAGAGCAATAGTGAGACTATGACAATACTTCCCCAACGTGATCGCTTGCGTGCGGCACCTGAATAATTTTTTATTTTACCGAGCACAGCGATCGCCAATTGAGGTTTCGTGTTCTTTGACATCGTATAGTTTCCTTTTCTTTTATTTCTTAGACATCGGACTAAGGGCCGCATGCGAACGCTTACAGTTCCACGCCGGCTAGCAGGCTACGGCCACTGGCGATCTACCTAAGATGAAATCCGGAAAACAATCTCCGTGACGCTTCGATTGTAACCCATACCCCGGCCAACGCTCGCTCCTTTTGGCCGGCGCGGCCGGACAGAGCGCTCATTCATTCGGCTGGATAGTATCGCATGGATTTTTAAGAATGCCAGCGCGTAGAGCCGCAGAGACCTGTTAAACCTTGTTAGCCTACATCAGCCAAAGTCAGTGCCTCTTTGAAGCGGGCAGATAATTCCCGACGCAATTCAGCATTTTCCGGCGCGATGATGTGCGGGTCCGCCTTAATAGTGGCTTGTGCTACTTCGCGTGCTGCAGGAAGTAAAAACGGGTCCAGCAGCAAATCCGGGAAAAGCATATCAGGGCGGCCGCTTTGGCGTTCACCAACAATTTCGCCCATGCCCCGAATTTTCAAATCTTCCTGGGCAATATCAAATCCGCTGGAATATTTTATCATGGCCGCCAGACGCGGGGGCGGTTCCGGCGGGTCATTTTCAAATAGCAGAATACAGGCAGATTTATAGCTGCCGCGCCCCACACGACCGCGCAGTTGATGCAATTGGGCTAAGCCGAATCGCTCGGCGTGTTCAATAATCATGACGGTCGCATTGGGGACATCCACGCCGACTTCAATAATGCTGGTGGAAACCAGGACTTCGAGTTTACCGGTGCGGAATTGCTCCATGACTTGCCGCCGTTGCGGGGCGTCGACGCGACCGTGCAGAAGTCCCACGCGATAATGGGCCAATTCTCCATCCTTAAGTTCATTAAAAGTCCGTATAGCTCCACGTAGCTCGGCCGCGTTTTCATCAATGGCCGGAAGCACCACATAGCCCTGCCGACCGGCCTGCACCTGCTTAAGAAGATAGGCATATACTTCCGCCCGTCGGGCCGCCGGTACCGCGCGCGTTGTGATGGGCTGGCGCCCTGGTGGCAATTCATCAATGGTTGACACATCCAGATCGCCAAACACGGCCATGGCCAAAGTACGCGGAATGGGTGTGGCGGTCATCACGAGCGTGTGTACGGCGGCATAGCGGCCACGAATCACCGCTCGCTGCTGGACCCCAAATTTATGCTGCTCATCCACCACCAGCATGGCGATGTTCTGAAATTGCACCGCATCGGTTAAAATAGCATGGGTGCCTACCACTAGCCCGATGGAGCCATCTTGAATACCCGCCAGCGTTTTCTTACGCTCCGCTTCAGAAACAGCGGCAGTCAGCAAGGCAATTTTAACCCGGCTTCCTGCCAGGAATTGTTCCAGAGAAAAAACGTGCTGCTGTGCGAGAACTTCCGTCGGGGCCAATAAGGCGGCCTGCGTCCCGGCGGCGACGGCCGAAAGCATAGCATATAGAGCCACAACCGTTTTACCGCTGCCCACGTCCCCCTGCACCAGGCGATTCATCGGATGGCGGGCGGCCAGGTCGTGCCGTAGTTGGCTGATCACCTTTTCCTGCGACGCCGTTAAGGCAAATGGCAATAAAGCCCGGATGCGTTTATCCACCACATCGTCCGTCCGCAGAGCCTGGGCATTTTCCAGTTGTTGCTGGTGATGGCGTTTCATACCTACGGCTAACTGATGCAGCAGAAATTCATGAAATGCCAGAGAATGCCTGGCGGTCTGGACAAATTTCCAGGCTCCGGGATGGTGGATAAGCTCATAGGCCTTACGGCGCGAAATTAACCGCCGAGAAGCTAACAGATCACCGGCAATCCACTCCTGGACATGCGGCAGAAGCAGTGGGATATTTTTTTCTATAATCGAGCCGATGACGCGGCTGCTTAAATCGCTACTGGCGGGATAAACGGGTTGTAAATCAGGCGATTGGCCCGGCGAGGTGTCATCTTTGAGCAGTTCGATGCGCGGCTGAAGTATCTGCGCGCGGCCATTAAAAAATGTTACTTTTCCGCTGGCCCGAATGCGCACGCCCGGGGCCAGTTTTTCAGCCATGAACATTTGATTAAACCAGGTCAACACGCAGCGACCCGATGCATCTTCCAACAGCGCTTCAAGCCGCGAGGGGCGGCGGCGCACGGCCCGCGTCTGGATAATTTCTCCCTCCACGCTGGCAAGTTGTCCGCTTTGCAACTGCTGCACCGGAACGTCTCCCTGAGACTGGGCATAATCACGCGGAAAAAAATCCAGCAGATCGCCGCAGGTTTCTACGCCCAAGGCTCGAAATACCTCGGCTCGTTTAGGCCCCACGCCCAGTGCAAACTGGACCGGCGAATCCAGTGACAGCAAGTGGCTGGTGGATGGTGCTGATTCGCCGGCCATAGGTGCATTCCATTTATCGTGCCAGTTCTACCGCCCGTATTTCCCGCAGTACTGTCACACGAATTTCGCCCGGAAACGTCAGTTCAGATTGTACACGGTTGGCGATTTCCCGGGCAATCAGACGGGCGCTGGCGTCATCACATTTTTCAGGATCCACAATCACCCGCACCTCGCGGCCGGCCTGAATGGCAAACGCCTGACGCACCTGCGGGAAACTCGTGGCAATAGCTTCTAGTTCCTGCAGACGTTTAATATAGCGTTCCAGAGATTCACGCCGCGCACCGGGGCGGGCACCGCTGATGGCGTCGGCTGCCATAATCAACGGGGTATAGACTGTGGTGGAAGGTATATCATTATGGTGGCCACCGATGGCGTTAAGGACCGCTTCAGGTTCGTTAAACTTGCGGCAGAATTCCATGCCCAGCGCCGGGTGTCCCCCTTCCTGATCATGATCCATGGCCTTGCCAATGTCGTGCAACAGCCCGGCCCGGCGGGCCAGCGTACCGTCAAGCCGCAGCTCATCGGCGAGCATCTGCGCGATATAAGCAACTTCCATCGAGTGACGGAGAACATTCTGCCCGTAGCTGGTGCGGTAATGCAGGCGACCGAGCATTTCAACAATGCGCGGGTGCAGGTTGGGGATATTGGCTTCGATGACGGCTTTTTTCCCCACGTTGCGAATGTTGTTTTCAATTTCCTTCTGGGTTGCCTGGTATATTTCCTCAATGCGGGCGGGATGAATGCGCCCATCCGCGATGAGCTTTTCCAATGTCTGCTTGGCGACTTCGCGCCGAATAGGATCAAAACAATTGACCGTGATAACACCCGGGGTATCGTCGATAATAACATCCACACCCGTTGCCTGTTCAAAAGCGCGGATATTGCGACCTTCCCGTCCGATGATGCGGCCTTTCATATCATCGCTGGGAATAATCACAGACTTGGTGGTGCCTTCACTGGTTACTTCCGCAGCGTAACGCTGCATGGCCTGCAGCATAATGTTCGTGCTTTTCTGTTTCGCTTCATCTTTCGCCTGCTCTTCAATTTTTTCCACCATCACCGCCATATCGTGGCGTACTTCGCCCTCCACGCGTTTGAGCAGCAATTGCTTGGCGTCTTCCACGGATAAGCTGGTCAGTTGCAGCAGAATCTCTTTTTGGCGCGACAACGATTCATCAAGCTGCTTTTCCTTGACTTGCAGCGTCCGATTTCTCTCCTGAATGGATTTTTCAATGGAATCGAGATTTTTTTCTTTCGTGGCCAACGTATCAAGCTTCTGGTCGAGCGTGTCTTCCCGGCGCAAAAGTCGCTGTTCGATATTGCGCATTTCCTCGCGCATGGTGTCGGTTTCCCGTTCCGCCTGCTCGCGGAGTTTTATGGCCGCATCTTTCGCCGTGAGTTGGGCTTCACGCAAGATTTCATCCGATCGGGTTTTCGCATCGGCAATCAGCCGATCAGCATCCACTTTACCGCGGGAAAGTGCCGAGTTTCCGCCGGCCTTTAGTATCAGCAATAATCCCACGCATCCCACGATCAGCCCGGCGATGACCGAGAGTACCAGAGCCAATGTGGGATCAATACCTGTTGCAGCAGCCAATGGAAGCGCCGAAACAATTTCGTGCGCGAAATACTGGGGCATGGTCAACCTCTTTAATCTGCGGCCTGCCGAGGACTCCGGCGGAATGCATGACCATTCCACCAACGCCATCCGTAGCCTTGGATGCACTAAAATCCGATTCCGCACCATGCGGATCGAAGGATGACACAGATTGGACGCTCTGGCGTGTGTTCCGCAAAAAGGCGGCCACGCAGAAGCCGGCTGCTCATTATTTATTTTGATGATTGGCGAAAGTGAAAGTCTTTCCGTCAGACGGGAAAAGAGCTTCGCCAGAGCGTCACCAGATCAAAAATTCCACTGCGCGCAATGGCAGCGCAGCGGCTTTTTGGCCTGTTATCCAGACTCTGAGCATGAAATGCCGCAACCGGATCGCCAAAAGCAGGGGCCAAAACCCCATTAAAGGCGATCCAGGGGCAGCAGCCAGCCCACGAGAGTGAAAATTACGTCCTGAACAAAACACTTGATTCACCATTCATCAATCTATATCGACTCGGCATTGCGAATCGTGCTAATACCGGGAGTAGAATCCCGGATCGGCATAAAAGCAGCCTGCATATCCAACCTGAGGACTGTTTTATTTCCTCAAAAGGAAGGTTTCTACGAAACCTTGCAAGCCGTGTCAACCCAACGAGTTGCGCTGTTTTTTACGGGATTTCCACCAACTTTAGCGAGAAGTTGATAGCATGTCTCCGCTTGAAACGGATATTAACGTTTTGTTGAAAGTTGGTCAACAGAGTTGGTCAACAGACAATAAAGAGGTCCCATCGAACTGCGAAATCCGCAAAAAGGGGTGAATCGCCAGTGGATTTATAATTGTATTTGCCGAGTTGGGGTGAGATTATTGGCCAAGCGGACATGCGATCTTCAAGCAAGATGCTGCGCCAAGCCATCATGCGTTGGTCAATTGCCGTGCCCGTTACGGGGAGCCACGGCGACGACTGCGGCGGCTTTTGCGGATTTTCTGTTTAATTGCGGCCATATCCTGCTTAACGACCCCGGCGAGTTGGGGGGACATGCGGTTGGAGCCAAAGCGGATATCATAAAAAACGCCCACAAGGCGCAACGCTTCGACGAGTTCCAGACCGGTTTTTTCGCCCACCGATTGAACATATTCCCGTGGCGTCTGGTCCGCTTGACGCACAACGCCTGTACCGCCAAGAACCTTCATGAGTCGATCAATAAACAGTAATTCGCGCATCATTCGCTTTTGAACTTTGCGATCCATCGATTGCACGGCTTTGGTGGCGACGCTACCCCGACGTTTCCAGCGCGAATAGATCAGAATGCCTATGGGAACGAGTCCGGCGGCGGCGATACCCATGAGGATCTTCATCCATATATTCATGGCCACATGTTTGAAAAATTGCCGCGCCCAACCGCCGATGGCGCGAGCATAATGCGTGATCGTCTGCATAACAGCTTTAGCAAAAGTCATAATTTTTGCAATAATGGCCTTGCGCATGGCCTGGTTGAACGTAATGATATTGTGCAGCCACTTGAGCTGCAGCCACTGGAAAAAATCCGCCACTTCAGTAAACCATGTCATTTTGCCCTGCACACCGGTAAGCGAGCTGATTGGAGAGGGATCAAACATGACCCAGCCGCGCTGCGGAATCCATGCCTGCACCCAGGCGTGGGCGAATTTTTCTCGAATCACATAATATCCCCCAACCGGGTTGTAATCTCCGCCGTGAAAACCTGATACCATGCGTGCGGGAATTTGAACACTTCGGCAGAACATAATCATAGCGGAGGCAAAATATTCGCAATAGGCACCAATCTTTTTTTTATTAAAAAGAAAATCCTCTGTAGGGTCGATATTGGGATTCACGGGAGTCATATCAAATGAATAAGGATAGTTTTCGCGAAGATAATTGCAGAATTTATCCGCCAGGAGGGTATCTATTTTTTCGGCATTGGCGCTGGTTCGCTTGATTTTCAGCAAAGGCCCCGCAATTTTTTTTGCCAATGCCGCCACCCGTTTGGGGATACTGGCCGATCGTAACTCCCGCGGGCTGCCATAAAGGTCAAATATCGAATGCTGAAACATCACTGGGAACAAAGTCGGCTTGGCGGGACCGATGATGGATGGACTATATTTGAATGGACTTTGAACGCTATAGGTCAAGCTGTGTCTAAAGGGATCAGCGAGGATTGTTCCATCGCGTAAAGCCACAACCGATTTCAAATCAGGCGAAGAAATTGTCACGGGCGGGGAGATAGCGAGAATCGGACCGGAGCGAAACGTATTGGTGAAAGTATACGTCTGGGTAATTAAGCCCGTGCCAGTGAAATCCCGGCGCGGCGCAATCGCCGTACGCCCCATGTTTTTAAGAATGATGGATTTGGGATAGCGCGAAAGCCGCGCAAACCTGCGCTGCCATTGCCTTCTCCAATAGGCGCGACGGTTTGGATGCATTGTGGGGTTTGCCGCTTTCCGCCCGGCACTTTGCGAGCTTGCAACGTCGGGTTTTATGGACTTAGGTTCAGAAACAGGTCCGAGAATTGGGCCGGGCATCAAGGGGCTGATACCGGGCTGCGGTGGCAGGCCGCGTCCAAATCCCGATGGCGCGGAAAAAGACCGTTGCCTGTCCGGGCCTTGGTGCCCCGGCCCCTGTTCTGCGCCGTGCCACCATCTGGGGTGATAGGCATGAGACCATTCATGGGTGACTGCGTTATAAAAATTTTGGGTTGTGCTCGTGAAATAGGGCTGATATCCGCGGCTGCCGATATTCTGCCCGTCCTGAGTAATGCGAACTTCCGCAACAATCGCGTTACTTTGCTGGAGTTGGCCGAAGCCACCCAATTGAATATGATTGGTCAGTCCGGTGGCGGTGGTTCCGCCAATGCGCCAATGGGCCAGAATTCCAGGCATATTGGTACGGGGGAATATCACAAATATCACGCATGCAAACACAAACAGAAATAATCCCGCCCCCATACTGATACGGCGCATATCCCTTGCCATCACATTTTGCTGTCCCGGCATAATCATCATTCGATCACCGGCGGCATGGCGTTGCATGGCCCGCTGAGTTTCGCACTGCAGATGAAACACCAGACTGGTATACAATCCCAAGCCCAGATAAACCACAAGAATAAGCGCGTAAATAGGAGAAACCGTAAGAATAGCACCGGAGAGGATCAACAGCAGGCTCAAGAGCAGAATCTGGCCGTAGTCGCGATTGGCTTTTTTTTCAAATAATTTGCATAGGATCAGGCCAACCATAAAATGGCCTAAAGCCAAAAGCAAATTACGTTGCTGGTAGACCACCAATTCCCAGAACAGCCCCATGGCCACAACCAGGACGCCCAAATTAATTAGCCACCGGGGCACAACCAGCGTGTTACCGGTTTCAATAAGCCACCAGCTAACCATCACTACGGTAAGCGATAAGACCAGCAGGCCATAATTTTCCGCAGCATAATTGAAGGCCAGCAGGCTTAGAAATACCAGCGAATAAGCCAGCAGAGGGAATCTACGCAGAAAATTCATGTCCGACAACCTTCAATGCTTCGCCTGCCAACTGTCCTCGTGCTACGGGAAAGGCCCCTCGGGCATCTCCGTCTGTTATTTTATCGGCACAAAGCCGATAAACCTTACACGAATTCAATTTGCGGCAGCGACATTTTCCGTTTTTACGGGCCGGGCCGTTTTTTGCCTGTCGCGTCAGTGCGCAACCGCTGCGGCGGTGTGCTGCTGTTCTAGCTTCCGCAAGGACAGCGGCAACTCAAAGTGCATGTCTTCTTCCGTGACATGGCGGGATTCCACGGTGGCTCCGTACCGCACCTTAAGCACGTCGACAATTTCCTGGACCAAGTCTTCCGGAGCCGACGCCCCCGCCGTAATTAGAACAACATTAATTCCATTAAACCAGGCATGGTCCACATGCGAGGCATCATCCACAAGATACGACGGTGTGCCCCGGTTTTCGGCCATTTCCACCAGCCGCTTGGAATTCGAGCTGTTCTGGCTTCCCACCACCAGGACCAGTTCGCAATCGGGAGCAAGTTTTTGCACCGCTGCCTGACGGTTGGTTGTGGCGTAGCAGATATCATCCTTCGGGGGGGCTTGAATGCGGGGAAATTTTTTCTTCAGTTCGGCAATAATTCGGGCGGCGTCATCAAGGCTAAGTGTGGTTTGCGTCAGGTACGCCACACGATGATCATCGGGGATTTCCAGCCGATGAACATCTTCGGCGCTCTCAACAATGCTGATCGCCGCGGGCGCTTCGCCCAGGGTTCCGACAACTTCATCATGATCCGCATGACCAATAAGAACAATGGTGAATTTCTGTTTGGCGTAACGGATCGCCTCGTTATGCACCTTGGTAACCAGCGGGCAGGTTGCGTCCACTTGAATTAAGCGACGTTCGGCGGCGCGTCTGCGCACTTCCGGCGATACGCCATGGGCACTGTACACAACGGTAGAACCTTCGGGCACTTCATCAATGGAATTAACAAAAACAGCCCCCTGCCGGGTGAAGCGTTCCACCACGTGCAGGTTATGCACGATCTCATGGTAAACGTAAATCGGAGCACCTTTAAGTTTGAGCATCCGCTCTACACATTCAATGGCCATATTCACGCCCGCGCAAAAACCGCGTGGATTCGCAAGGATAATTTTCATGCAGATACTCCGAATTCGTGGTGCAATGTCAAAGGTCCTACGCCTTTATTTTCGCGCGGCGCATCCTCTGCGCCCCCCTTGGCCCCCAAGGGTGACATCTCGCGTGCAGGACAACAGGCCCGCCAAGCGGTTATATTACCATAAAGCAGGCCTTGTTGGCGATGCTCCGAAAGGATCCAGCGACACCGTCCAGGCTGAGTTGACTTCCGCATTTGTGGAACTTGAAGGATGAAATTATTTCCGCACACACGTTACATTCAACTTTACGAGATATTCAGGATATGACCATTGACGCCTCCAGCCCGCCCCCTGCAACTGTGCATTGGGCCTTTGCTCCCATGACCGATGTTGCGCAGGCGCGCCGCTATACGTGGCGGCTGGCCCATGAACATTATGAGAACTTCACCGTGGTTTCACACTTGGTGCCCAAGCCTCTGCGCCAAGATTTCTGCAATATTTATGCTTTTTGTCGCACCGCCGATGATCTGGGTGATGAAGTTGGCGATCCTGAACTGGCGATACAATATCTGGCGGATTTTCGCCGCCAGACAGAGGCATGCTACAGCGGAAAGACCCAAACGGCGGTTTTCACCGCTTTATCCGAAACCATTCAAAAGCATGATATTCCCCGGCAACCCTTTTTGGATTTAATCAGCGCCTTTGAACAGGATCAACGAATAAACCGTTACGAAAGCTTTTCCCAAGTAGTGGATTACTGCACCCGCAGCGCCGATCCTGTGGGCCGGCTGGTGCTGTATCTGGCGGGTTATCGTGACCAGGTGCGCCAAGTGTTATCGGATAAAACTTGCACGGCCTTGCAACTGGCCAATTTCTGGCAGGATGTACGCAGAGATATTCTCCAGCGCGACCGCATTTATCTACCGGCAGAATCCATGCGAAAATTTGATGTGGATGAACAACAGATTCGTGACGGTCGCTGCGATGATAATTATCGCGCGTTGCTGAAATTTGAAGTGGATCGCTGCCAGGTGATGTTTGATGAGGGCCTGGCGCTGTTGCCGCTGATTCATCGGCAACTGCGTTCACAGATTTCTCTATTCAGCCGGGGGGGCCAAGCCGTTCTCGAGGCCATCCGTAAGCAAAACTACGATACGCTCTCCCATCGCCCGGCGCTTAGCAAAGCTCAAAAGTTTAGCCTGCTGGTACGCGCGGTTTCGGCGGGAGCGCTGGCGACTTTTTCCGGGGGCGCAAAATGAGCACCTCTACGCCTGGTGTTTTGCAAACACCGGATTTCCAAGCTTCAAGCGACTATTGCCGCCAAGTTACACAGCAGCAGGCAAGAAATTTTTATTATGGTTTACGTCTGCTGCCGGAACCGGTAAAGTCCAGCATGTTTGCCCTGTATGCCTGGATGCGCCGGGCGGATGATCTGGCCGACGATTCTACGGATCTGCCATTAGCGCAACGCCGGGAATTGTTGGATCGATTCCGCGCATCAACCCATGCCGCGATTTCTGGGCAGGCGCTGCCCGGGCTGGAAACCCCTGCGTGGCCCGGCTGGGCCGCGTTTACGCATTGCGTGCACCGCCATGCTATTACGCCGGCTCTTTTTGACGATATGATCGACGGCCAACAACAGGATTTGCAATTCCATCAGCCCGCAAATGATGCCGACCTGCAACAATATTGCTATCGTGTGGCGGGTGTGGTGGGCGTGGCCAGTATCCATATATGGGGTTTCACCGGCGGTGCAGAGACTCAAGCCCTGGCGGTGGATCGCGGTATCGCATTTCAATTAACCAATATTCTGCGGGACGTAAAAGAAGATGCCGGTAGAAGCCGCATTTATTTTTCGCAAGAGCAGATGCTGCGGTGCGGCGTTACCGGCGATGATCTGATGGCAGGAAAAGCCACAGCGGGCTTTCAGGCCCTGATGCTGCACCATATTGAGCTTGCCGAGCGGTTATTTGTCCGATCCGCACCGTTGGACCAGCGGATTACGCCGGGAAATGTCGCGGCGCTAACTGCAATGACGGCGATTTATCGTGGTATTTTGCGTAAAATTGCACGGAATCCACAGCAGGTACTGCGCGGCCGCGTGCGGTTGGGCGCAGTGGCAAAAACCTGGATCGCCCTGCGGTGTCGCAGCGCGGCAAAACAGTAACGGAATTGTGCCGCTGGCCGGCAATCTGCTTTTATACTCACGCTTACAGGATGAGATTTTGTCGGTAAATAATCCTCATGATGGAAGTCAGAACGCGGGACCGCGTGTCCTGGTTGTCGGCGGCGGATTAGCGGGAATTGCCGCAGCGGCGGCGGCAGATTCCTGCGGGTATCGTGTGACATTATTAGAATCGCGGCGGGAACTGGGCGGGCGGGCCAGTTCCTTTGAAGACCCGGAAAGTGATCAACTCCTGGATAATTGTCAGCATGTGCTGCTGGGTTGCTGCACGAATTTGCAGGATTTATATAAACGTTTAAATGTTGCCGATCGCATTGAGTATTATCGCCGAGTGCATTTTCTGGATGCCGCGGGCCGGCGGTTTGATCTTTGGGGCGTTTGCGGTCTTCCGGCACCCTTGCATCTGGGGCCGGCCATGCTGGGATTTAGCGCTGTGACAATCGCAGAGCGCAAAGAAGTCATGACCGCCATGCTGGCCATGCTGCGACTGGGAAAGGCCGGCCGGGAGAAGCTTGAGGGGCAAGCCTTTGGCGAATGGTTAACGGAGCACCGCCAGAGTGATCGCGTGATTCAGCGGTTTTATGATCCGGTATTAATCAGTGCACTGAACGAAGAGACGCGGCGTGCCAGCAGTAAATATGCGATCGAAGTTTTCCAAGATGTCATGCTGATGAACCAGCATGGCTACGTGGTGGGCCTACCGGGGTGTGCCTTGGAGGAGTTGTATTCCCATCGGCCCTGCGCGGATGTGCGTCTGGGCACCCGGGTTTCGGAAATTATGTTTGTCGGGCAGCAAGCGACCGGTGTGATGCTGCAATCGGGTGAAACCCTTAGCGCTGATGCTGTAATTCTGGCCACCAATTACCATGCCGTACAAAGGTGGATTCCCGACCATCTGCGAGCGACGGATGGGCGGTTCGCGCATTTGGACAAACTTGAATCCGTGCCGATATTGGGGGCGCATCTCTGGTTTGATAAACCGGTGATGCGGTTATCTCACGCAGCACTATTTGAGGGGCCGTTGCAATGGTTGTTTCGGAAAGATGCGGAAGGAAAAATTCTTCACGGCGTAATCAGTGCGGCGCGAGAATGGGCGGACAAACCGCGGGAGAAGTGCGCAGAATTATTTCAAAAGCAGATTCAGCAGTTATTTCCGAATTCTTCCGCGCGCCTGCTGCGACAAAAAATAGTCATTGAAAAACGCGCCACATTTTCCCCCCTGCCCGGCTCTGATGCGTGGCGACCAGCCCAGGCACCCCCTGCCGGAGGCATTGAAAATTTATTTCTCGCCGGCGACTACACCAAGACAAATTGGCCCGCCACCATGGAAAGCGCAGTTCGCAGCGGCTATCTGGCCGCAGAGGCACTTACCTGCAAACTACCCACGCCAGTCGCCGGAAAAAAAGGCAAAACGTTTATCGTCCCCGACTTGCCAACCCAATGGCCCGCAAGGTTGCTGGAACAAAGACGAGCGTAACCCAGCCACCCCGGTGGCCACCGACGTAACCAAAAAATACACGCCGTCCGCCCTACCGTGGAAGGGCGTCGATTTTCCAGCCTGCAAAGGACGGTATACAATGGTGAGATGATTTACCTGGACTACAATGCAACTACGCCCGTGCCCAGGCCGCAGAGTTGATCAACGTGTCCGGGAGAGAAATTATTTTTTACATCGCGTGCCCCAGAGATTAAAAATGCAGTAATTAACCACTGGCTCTTCTCAACGAGGGAGGGATTCTAATCGCTTGCAAATCCGTGATGGCCGCGGTGCCACGCCAAACTCGATTGATCGGGATGAAAAAGGGCATTCGCGGGGCGGAGCAACTGCCGCCCTGCCATTTTTTTTAAAAGATATGCGTCGTCACCGACTTCCTCAAATCGACTCTCATCAACGATGACCTGAAAATCAGAAGTGATCGACCAGAATCCGTGGTCAAACAGCCAATGAGATGTCTTACTAAGTGCAATGCCGTTTGTCGGGTGATTATTGCCGCCTCTCTTCAGTTGGTGAATGTGTGCGGCGTCCACCGCTGTCGTTCCATCTACCGATACCATCCTGTAGCGGGTCAAGGCACAGGTGTAGTTATATGCCGGCAGCACTCGCACTGAAAATTTTGCATCACGCTTGGCCTCAGATTCATTTGATGCTAGAAATCGCGTGGCATCCGCGGCTGCAATATCATCGGAGGGGACAACGATCCCGGCGAGGCTATACAGTTCCGCACGTTCACTTGATTCGAAGTACTTCGCAATTAGCGTTCGACGGGCGAGTATGCGAAAGGCCGGATCATTGAGGCAGAGCCAGAAGGAGGTATTCAGTTGGGCGAGCACTGCGTGATTGCGATCTTGCGCGGATCTACCGTCGTTCTCAAGCGGCACCCAAACACCTTCCGTTTTCAAGTGGTAGAACGGGAGTTTCGCATCAGGTCTGGTACGTCGACGCTCAGAGACGATTCTCCAATACGAGTTGAAACGAAAAACCAAATCTCCGTCACGGCGGAGTAACGCCCCAGTAAGCTTACCCTCTTCCGCAAGGTCGATTACTACGAGTAACAGCAAGGGCTTGTGTGGCGCGACTCCCCTGGCGGGATCATAATTCAAGTCGCTGAGAGTATTCAGCCACCGAGTAAATTCTGGGGCTACTGATACATTGCTCATCCAGCCGCCTTTTTAACTAGAAAAAGGAAATTCCTCGGTTGCAGAACTGTGCGCGAGGGCAAAAATAATGGCCATCCGGAACGAAAGCGAAGGTGCCGCGGATCTGCCGTGTTGAAGGTCCCACGCGAGGTTGTACTTTCTCTGTATGACACCATATGAAAACAATATTTAGCCTAACTGCGGGGAAAAGGCAAACGTGGAATTGCCGGGGCAACGGGCTAGATTGGCCGCTGATAATCAGCAGGTGGGCGGCAAACTCGCATTTAGCATTCCCTCTCGAGGGCGTGCAACCTGCCATCTTGAATCGGTACCCAGCAAACGGGGCATTCCACCGCTATAAACCCATCCTCGGCGCTCATGGCTCATTGGGGTTCGCAACACCAGCTCGTCACATAAAAAAAGGGGCCAGACGCTGCACCAAAAGCGCCTGGCCCGCACTAACGGTCCGGCCACTGGGCCGGAACACTCGTATGGAATGAGATTTTTCTGGTGCACCGGCTCGCTTAGCGGGTGAGAATGCGATCATCCAGTGTTGAACGCAGTTTCTCCAGGGCACGGTTTTGTATTTGCCGCACGCGTTCTTTCGTGACACCGATAACTTCGCCAACTTCTGCCAGCGTCATAGCTTGGGTATCTTCCGGCCGGTTGACCGCAAAACGGGCTTCTATAACACGACGCTCTACATCTGTTAGCTCGGCACTGTTGCGTTCAATGATTTCCTGGAGATCTTCCACCGCGTCCTTGGCGACTGATTGCCGCCGTACTTCCATTTCATTGGAACGCTCCATGGCCGGATCAAACTCGGTCGGAAACATCGATCGGTACCGATTGGATTTCACCGCACTGCGGCTGAAGCCTTTCAGGATCGCCCGGCAGGCATACGTGCTGAATTTAAATCCCCGGGCGGGGTCAAATTTTTCAACCGCACGCAATAGAGCCATATTGCCTTCCGAAATTAAATCTCCAAAATCCACGTCATTCATCCGCGTGCGTTTGGCCATGGCCAGAACCAGTGCTAAATTGGCACCGGCAATGGTTTCGCGAGTGTCTTTGGCGCGGCGTTGCCAGAAGGCTATCTCTCGTGCAATTTTACGGCCCGGAGTTGCCTCAAAGGCCAGCACCGCCTCTTTCACGCGCATACGGGCGTAGTTGTAGCGCAAAAACAAATGCTGCTCTTGCGCTGTGGTCAATAACGAGGAAGAGGGTGCGGACAGCGTGCTTAGATCATCGGCCATCGGATGGTACCAACCGGTCTTAGGCGGCCCGATGTCCAAGCCGTTTTCGAACAACTGGTCCGCAGCGTCCGCTTCCTTAAACAATGGGTTAGGCACGAAATACAAAGGCGAATCAATCGCCTCTTGAACCATCTGGCGATCAAATTCGCCGATGGCTTCTAAAATAGCCTCGTGACGCCGAGTGAGGGTGATTTCTGGTTTTATCGCAGCAACTTGAGTTGGCATGATGCAGCTCCTTAAAGCTTTTCCCGGAAGGTCTGCATGGCCTTCCGAATATTTATACGGACAAAATCCCCTATCGGACGATGAATTCTTCGTGAGTTGCGGGATTTTTCCCCTAACTGCTTGTTTAGAATACAGTTACATAAGAGCCAGATAGCTGAAGCACGACATATTGGCACTGGACACATCGGAACTTTTCTGGTCCGCGCCACACGATGTCACCGCTTATCCCAATTTCTTGGCCTGACAGAGAACGGGGCAATTATCTTACGTACGATCACAAGGGATTGAACGGCGGCTTGCGCTGATAACGCGGATACCGGAGAAATCGGGCTGCAACCCAATTAGAGCAGATGAATTTAGAACAGATGGGCAGTAGAGCCAATTCGGAGGGCACAAAGGGATTGCTGTCGCCGCGACGAAACACCTCCCCCTACGGTCTATTTTCTAATTTCTATTCGCAGGCCCCAATAGCGCGGGACCGCGGCGGTATCTTTGTGGTATTGGCGGCGGAGAAAAGTACTTCTGATTCGCATGACAGTTATCAAGCGTCGCTGTGAATAATGCGTGTGGAAGCCTCAGAGCATGGAAGTCGGGGTTTATCCGCGTAATCCGCGAAATCCGCGGTTTTTTACAGCCTGTTTTGGATTGCGTACTGCGTGCCGGAATTTTAGAGCGGGCCCTTCCCAAACACTACCTCGCCCTGCCGCATGATGGGCTAACGGTCGAGCTTGACGGATTGTCTAATTGTGTCCTGTGGGATAATCTTGACAGCCATGGAAGTCCAAACCATTAGTGACGAATCTGCGCCGCGTATTGTAGCCATTGAAACCAGCAGCCGGATCGGCTCCGTGGCGGTAGCGTGCGGCCAGCGCCTGTTAGGGCAGCGGCAATTCAGCAAGGCCATGCGGCACGCGGTGGAACTCATGCCGGCCATACGGGATCTCACGCGTGAGCAGGGCTGGAAGCCTGGCGATATTCAACACGTGTACGTTTCGGTGGGGCCAGGTTCTTTTACGGGAATAAGAATTGCAGTAACCATTGCGCGGGCCTTGCAACAGGCGCTGGGCTGCAAATTAATTTCCGTGCCAACCGTTGACGTCCTGGCTGCCAATGCGCCGGCACATGTTATGCATCTGGCCGTTCTGTTGGATGCTAAGCGCGGGCAGGTTTACGCGGCGCGTTATCAGCGCCACGCCGACTTCGGCGTGTTGCACCGCACGCAGGGGCCGCTGCTGACGGATCCTTGCGCATTTCTGTCTCAAGCTCCGCATCCGCTGTATATACTGGGCGAAGGAATTGATTACCATCGCGACGCCATAGCAGGATCAGAGGGAGAAACCATGGAAGTTGATCGCTCGCTATGGCAGCCGCAGGCGGCGATGGTACATAAACTAGGATGGGCCTTAGCCCAAAGCGGCACGTTTACCGAGGGGGACCAACTGCTGCCAATTTATCTGCGTAAGGCGGAAGCGGAGGAAGTATGGGAGAAAAAGCATCAGGCAACCGCCCTGTGAATATCCTATAAAATGAGGGAAACAACAATGAATGTGATGGTAGATTTGTGCGTAATTCCGATGGGTGTGGGCGTTTCGGTTTCAAGCCATGTTGCAGCCTGTCAGAAGATTTTGCAGCAAGCCGGCGTGAAACATCAGATGCATGCGTGGGGCACCAACATTGAGGGAGACTGGGACACGGTGTTTGCCGCCATTAAGCAGTGCCATGAAGCGGTCCACGCCATGGGAGCACCGCGCATCGTAACAAGTCTGAAAATAGGGACACGCACGGACCGGGTACAAACCCTGGAAGATAAAATCCAAAGCGTCCAGGAAAAACTGTGAGCCGATGCCCGCGAGGTCAGCGAGCCGCAGGGTATTCGATTAATTCAATGTCGGCTGGGGCTGCCCGAAAATCAAAGGAACGGTCCTTGGATTCCCGCAATGTACCTTTTATTTTGGAAAGGATTTCCGACTTTGAACGCAGCGCCGTGAGATTGGAACCCGTGAAATCCTTAATCACCTGGTCAAACTCCCCATCTCTCTCTGGATATTTTCGGATCCATTGACGTCTCGCCCATTCCCGCCATTCGCGGTAGGCAAAATTTCGGTATATGAACTCTAAAAAATCCACCACTACGTTTCCGTTGTTCCCTCCCTCCAAGGCGAATCGGGGCGTGCTCCCGTCGCCCATGTGAATATGTGCTAACGGATGTGAAAACATTCCGCCCAGTGGGTCATAGCTCAGGTCAAGGCGAAGGTAGATTTCTTCGGAGACGGTGCCGCAGGCGTAGTACTCCGCGAGCGTGCAACCAGACACGACCAAAATAGTTACGCTGGCACCGATGATACGTTTCTTTTGCCAGCGTAGGATCGCCAAAATGGCAATCGTGTCCTCCATGGCCAGCCGGCTTGCATCGCCCATGCACCGGTCATCCACTACCTTCTTAAACCATCGGTGCAACGACTGACCGCGCCGCTTGACGTCGTCCACCTGTAATCCCGTCGGGAACGTGGTCACATTGGAGGCACCGCATTGTCGCAGCGCGTACAACACGGTATCCATTCCCTGGGAAAAGGATCGATCCTGCGCCATTTTATGCACTCACTTTGGACCGGCGATATTCCTGGAGAGTTTCAGCAGACCCCTCTCCCGGATTAAGCAGAAACGCCGAGAGCATTCCTTTGTTCTTCGCAAAGTATTGTCTTGAGCAGCGATCCGGTGGAAGGTTCAGAGGCTTATGAAAATTTAGCCATAATGCGTGATGCAGACTAAGCGGCTTCAGAGTTATGCAATCAAAATCGTAGGCGAATCTGACCGGGGCCTCTCCAAGGGCACCTGAGGTGGCGCAGATCAAAGGCTCAACGGTTACTGAAAGCGTCTTCTGAAGCTCGGCGTGAAGTCGTCGGCAAAAGTCGGTGTTGTCATTGAACACGCGAAAGCGTATCCCCGGCAAATGCCGTATCAAGTCATCCTGCATTGAATCGGCAATGAATCCATCCCCAACGTCATAGCGGGACGGGAGCATCCCGATGTTATGTATTTTTTTCAGAACCTCACCGAGCGATCCCGCGGAGATCCCCATTCGCGCTGCAGCCCATTTCATGGGGGACAGATCATTCAGGACCATGAATGCCTCAATATCAATTCTTGAAATCAGCTTTCCCTGAGGTTTTCGGCCCTTAGGCGCCGTGCGCATAAATGACTCAAACGCACCTGCATATGCGCCGGACAGCGGCCAGGAAAGTCCGTAATAGTCACTGATGTAATCCAAATCCGCGCCGGGTCCCGCGCTAAGCATCGCAAATCGCTTTTTTTCTTTTGCAGTCATAGTGTTTCTCCTGATTCGTGGAATCATCAGTTCAAAATGTTATTTTAACGCCCGCGGTGTTAAGTTGGAAGCATTGAGAGGAGACACATTGAGAGGAGACCGTAATTAAGGGCACTTCACACAAAAGGGCCGTGCTATGCGGGTAAACCACGTTTGCCGGTGCCATTTTGAGGCCGTCGATGGGAATATTTCAGAGCCCTCGTGGGGCGGCGGCCTATCGTTTATCGCGTTCGATCTGGGCGAAGGCGTTGTGGTTGTGGATGGATTCAAAGTTTTCACTTTGAATGCTGTACCAGGTAATCTGTTGATTTTCTTCCATCGCCAACGCCAGATCGCGAATAATATCTTCCACAAATTTTGGATTATCAAAGGCCTGCTCGGTGACAAATTTTTCATCCGGGCGTTTGAGCACCGCATACACCGGTGCGCTGGCGGCGGATTCCATAATCTTCACGAGGTCTTCAATCCAAAGATCACCGGTAAACCGCACGCGTGCGCTAATTTCGCAACGCTGATTATGGGCACCATAGGCAGAAATTTCCTTACTGCAGGGGCACAAGGAGGTGGCCGGAGCTTTGACTCCGAGAATAAAATCATCAGATCCATTACTGACGCCTTCAAAGGAGCAGACATAATCCATCAGCCCGCGCGCACCGGAAACGGGTGCCTCTTTTTCAATGAAGTAAGGGAATGTCATTTCAATGAGGGCATCGTCCGCCAGTAGCTTGGTCTTCATTTCATGCAAAATCGGAATGATTTGCCCGGGCGTGATGCTGCGGTGATGCCGATTGAGAATTTCCAGAAATCGACTCATGTGGGTGCCCTTTTTATGCTTGGGCAGCGACACATATAAATTGATTATGGCGACGGTGTTTTGCTCTCCGCCGTCAGGGGTGCGCAAGGTAATTGGATAGCGCACCGCCTTGACGCCCACTTTATCAATGGCAATGTTGCGTTTATCCTGCGCGGACTGCACGTCGGCAAGTTTTGCCGGTGCTTTTTCAGTTGGATTTCCCATCATATCGACTACCCGTGTCCAAGGTTCCTCTCCGGCACCCATGCTTCCACCGCATGGCAGCTTTCCCGTCTGAATAAGGACACCGTTTTGTCCAAACAGACTCTGTGCGAGAGCCACAATGCTAGGCGGCTTTTTCCATGAAAGCAACTTACTTAATCCGGCTCAAACCCGCGGCTACTTTTTGTAGATACTGGCGGGGTCCACCTGTCGCTGGCGCACAAGTTCCAATTTACTGGAGGCACCAGCATCCCCGGGCACAATTTTGCGGTAAAAGCAGGAACGAAAGCCGTTGTGGCAGGCTGATCCTTTCTGCCGCACCTTCATGACCACCGCATCCTGATCACAATCCACAAGCAGTTCCTGTACTTCCTGAATGTGCCCGCTCTCTTCACCTTTTACCCAGAATTTTCCCCGCGATCGGCTCCAATATGTGGCTTTGCCCGTGGCGATGGTTTTTTCCAACGCAGCCTGGTTCATAAACGCCACCATTAAAACCTCTTGGGTATCGGCATCTACCGCCACCGCTGTAAGCAGCCCCGCAGAATCCAATTTGATATCCAATGTGGTACCCAGTTCCCGTTCCTTGTTATCAGACATAAAACCTTCCAAATTAAAACATTCGTCCCGGCGATAAATTCGCCGCTATTCTATGGGGAATCTAATCTTCCGGCAGCTCTTCCATCCGTCTTAACGGTTGCACTGTAATGGCCGTGGGGTGCGTGGGACAGGCCTGTTCGCACATGCCGCATCCGGTGCATCCGCCGGGTTTTACCAGAACCCGGCCTGAGTGAGCGCTGACAACAATGGCGTTTTCACCGATAGGACAGGCCTCAAGGCACAGCCGGCAATCTTCTCCATGGTGGCGCAGACAGGTGTCATGCTTCACTTCCGCCAGACCCATTCGGATGGACAGCTTATCCACCAAAGTTAACGCTCCGGTCGGGCAGGCTTTCATACACGCCAATTCATCACAGACCACGCACGGTGCAATGGCGGGAGCAATATACGGATACCCGTCGCCGACACAGGCGGAGGCATCAATTTGGATACACTTTACCGGGCAGGCCTCTACACAGGCTCCGCAGCGCGAACACATCGATTCAAATTCGGCAGATGCTTTAGCCCCTGGCGGCCGCAAAATTGTTTGCGGCTCCATGGACCGGTGCAGGCCGGGCATCATGGGAGAATCATCATCATAACTTGGTGGGGAAAATTGCCCTTCAAATACATCCGTGACCGGTTCCATGCGGCTTTCAATTAAACTGGCCACCGGGGCCAGAATATCACTTAAACATTTTGCGAAAAATCCGCGACGACGGGGATCATGTTCCGCCGGAGGCACGCGCGGTGATTCCTTAGAAGTCGACTCAACGGGGGCGGGCGCAGATGCCTGACCCAACGATGGAGAAGCATTTTCACCGGTAGTCTGATCGCTAATATCTGATGGATTGTCCATGTCCTGCGTCATAAAAAGATTATAGCGATTGGCGGCGGATGTGTCGCGGTTGAAACGAGTCGAAATGGTTCCTCTGGCATTATCCGCGGGCGGCGGGACGTTCCCGGCTGCCGGGAATCATGCGGCCACCGCGCATGGCGACATTGAGAATCAGCGACATGGCCAGCATATCCGCCAGCATGGCGCTGCCGCCGTAAGACATAAACGGCAATGTAATGCCTACCACCGGAATGATCCCGGTAGTCATCGCGATGTTAATAACCGCCTGGAGGAGTAACATGCAGGATAATCCCACAACCAGCAGGCGCCCGAAGCTGTCTGCCGCTTCACCAGCCGTTTCCATGCAGGACGCAAAAAATATAAGATATAAAATCACAATGCCAATGGCACCGGCAAAGCCCCACTGACTGCCCACAACCGCGAAGATAAAATCATTGGATGCTTCCGGCAGCAGTCCATGGCGAATTTCCACCGTGCCCTCCAGCCCTTGGCCGGTCAAGCCGCCGCTGCCTTCAGCAATTTCACTCTGGCGTTTCTGATACAGTTCTCCGGAGAGCTGGCGATGAGTGGGCTTGCCATGCACAAACAAGGCGACAATGCGCTGTTTCTGATAGGGCTTAAGCAGCGGATAGCAACCCGGTGCCACTGCCATGGCAATCAGCGCAATGGCCAGCAGATGCCGGAATTTTGCGCCCGCCGCAATAAGCATGGCGTAGAGCACCACAGGAAAAAGCAACGCCGTGCCAAGATCAGGCTCAATAAGAATCAGACTCATGGGAATAATGGCGAGGATAAATGGGAGAATCAGCTTGTTGAGGTGCCGCATGTCTTTATGCATGCGAAGACACCACGCCACAGACATGACAAAAGATATCTTCGCCAGTTCACTGGGCTGAAGGTCAACACCTCCAGGAATGATAAACCAGCGGTGGCTGCCCTTAATCGGCCGCGCAAAACGCACAGCGATAAGCAGCAGCGTCGTGAAAATAAAAAAGCCGTAAGCCAGAACTCCCAATTTGCGGTAATTCACCGTTAACAGCAGCAGCAAAATCGCCGCGCCTACGAGAATATGGATTTCCTGCCGGACCATTAATCCGCGGCCGCATATTCGCACCGCCATGAGGCTCGCCGTGCACAGCAGCGCTACAGCCAGCAGCATCAGCCACGCCAAGCGCGTTGCCACGAGTTCCGGCATCACCCGATGCCAGATGTTTTCCAACAGCGTGAAGCGGCTGGATGCACGAAAATTCCCCCCAGCAAAGCGGGACATGCCCAAAGGTGAATACTCATCACGCTTGTCGGTCACGGATTGGCGGCCTCCGGCAAGTAGCCCCGCTTTTGCATCAGTTCAATGCACTGTTTAACGATCGGCCCGGCCACCTGGCCGCCATAGCCGCCCATTTCCACCACGGCTGCGATAACATACTTGGGATGATCGGCAGGCACACAGCCAATAAACCAGCCGTCATCACCTTTGATCACGGTGGTTTTGCCGTCTTTTTGTATCAGTTCGGCGGTCTGCGCCGTGCCGGTCTTCCCTTCCACCGGCAGCGTAAAAGCGTCCATATTCGCGGTTCCCAGGGGGCCGTGCACCACCAGGTACATACCTTTATATATATATTTAAGATAAGATGTGTTGATATTAATCTTCCGTGGCGGTGGTCGGTGAAACTGCTGCATGAGTTGCGGCTGCATCCAAACTCCGCCGCGCAACATGGCCGTGTAGCCATTGGCCATCTGTAACGGCGTCACCGCCATCGGTCCCTGGCCGATCCCCATCATAATCGCATCATCCAGACGCTTTATTTTGCTGATGGCGTGATCCGTCGGCGGAAGATAACCGCCGGTCTCTTCCGCCAGCCCAATACCGGTAGGTGAACCCAGGCCGTAACTGCGATAACCGGCCACCAGGCGAGCCAGCCCCAGCCGCATTCCGACATTATAAAAAAATACGTCGCAGGATTCCTCCAGACCAGAAACGACATCCGTGGGGCCGCGACCGTACGGATAGGAGTCATCACGAAATACATTGGGATGATCAGGAAACAATTCCGGGCCGCAGTTGATGACGGTGTGAGGGGTAATAACGCCCAAGGTCATGGCAAACGATGATTCCAGCGGTTTGACGATGCTTCCGGGAGGAAACGCGCTGGACATGGCGCGGTCCATCAGGGGCAATGTGGGATCTTTTAACAGCAGCGAATAATTTTTGTGAACGGTGTTAATGTTATAACCCGGTTCCGAAAGCATCAGCAGCACGCGATTGTGCGACACGGACAAGACGACCACGGCGGCATTGTGCATTTGCCCGTTAAAATATAACAGATGCGTCGTGGGGTCCTCTAATTTTTCCCTTAGCGCCCGCTGCAAATTAATATCCAGCGTCAGACGGACATTTTGACCGGGGACCGGCTTGCGATAATCCGCTTTTACCTGATGGCCTTCCAGATTCACCAGGCGCACCCCGCGCGAACCGCGTAATAATTTTTCAGCCGCCTGTTCAACCCCCGTCGCTCCCATGGTATCGCCGGGCAAATATCCCTTCAAATGCCCACGCGTATCCCGCAGACTCCCCGCCATCAGACGGGGAAGCACAAACGGATGCTGTTCCACCACCGGTGCAGTGACTTGTCGCATATATCCGATCAGATGCGCTCCGACATCGTTATAAGGATATATCCGGTGGGTGCCGGCCTGCACCACCAGACCCGGATAGCGGCCAGCGTGCTTTTTAAAATAGGCGGCGGCGGCAAAGCCAATATCGGGAATCACCGTATGGGCCTCATGGGCTTCAGCCAGATCGATATTGTTGGCCAGGCCCATTTGCTCATCCAGATCGTCCGGGGATGTTCCCGAATGCACAACATGGGAATACCGCACGGTCCAGACATCTTCCCTCAGTAACTGCATTCGACTGCGGATGTTGTCAAAGCTGTGCAGCACCTGCCCCAACGGCACGCCACAATGATCCGCGATGGACTCGGGCATGCGGTCCAGCTCTCTATTGATTTTGCGCTTTTCCACTGACAGGCGCACGAGCATTTGCGCCCGGGATAATTTAAAACGTTCGAGATGGCGAATGGCCACCGCCGTGATCCACAGGGCGTCATGGTTCATCGCCTGATAATCAATCGCCAGATTGTAACAGGGTGTTTCCACCGCCAGCAGCCGGCCGTCACGATCCATAATTTCACCCCGCCGGGTGGGAATCATGAAGTGGCGATAGGTAAAACTGCGGGCTTCATCCCGCCAGTGCTGGTGCTGAAAAATTTCCAGCGCAGCTAAGCGTGTGCCAATGACGGCCATCGCCAAGGCTGCCAGAACAACCAGCATGATTAATCGCCGCCTTAACATCGGGGTTGGATACCTCTATGGTCGCCGCCGCATAACCGCTTACCGTTTGCGCTATTGATCTTAGCGTAATACTGCGGATGATTTCAACGCATCACAGGCTTCAACCGTCCACCCATAGCATCGAGCAGCCGCGGGCCATTTAATATGGGCACACGCTGGAAAGTAGACGGCCTGATTCACCGGGCCATGCCCCGGCGATGCTGCATATCGAAGCCGAGCATATCCCCCAGCAAAAATAAACCGCGGAAAATCCATGGCGCAACCGCAGCGGTATACAGACTACTGGATAATATAACGCCGGTGTAAGCCAGGCCGTTGACAATCGGTACCGGCCGCCCCGCGAAATACAAGACCAGATGGCCCAAGAGCACGCGCCCGGCCAGGAACAGCAGCACCGCTAAAAACGTTATGACCATCTGCCCCAGCACACTGGAGCGGAAAATGTGCATGCGGATGCTGATAATGCTCAAGGCGATCATGCCCACCAGAATCGCTTCTAATCCAACAATAGACTGTCCGGTAAGGTCATACATCAGCCCGCACCAGAAGCACGCCAGCAGCGCGGCATCCTTCTCGGCGAACAACGCGTAGAACACGGCCAGCATGAAAATATATTCGATATGGAAATAGCCGAATTCGCTCCATTGCCCAAGGTGCGCGGCCTGAAGGGCCGTGGCAAAATAGAGCAACAGAAAAAACGTCAGCCACCGCATAACAGAGAGTATGCCGCCAAACGCGCCTTAAGGGAAGCGACGGACATTTACGGATTGGATCCGTAAGTGATTTTCTTCCACTGACTCGGCTGTACGGTCACCATCGCATCGCTGCGAATTTGATCATATTGCTGCCGGGTTATCACTGCCGTTACCGCACCGACCTGGTTGGGATCATGATGGAAGCGAATGACCAACCGATCCGACATCACGTTTACATCATACATAGGTCCGTTGACGATGACTTCATTAAGTGTACCGGTTTCATCGCCCTTCAGGGACCACGGGCCGACAGAATTGATCAGGGCCTGCGTATCTGGCAGGACATTGGACGACGCCGGAATCGGCACATCAATGGCGGACCGACGCTGCGCGCCATCAATGACGCTAAGCGTGAAATGCGAAGGTGCGGTCAAATCAACCGGCGGCTTCTGATACGTGCAGCCAACCAGCAGCAGGCCGACAACACTGGCTAAAATCATACGCTTTGAAAATTTTGCGACCACGCCTGTTTCCCCTTGTGAATAAAAAAAGACATCCCTGTATTTTCCAGGCGCATCGACGCCTGATTTTATTGCATGGATAACTGCCACGTTCACGCGGATTTCAAATCAAACCCCGGCGTTCCAATTATTAGCGGACGCTGGGGCGCGGTGAAGGCCTCATCAAAATCAAACACATCCCGAAAGTCTTCCACGCTGTCTTCCGGTGTTTTGTGCATGACACCGCCTTCGACCATGGCGAAGACGATTTTACCAAAATCCATGGTAGTGCGAATATTCCAGTGCGCCAATACCACGCCAGCCATAATCCCATACTTGCAGATGGCCAGATCACGCAGGCCCTTCGCCAAGTCCTGGCCAGAGACGTGCCGTTGCCCTGCCGGCAGTTCGTCGCCGCTTTCCGCAGGATGGACGCGTTGAACGGTTTCTGCCAGACCTTCCCGCACAAAGTCAAACGCCTCGGGCGCATAGGGCGACTGCTGGGTCACATCAACGATCGATTTCTTGGTGAGCTTATTCATGATCTGCACCGTTCCAATAAGCCGTATCAACGCTGTCCGTGACAGTTAATTGGCTCTTTTCTAATTATATACGATTTGCAACGCATTGGCGCTCCTGATAAGGCGACCTGATACGGAGGCCCTTGCACAGGAAATTATGGCTGCCGATTTGGCAATTTAGCCTGTCGACGAAACTCTGTAGGAGTCTTACTAAAGGCCCGGCGGAACATGACATTAAACGTTGCAGCTGTCCGGAATCCGGAATTTTCGGCCACGTCATTGATGGAGTAATCCGTTTCCAACAGCAGCCCCTTGGCACGGTCCAGATGCGCTCTCCAGATTTCCGTCTGCAGCGTTTGGCCCGTGAGGCTCTTAAATCGCATTTCCAACGACCTCCGGGAAACAGGCATCGTCCCAATTATATCCGCAACCGTGATTGGTCGGTTGCAATGATCCCGAATATAGTACAGAGCTTCCACCACGTCGGCGTCATGATAGGCGTATACATCCGTGGATTCGCGCTGTTCAATGGGCAGCGGGGCAATAAGTATCGGCTTTTGCGGAACAGCGCGGCCCGCCATTAGTTTGGCAAGTACCTGGGCGCTGCGTGCACCGGCCTGCGCACCATCAAGTGGGATACTGGTAATGGTGGGATTGGCCAGCATGCAAATCCACAAGCGGTTATCCACACCACACACCGAGACTTCTTCGGGAACCGCAATGCCGGACTCCCGTGACAATCGCAAAAGTTCATAGGCAAGGGCATCAATGCAGGCCAGCACGGCGCAGGGCTTGGGCAGCTTAATGAGCCAGCGGCTCAACGCCGCCAGATGGACGCTATCGTGCAGTTCGTTCCAGCCGCGGGCGGAACCCTTAAAACAATCCGTTGAAAAGCCGCGGCTGGCAAGCGAATCGCGGAAACCATCCCGCCGGGCTTTTTCCCAACGATGATTAAATTCATCGGGCAGGCCGTAATACGCAAAGTGCGCAAAACCGCGTGCGAGAAAATGTTCGGCCGCCAGCAGACCAACGGCACGGTCATCGGGCATCACACGGGCGGGAGGCGATTGGACGTCATCGCCACCGGAAATATCTACCGCCGGCACGCCGCTATGGTTAATGGCCTCTAAGAGTGCCGGCAACGCCTCCCACTTCCCAAAGATAACCCCATCAACTTTTCCGGCAGCAATGTCCTCGGTGGTGACTTCGCCAAAGTTGGCCATGTCCACGCGCCAAGTGCCCCGGCTCCTGGCAAAATGCGCGATGGCCCGCAAGGAGTGCTCCCCGTAGGGTCCCATATCCTCGAGAAATAATGCCACACGCCTGCGAGCTTTGCGGCCCGTTCGCTTGATTTTAGCGGCTTTTCTCATAATACAACACTCCGTTTGGGCAACAAAATCCCCCTATGGATTTTGCGCTGTAGAAATAAATTTATGCGATGTACGCAGTGGCGTCAAGCCTTTGAATCATTATTATTAATAGTGGAGCTGCCGTGATACCGGCTACTTTTTCCGGCACTGCCCCACCGCCTTAGGCGTGTTTTCACTGCCATGTGGCCGACAGTCGGTCATGGCCGACAGGCTTTGGCCAACGCAGTCGTGGAACAGCGCGGCGGGCTGGCTATTTGAGAACCCGTCGGGCTGGCAATGGGGTACCAGTGCGAACCTTTGGCCGGCAGACGCACCAGCGTGCCCATGGCTATCGCAACCTGGTGCCTGGACAGCGACGAGTTGAATTGCATAGATTGCTGCGGTGCCATCGCGCCGTTGCCCGGGTGCATAAGCAGCGCCTTTGCCGCCTTGGCCCGACGCGTATACTTCAGCAGATAGCCTATTTTCTTATCTCCACAACTGCTGCAGGTAAAGAAGAATGCCTGTACCAGCGTATCTTGACCATCGGCACCCCTTAGCGGTGAAATGGCGGTAACCGGCTCTGTGGTAATACTGCCATTGGACAGATCGTAAAAGTAATAACTGCTTGCACCGGCGGGCGCGCTGACGGGCTTGAATTCCCAAATTAACAATCCAACGGCCAGACAGACCATAACAATGCCCCCGATAACAAACGGCTTTTGGTTTTCATCCATTTTCTCCCGAATGTCGGATATCGCCATAGATGTTTCCTTTTAGGTGGGATCTTCCTTAAGTCATACCCCCCCCCTCATTGCGGAAATAACTTCAACACGCAAAGAAGAGTATACTTATGCTAAGCGTTGGCTGGCAACCGCCCGATGGCGGGTCATGGAATGGAGTTTCCGCATGGCCGTACAGGTTGAACTTAAACGTATTATCATTTCCGAAACTTCCGATCAGCAGTTTATTTTTCTCAAGGAAGTCGACGGGCTGCGGACCTTGCCGATTCTCATCGGCTCTGCGGAAGCTCTGGCCATTGACCACCGGTTAAAGGGAACAGCATTTCCGCGCCCGCAAACGCATCAGTTGCTTTCCAGCGTCATCGAACAGCTTGGCGGCAAGCTGGAACGCATTGTCATCAGCGATTTGCAGGATCATACATTTTTCGCCCGCTTGATTATCCGGCAGGACGGGCACAGCGTTGAAGTTGACAGCCGCCCCAGTGACGCCATTGCCCTGGGCGTCGCCAATCAAGTACCTATTTTTGTGGCCGAACATGTGCTCGATGAAGTCGGTGGCGAAAACCCAACTTAAAGTCCAAACTGTGCGCACAAATATCGATATTTCTTTAAGCCCCGAAGGCCAAAAGTATTTGCCTATATGCCTTTCCTGGGGTAAGTTCCTCAGTCACAACTTTTTGCGGAGAAAATATTTTATGCGCGTTTCAATATCCACTTTCTTATCTGGGCGATTTTTAACAACAATTCTCGCCGCGCTTCTGGCGTGTGCAGGTGTGCACGGTGGCAAAGCTTCCGCGCAGGCAGTGACGCAGGGATACAACGTGCGCCGCTTCGGTGCGACAGGGAATGGGAAACATCTGGACAGCCCGGCTATCAACCGTGCGATCGCGGCCTGCAATGCCCACGGCGGCGGCACGGTTGAAATACCCGCTGGCATATATTTATGCGGCAGCATTCATCTGAAAAGCAATATTAATTTGCATTTGCAGCCGGGCGCGGAAATTCTTGGTGCCCCCATAGCACTGGGTGCTTACGACCACGCCGAACCATTTGCCGGAAGAGCTTATCAGGATGGCGGCCATACCTATTTTCATAACAGCCTGATCTGGGGTGAAAATCTGAAAAATGTGGCGATCACCGGTATGGGAGAAATCAACGGCGGCGGACTGACCACGGATGCGTTTGGCTGGGCTAAATCTCATAGGGCTGCCGGGGCCAAACTGCCGGGCGTGGGGGATAAGGCCATTGCGCTAAAACTTTGTACGAATGTGCTGATTCGTAATATCACCATCGTGCATGGCGGACACTTTGGCATTCTTGTCACCGGCTGCAATTTACTGACGCTTAACAACATCACCATCGATACCGACCGCGATGGCGTTGATATTGATTCTTGCCGCAATACCGTTGTTTCCGATTGCCGGATTAACTCTCCCCATGATGACGGCCTGTGCCTGAAAGCCACCGATGCGCTGCACAGGTTATGGCCTACAGAAAACGTCACCATCACCAATTGCCAACTTTCAGGCTTCAAGGAAGGAACGCTGATCAACGGAAAAATGCTCCCGAGCCGACGAGAAAACGGCCGGATCAAGCTGGGTACTGAATCCGATGGCGGGTTCAAAAATATCACCATTTCCAACTGCACCTTCCGCGATTGTATGGGCCTGGCAGTGGAAGAGGTGGACGGAGCAGTACTGGAGGATATCAACATATCTAATATTACCATGCGGAACGTCAAAGATTGTCCCATTTACGTGACACTGGGCGACCGCGATCGTGCTCCGCCACCGGTGACCGTGGGCCACCTGCGGCACATCCTGATATCCAACATTCTGGCTACCAATGTTGGATCCATGAGCGGTATTCAAATTACCGGCCTGCCCCACCATGACGTGCGGGATATCCGGCTGGATAACATCCGGCTGATTTTTGTCGGCGGCGGCACACGGAAAGAGGCCCGGCGCAATCCGCCGGAACTTAACGGGGGTTATCCCGGCCCCACGCATATCGGCGTGATGCCTTCTTATGGCGTGTTTGTCCGTCATGCGCGGCACATTGAGCTGTCAAACATAAAAGTCAGTTTCAAAAAAACCGATGACCGCCCCGCCATGGTCTGCAAAGATGTCCATGGCTTGCAGGTTAACCATTTTGAAGCTCAGTTGGCCAAGGGGATTACAGCGGCTCATTTTTCGCATGTTACCCACCTGTACATTCGCAATTCGCCGGTGCTAAAAAATCAAATATCGGCCGCGAAGTAGTAACCGCGTGTTCCATGGGCAAGCGTTAAGCAAATGCCGACCGAAGAAGTTATAGACAATTCCCGACACCTCCGCATTGGGAAGCGGGCCATTTTTACGTGTTGCCTGGCACGCCAACACCGCGCCATTAACTCAATGCGCCAGCGTTGAGCTGACGGCGATATGTGGTTTGATGCCGCGACACGCCTGGGCACGTCGCAATCGGTACGGTGCACCGGGCGAGAATGCGTAATTTTTTCCGGACGACATTCCTCATCCAACCACACGGCCACGAAGTCAGCGCGGGCTGTGGGCCGATTTGCGATCGCACATGCGGGCAATGGACGCTGTAAAAAAAGCGGCGGACGCGATTGATTCGCGTCCGCCGCTGTAATATATCTGGGGGGGTGGCCGCGTTAGAACTTTACAGCGACTGGGATAATATCCAAGGTTCAAGCCTGCATTCTCGAACGCCGACGGCTCAACGCCATCCCCGCTAACCCAAGACCACCGGCCAGAACCAAATCCAGGGAGGGGGGCAGCGGCACAGGGCTATTTGAAACGGCAACGCTATTGATATAAAAGTTGCTTCCAGAACCGCTTCCTGCACCGTAATCTCCGGCGTCAAAGCCCGTTATCTCGCCGCTGATTTTCCCGGAAATCGTTTGTGGGGCAATTTGGGCATCACCAATTGGAGTAATGGTAAATGAATAGGTTGTGGCACTCGTTAAGGTAAACAGAGTATTGAGGCCCAAGTATGTTAAGGGGACATTCGTAGATTCAACATTGGCGGCCGCGTCGATGTAGCTGTAATTCTGCGCCCCCCCAGTAAATCCAAATTGAAATAATGAATCGCTGCCGTCAAGCAAGCGAAAAACATCACTCCCGCCATAAGCAACACTCCCGTTGTCGAACGCTAGTGAGATGCTTTGGCCCGCTACCAAAGCACCTCCCGTTAAACTGCGGGTTGCGATCGCGTAGGCATGCGCTGCGGCGTACATTCCCCAGGCTTTTCCACCGGTGTTGATATCGCCAGCGACGCCAGCCGGCGGCGTGTTACCATTGTCATTTTGAGTAGACGATCCGACAAGGAAGCCCGCAGTGCCGCCGCTGGTGTAAAGATTCCAAGCCCCAAACCCGCTTCCACCATTCTGTGCGTCAAACGAACTGCCGGCAACATATGGAGAATTGCCCGCATTGTCCGACGCCACCAGCGCCGCATGCAAGCTTTGGCTCATATCGGCAATGGCCAGCGTGGCTAGTGAAGGCAATACTATCAATCGCACGACCCTTAGATTTTTCCGGTGATTTTTTTGAAGCGTCCCCATAACCAAGTCTCCCAATAAAAGGAACCGAGCGGAGCGGTAAACACCCGCTCCCGAAATCCGCGTTTCGATCTAACGGCGTTACTTCTCCGAACTAAATAACCGCCCTCAATACCAGCGCCTGCTGAGAACTTTACAAATCGAAGCACCCAAAAGGATCTGTGGGTGATTCAGAAAAAACCTTTGTCAGATGTTTTAAGTGTAATTCCATCGACAATGCGCGTCAATAAAAAAGTCCTGAAAAGTCCTGAATTATTGGTACTTCGCGACCGGTTGAGCAATTTCCCATGAATTTCGCAAAGCTAAACTGTAAATACGGCAGAGCGTCATTCCTCATCCAACCTCAGGGCCACGAAGTCAGCGCGGGCGGTGGGCCCGCGCATGCGGGCAATAGAAGCTGTAAAAAAAGCGGCGGACGCGATTGATTCGCGTCCGCCGCTGTAATATATCTGGGGGGTGGCCGCGTTAAAACTATATGAGGGCCGCGATATTATCTGACATTCAATCCCGGAGGCTGGAACGCCGACGGCTTAATGCCATTCCAACCAAGCCAAGGCCCCCGACCATAACTAATCCGAATGAAGCTGGCAGCGGAACGGCAGACGCAATCGACAGGTCTGTAAACTGAACATCGCTGCTAGCACCGCCGTTATTATCAAAAAAATTCAACTGCGAGATGCCGCCGCTGGAATTAGAGATAGTTCCGGAATGGGCCAACACATTATTGACGGAGAAGTCGTAGGTGGTGGCGCTGGTCAGGGTAAATGCCATCTGATCGACACTCTGATAGTTGTAGGAAACGCCAATTCCGCTTGTCGTACCGTTCGCATCCACGGCGTAGCCTGCTGTTGAAACGTGCCCCCGTTGGTAGTAGGTAAATAACCCGGTGTTGCTGGAATTGGCCAGAAAAAAGCCGACTGTTCCGCCCGTTTGGTCACTGTTCAACACCAGATTAAAGGAGAGGGTTTCTCCGCTTGATAATGCGCTGTTCAACGCGCGTGTAGCGGTGGTCTGGTTGCCCCCAGTATTGTAGATGTCAAACCACGGCGTTATGCTACTCCAATTCGCACTGCTGATAAAATTGCCGCCCGAGTTATTGGTCACAGACCAAGCCCCGAATCCACTGCCGCCATTTTGTCCGGAAAATGAACTGCCTACCGTATACGGTGAATTCCCCGCGTTATCCGACGCCACCAGCGAAGCTCGCGAACTTTGGCTGACACCGGCAACCGCCAGTGTGGCTAGTGCAGGCAACGCCAGCAACCGTACCACCTTAAAATTTTTCCCGCGATTTTTTTGAAGCTTACCCATAACCATGTCTCCCTATAAAAAGGAACCCAACAGAGCGGTAGACACCCGCTCCCGAAATACGCTTTTGATTTAACCGGTTCACTTCTCCGGCCTTAAAAAAGTTCTCCAGACCAACGTCCATTGAGAACTTCACACATCGAA
Organism: Planctomycetota bacterium; assembly: GCA_021805985.1. Lineage (GTDB taxonomy): Bacteria > Planctomycetota > Phycisphaerae > WQYP01 > WQYP01 > JAMDCX01. The sequence goes on along the minus strand of JAJZDN010000010.1, from coordinate 41,343 downwards.
ACACTTAAAAAATACTGGGGGTGATTCAGAAACAACCTCCCTCAGATGGGCAGAGTATAGTTCGATTGATGCAGCGTGTCAATAACAAAGTCCATAATTATTGATATTTCTTGGCCACTGTCCGCACTTGGCCTTATTTTTTGACATTCACCCACCTAAAAGCCACATGCTCCTTACTGTACCATCACGAATAAATTCGCGAAATAGAATTATTAAACTTGACATGATTCAATGGATTGTTAAACTGATTAAACAGTTAACCTTGGCGTTCAATAAATGGGATGGGTGTAAGAAGGTAAAGGATTTAGTATGACTGCAAAATTAAAAGGCGAAACGCGGGAACCTCCGGACATTACAAGAACCGCCGTGACCGCTGCTGCAGAACCAATTCAGGTAAATTTTAACTCACTGCCGGCTGAAGAAAATCCGCCCGAGCGCATCAGCATTCGTGATGTTGCCAAACAGGCCGGGGTTTCAATCGCCACGGTTTCCATGGTCGTTAATCAAAATCCCCGCATAAGCCGGGGTACGCATGTGCGCGTCCAGCGGGTGATTGACAGCATGGGCTATCGGCCCAATCGTCTGGCGCAAAGTCTTTCCAGCCGCTACACTCAAGTACTTGCAGTGATACTGCCGCCACTGCGTCATGCCTTTGCCGATGCCTATTTTGGCGAAATTTTAAGCGGCATATCCGACCGGGCCGGCAAACTGGGCCATAAACTGTTAATTGAACAAGCCAAACCGCAATACATCAAAGAAGGCAAACATATAGAACTGTATGAGCGGCGATTTGTTGACGGCGTACTGTGCCTGGGATTTAATGAAAAGCATGGCTTCCTTTCTGACCTTCGGCAATATCCCATGATTCTGGTCGATAATCGCTTTGGTGAGGGCGTATTGGATTATGTCCATTGTGATTATCGCATGGGAGCCAAGCAGGCCATGAATTGCCTCCTGCAGCTCGGGCACCGGAACATCGGCATGATATACGCCGCCCCTGAAAGCCCCACGGCACGCGATGTGTTGGAGGTTTACACCACAGAACTGCGCAACGCCGGCATTGAGGTTAAAGAATCATGGATGGCCGATGGCTGTTTTACCGACGAAGGGGGAGCCGCGGCGGCAGATCTTTTAACCCATCGCGATAAAGACCTCACCGCCCTGTTGTGCGGTAATGATAAAATGGCGCTGGGAGCGATCCGTTATCTTGTAGAGCACGGACACAAAGTTCCGCAGGATATTTCCGTGGTGGGCTTTGATGATATTCAACATTTGGCCTATGCCAACCCCAGCTTAACCACGGTGCATTTGCCGCTGTATGAGTTGGGCGTAGCCGCCTGTGAGCGGCTTGTGAGCCGGATTCGTGGAAAAGTGGATCGTGTCGCAGAAGTGCTGCCTACGCATCTGGTCCTGCGCGAGTCTACCAGCATTGTGCGTACACGATAGCACGTTTCCGCCTCACTGCTCTGACGGGATGCCCCGCTACAGGTTTTTATTTTGGCCTAATCAGGAATTATCTCATGACTTTTCAAACGCTTTGCTCCACTGTTTGTTCCGCCTGTAAAACCACAGCCATGCTTGCCACAGCGCTGGCGGGGCTAGTGACCATCGCTATGCCGGCACACGCGATAAACGCTGCGGCATCCCCGGAGAAACTGGCGGCCATTCCAACGAAACTGCGGCATGTTTTTACATACCAACCCCCCGCTGGCATGCACGTGCGCCGCGTAAATGTGGCGGGAGACTTTAACAACTGGTCTCCCACCGCCAACCCGCTGCACCGAACTGCTGCTGGACGTTGGGCAACCAGCGTGCTACTGACTCCGGGACTGCATGCCTACAAGTTTGTGCTTAATGGCAACCATTGGATTAACGATCCTGCGGCAAATCCAAAGCTCAATATCAGCGATGGACAGGGTGGCGCAAATTCACAGGTGCGCATCGCATCGCCCTGGCAAATCATGCCCGCGCCGCAAGCGGATAACATCAGCCCGGCGGCTCTTTCATTTAATCCGGAAAACATGAACCAGATGGATGTGGTTTCACGCCATGATCTGCGGCTGGAATTCACAGCACAGGCCGGCGCACTATCTAAAGTGGGTGTGGATGTCCTCCAGACGGACACCGCCGTGAAAGTCTATTCACTGCGGAAAGAATCAGACCATCTGGGCAGTTGCATCTGGGGGACCATTGTTAACGTTGCAACGCCATCGATCCACTATTACTTTACTCTTACCCAAGGCACCGCCATACGTTATGTTGCGGACGGATACTTATATGCTTCCGCCCAGGCCGCCCAACAGCACGCCTACACGGCACCGATGAGATCGTCTGTTGTCACGCCCGGCTGGGCGAAGCGGGCCGTCTGGTACGAGATATTTCCCGAGCGCTTTCGCAACGGGAATAAAGCCAATGACCCGTCGCCGCATATTCCCTGGCGCTGGCCGTGGACCAAGCCGTACCGCCCCGCCGGCGAACATGGCAACTTTTACAGTTATGTATATAACCGCTTCTATGGCGGTGATATACAGGGCATTCAGGACGAACTGCCTTATCTGCGCCGCCTGGGTGTGAATAGCTTATATCTCACACCGGTGTTTGAATCCCCAAGCATTCATAAATACGATCCTTCCAGTTTTATCCATGTGGATGACGGATTCGGAGTCAAAGGATCTCTTGAACAATTGCACGGGGAAAATCCATTAAATCCGGCAACATGGCAATGGTCGGCGTCGGACAAAGTATTTTTACATTTCATAAAAGTAGCGCACAGTCAAGGCTTCAAGGTCATTATCGATATTCCGTTCGGTCATTGTGGAAAAAATTTCGGGCCATTTCAAAATGTCTTGAAATATGGCCGCAAGTCGCCCTACGCCAGTTGGTTTCAGATTATCAGTTGGGGCCCGCCCGTGAAGTACAAGGCCTGGGACGGCGTGAATGGATCCATGCCCATGTTTGCGCTTAGCAAACGCTATGGCTTAGCCAAAGGGGTTCGCAATTATATGTTTGCCGCCACTAAACGCTGGCTGGCCCCCAATGGTAATGTCGCCAATGGGGTGGATGGCATCCGACTCGATACCGCCCCCGATGTTCCGCATGTGTATTGGATTGCATGGCGAAAGCTGGTCAAAAAGATCAATCCCAAGGCGGTTATTATTGGAGAAGTCTGGCCACCGGCGCAGGCGTGGCTTAATAAAGGCAATCAGTTTGACGCGGTGATGAATTATCCCTTCGCCACAATCTGCACCAATTATTTTGCCGACAAACGCGGAAAAAATCTGCCGGGAATCGGCCCTAAACGCCTCGGCAACCGATTGATGCAGTTGCTGGACTATTATCCCTATCAAGTGGATCTGGATCAGATGAATATTATCGACAGTCAGGACACCGACCGCTTCGTGTCCCGAATTATGAATCCACTGCTGGATTTTGGTGCCAATGACAGGCTGCAAACCAATCCGCATTACAACACCGGCGAACCGACCCCGACGGTCTACCGCCGCCTGGAGCAAACCGCGGCCTTTCAAATGAGTTTTGTCGGTGCCCCGTGCATCTGGTACGGCGACGAAGTGGGCATGTGGGGAGCCAGTGACCCGGCCGATCGCCTGCCGATGGTTTGGAAAGACTTGGAACCCTATGACGCTCCCCATGTGCGCGTGCATGAGCGGGTATTGGAATTTTATCGGCAGGCCATTGCGATGCGGCGGCAACTCAAGGCACTGCAACTGGGTTTTTATGGCCAATTATTAGCCTATCCGCGGCGCGACATTTTTGCTTTCTATCGCAGTTTGGGAAAGCAGAATGTCTATGTCATCATCAACCGCAGTGCTGCAAAGCACACCATCCGCTTACCGATTTTTAAATCTGACCGCGGACATCACCTCTTGGATTATTTGAACCCGCAGCAAATGCGGCTGGATTATCCGCCAACAGCCGACGGCAAAGGGCGGCCGATTTTAACGAAGCGTAAAGCAGGTTACGCAGTAATCGGCAAGACGCTGACGGTGCATCTGCGCCCCTGGAGCACGGAAGTATTGGCCCGCTACGTACCGGGAAATATTAACTCGCCGTGGTAAGGCTAAAGATGTTGTACGACGTGATGGCCGGTGGCGGTTTTTTCTCCGGAAAACCATGGGAGTCTGTCCGAGTAATCGCCGGGTTGCGACGACGACGGCCCCGTCTGCTTTGTTGCCGGATCTCGCGGACTCATTATTCCCAGTCGGCTCAATCCTCCGCTGCGCTTACGGGACATATCAGGCCCATCGCAATCCCGGCCATTACTTGGATGGGTTCCTGACAGGGTTAATCAGATCGGCGTCGCAGAGCATCCAAGTAATCGTTCAAAACTTCGTTTGCGTAACGCGACGCTCATTAGTACTATCATTTTTCAGCGGGGGAGCGGCGGCGGTCTGGACATAAACGTTCCGGCGGGGTTGGATGGGCGGCTTGGTGCGCGTCGCATTAAGTCTTATACATGAATGCTTTTATCTGACACGGAGTCATAACACCATGACAATTCAATCGGGACCGTCAGTAAATTACACCTTTACTATGCGGCTAAGCTATCCCAACGGCATTGGCATGTTTTCGCGCATTACTCAGATCATCGGAAAATTTGGGGCTGATCTTGGCGCGGTGGATATTGTTTCCAGCGATTCCAAACTCATGACCCGCGATATTACCGTCCGTGCACGCGGCCAGGAGCATATTCAGGAGATTGTCGCTGCGGTGCGCAAGATCAAACAGGTTAAGGTAGTGCAGGTATCTGATCGGGTATTTCTTCTGCATCTGGGCGGGAAAATCGGCATTCAGAACAAAGTTCCCATTACCACGCGCGATACACTTTCCATGGCCTACACCCCCGGCGTAGCCCGCGTTTCCATGGCCATTGCCGAGGATCATGCCAAGGCGTGGCAATTGACCATCAAAGGAAATTCTGTGGCAGTGGTCAGTGATGGCACCGCGGTGCTGGGATTGGGAGACATCGGGCCTGAAGGTGCCATGCCGGTGATGGAAGGCAAAGCCATGCTCTTTAAGGAATTTGCGAATATCGACGCCTGGCCGCTGTGCTTGAAAACGAAGGATACCGATGAGATTGTACGCATTGTCACGGCTGCGGCCGTGAGTTTCGGCGGTATTAATCTGGAAGACATCTCGGCCCCGCGCTGCTTTGAGATTGAAAATCGATTGAAGGAGACTCTGGATATTCCAGTATTTCATGACGATCAGCACGGAACCGCGGTGGTCGTCTTGGCAGCCCTGATCAACGCGCTACGGCTTACCGGCCAGAAACTATCGGATCTCAAAATTGTCATAGCCGGTGCCGGCGCGGCTGGCACCGCCATCGCAAAAATACTGCTGAATGCCGGTGCCACGGATATTTTGGTGTGCGACCGGCAGGGTATTATTCATAAAGATCGTGCCGACGGATTAAAGGATAATAAAATCTGGCTGTCACAGCATACCAATGAGCATAACGTGCGTGGCACCCTCGAAGATGCCCTGAAAAATGCCAATGTGTTAATTGGCGTTTCCGGCCCCGGGTTGCTGGGCGGCAAGGCGTTGAGAAAAATGGCGAAACACCCCTTTATTTTCGCATTGGCTAATCCGGTACCGGAAATTATGCCGGAGGAGGCGGGTGGGAAGGCTTTTATCATGGCCACCGGACGCAGTGATTATCCTAATCAGATCAACAACGTTTTGGCGTTTCCCGGAATTTTTCGCGGCGCGTTGAACGTGCGAGCCAGAGAAATTAACGAAGAGATGAAACTCGCCGCGGCCCATGCCATAGCGGCGTGCATTTCGCCCAAAGAACTCAACACCGAATACATTGTGCCCAGCGTCTTTAATCGTGATGTAAGTGTGCGTGTGGCGGCGGCCGTGCAGAAAGCCGCCATCAAAACCGGTGCGGCTCGACGCGTAAAACCGTAATGCGGTATCTATTTTCCTGGGCCAAGCCGCTGTCGCTTATTTCCGTGCAGGCCGCGCAACTTTCACACGCAGCACCGTGACGGAATATGGCTTAAAGGTATAGGCCAGCGTTGCCCCGCCAGCCGCGAACGTCGATGTTTCCGGCACGACCCGTGCCGGATGCCCAAATGTGTTATCTAGTCCAGGATTGCTTTCATGGAGAGTAATAGCTCTCCCGCGGCTGCTCGCTTTGATTATCCCCTTGAGAGCGATAGTTGTCGGCATGGGATTTCCTGATGCATTATCCACTTTGATAATCAGATATTTTCCCTTGGCACTGATTCCCCCGTCGGCAAAAAACTTTGGCCCGTGGAGGTGCGTCTTAAGGATTCCGTGGACCTGCACGTCGGTGGGATACACTACTGCGGGCCTGTTGTGATTAAACAGATATTGCACCCAATATGAACTGCGGCCAAAGGCGGTTTTATCATTAAATTCAATCAGGTTGATCGGGCAGGGGCCTGCACCCGCGTTATCCAGCGTCACGCCATAAGACGCCAATCGCACCACGTCGCAATTGCGTTCCATGCCGATCATAAACGCCGTCTCAGCGAGCGTGGATCGGAAGTCACCGTATTTGGCCCTGGTATTCCCGACAGCGTATTCCCCGACAAACACCTTGGGGCCGGAGCGCAAATACCCATTGTATTGAGTGCTGTGATTCAAAAACCATTGTTGACTGGGGTAATAATGGTCGTCGATCATGCTAAGGCGGCCGGATGGAATTCCACCCCAGTTATTGGCAATTGGAATGGTCTTGGGAAAGGCCTGGTGTAATGCGCGTGCCATGATGTGGTAATTGTGATCATAGGAAGGTCCGCCATTTTCATTGCCGATTTCGACATATTTAAGATTAAACGGCGCCGGATGGCCCGATTTGGCGCGCAACGCACCCCAGCGTGTCGTGACCGGATTATCAGCAAACGCGACGGCGGAAAGCATCTCATGTATGTACACTTGCAGATTCGTTCCTGGCAGCGTTGGGGCACTATGCAACAACCCGGCGCTGGTACAGTAAAGTGGCGTGGCATTTATGCGCTGTGCCAAATCCAGCCAGCCTAAAAACCCAAATCCGTCGGTATCCCGATACCCCCAGTAATTGACATGTCCGGGCCGATCAATCATCGGCCCCACGGTTTGCCGCCAGTTATAGCTGTCATCCAGCGAGTATCCCTCAATGTAATTGCCCCCCGGAAAACGCAGGAAGCCGGGGTGCAGACGCTTAATTAGCTTGACAATATCAGCACGAACAAACTCCACACGCCCGGTTTTGGGGGATACAGGAAACATCAAAATCTCATTGACATTAAAAGTCGCCGGACCATCAGAAATCAGAGTCATTGCCCCGTGATAGGTTGAGCCGTTAGACTTCAGTATGCAGCGATACCGTTTCCAGGCAGCTCCGCGAATGGTCAATTCCGTGTGGGCAAAATGTCTTGTGCCACTGGCGTTTGCCAGTCCAGCCTGCAGCTTTACGGGTGCCGTTGTTGTGCGGGCATAGAACGTAAGCTCATAACTGCGACCCCGTTTAAGGGGCATTCCCCAATAACCCACATTGGCAACGCCCTCGCTCGCCGAGCTTACCTTCACTTGTAAACTCAATGGATGGGCCGCGGAAAGCGGTTTTTGCTTTGCCAGTGTTAATGTTACCGGAAAACCACCGGATTTTATCGCTTTCCACGCTAACAGCGGCCCCCCCGAAGGTGGCATGTGAATGTGGCCATTCGCGCTGATCCACGCAACATCATGTCCATTTTTCACCCGTGTAAAATGCGGAGGCCACTGTATGTGGCCCTTGCGCCTGCGCCATTCGCCGTGCACCACTTTGCAATCTGCAGGCGGCACGTCATTTTGAAAATCCGGATTCTGAATCATTTGCGCATAAAGTCCGCCATCAATATCGTGGCAGATGTTCTCAATAAACAACCCCCACATGCGGGGATTTTCCGCCCGGCCCGGTGCTGCAGCGTTAACCGTTATCTGCGCCCGCTGCGCTGCCCATACACCAGTTCCCCCCATCCCCGTCAGCAAAGCCATACCAACAACCACATGTCGCGACAATCCACAAATTTTCATCCCAAGCTCCGGTAAAACAAAACATTGCGGTAATCATTCACGGCTAATTCGATTAGCGATCTCGGCAACATTGCGGCGGTGCCAAGGCAGCGAATCAGGCGTTGGGGCAGCATTTGGGCCCCATTCCCCACGGATGGTGGAGGCGCCGAGAGTTTATTTTATCTTTACAGGCCGCACCTCGGATATCTTTCTCCCAAGCGCAGCGCCAACGAGCGCCATCGATTTTCCGCCACCACTTTTGCCGGCGTAGTATAGGGCGTTGCGGCCTTTTTTATCTTTCAATTCCGGATCTGCTCCCGCCTTCAGCAGTAGTCTCACCATCGCGGAGGGGTGCTTTGCCAAACAGGCATAATCCAGTGGCGTCATGCCGAAGTGATCAGCCAGATTCACCTTGGCCCCCGCGTGGATCAAAAATGCGGCGGTTTTGGCGTGGCCATCGCCCGCGGCAGCCTCAAGCGGCGTGTAGCCATTATCATCCTGTGAATTCACATTCGCCCCAGCTCTCACCAGGGCATGAACGCAAGCAAGAAAGCCCTTGGATGCCGCGATCATCAGGGGTGTGCGGTTTAGTGCGCAGCGCTGATCCGCCTTGGCCCCGTGGCTTACAAGCGACGGGATCATTTTAGGGTGGTTGTGGGCCACGGCGAGGCCTACAACGCCAAGGCGGGAGTTCTGTGATCTTACGTGAATGTTCGCCCCGGCTTGAATAAGCTCAGTCGCCGCCAATAAATTTCCATGTACGACGGCGATCATGAGGGCTGTGTGCCCGAGGCGGTCGGAGTAGTTAACCTTGGCTCCGTGCCGGATCAGCCTATGCACAATATGCACAATGCGCGGGGTGTCATCATATTGTGCAGCGAATTCGAGCACGTCCATGTTGTTCGATGCCGCAATTCGGGCATTGACATCGGCACCGGATCTGATAAGCGCCGACACGGCGCGAGGATGTCCATTGGCGACCGCGAAAAGCAGAGGCGTGCGCCCGAGTGCATCGGTCGCATTAACGTTCGCACCGTGCCGGATAAGCTCGCTAATCAAGGTTCGCTTGTCCTTCTCTGCAGCGATATCGATCGCACTAATTAATTGTTTGCCAGCGGCCTTTGCGGTCACATTGGCTCCCGCCTTAATTAATGCGTGTACCGCCTCCGGCCCATTTTCCGCCACCGCAGCCATCAGCGGCGTGCGGCCAGCGTTATCCGAGACATTGACATCCGCACCGTGCGCCAGGAGTATCGCCACCGGTTCTGCGCAGCCCGTCCCCGCCGCGCCCATGAGAGCACAATCCCCCTGCCGGTCGCGGGCGTTGACGTCCGCACCGGCTTTGAGCAGGACCCGGATGTCTCCGGTGTTTCCCGCAACTGCGGCTGCTAATAATGGCGTTGGGCCAAGCAGGCCGCCGCCGTTAACCTCTGCGCCATGGCGGATCAGAAGTTCGAGCATCTTGGGTTGCTCGTGTTGCACCGCATAGGAAAGCGCTGCTTTGCTGTTCTTTCCCGTTGCGATGAGGTTGACATTCGCCCCCGATCTCAAAAGGAGGCGTGCGGCCTTCAATTCGCCGGAGCCCGCCGCCTCGATAAGCGGTGTTTCTCCAAATGCATTGATGCTATTGACAGCAAAGCTGCCGCCCGCCTTTGACAGCAGGAATTTGATCATTGCAACCTGTCCTCCCGCTGCGGCGGCGGACAAAAGATTATTGCCGTGGTGGCCCTTTATAAAAAGGCTTGCCCCGTGGGCCCGGAGTAGCGCGAACGCTCTGAAATTGCCGGTCCAAGCCGCCATCATTAGCGGCGTATGGTGGTCACGATCCGTACCATTAACATTGGCACCGTGTCGGATCAGCCATCGAACCCCTGTAATATTGTCATCTAGTACCGCAGATCCTAATGGCGTGTAGGCCGGACTCGGACTTGGATTAACCGCCGCGCCTGCTTGTACCAGCGCGCGCCATGCCGCTTCATCGCCTTTATGGACTACGGCGAATGCAAGCGGCGTCCAGCCCGCTCCGCTGTAATTAATGTCAGCTTTTGCCGGTCCAGCCAGCAAGGATTTTATGATCATGCTGTTGCCGCCCATCGCCGCATAATCAAGTACGGTAACACCGGACTTGTCCTTGGCCAATGGATTGGCCCCGGCACGAAGTAGCGCCTGTACGCCGGCTAAATCATTATGGAATGCCGCATGCATGAGCGGCGTTGCACCCATTATATCCGCGCGATTCGGGTTTAGGCCGCGGGTAAGTTGCCATTTGAAAGAGCGGGGAGGGTTCCATTGCACCCACATTTTTCCTGCGGGGTAATCAAAGGTCAGCCGGTAGCTTCGCAGAAATCTGCCACCAACAATTATGTCCGGATCGGAAAAACGCTCCCTTTCCAGTTGCCAAGGCTTCCCGACGAGTGCGTAAATATGGCGAGGGTTATTAATTTTACTTCCCAATATGATCACGCTCACATGCCTTGCGCCGAACAACTGTCCCTGCAACAGGACGTCTCGCACTCCCATAACGAAGCGTTGCCGGTTGACGATCTCTGGTTTTTTTCGGATAACCGCTGGCATAAGCGTTACCCTTAAGGTGCTCCCCGTGTCAAGGCACTCCTGGACGGGCTTACCGCGGAGCGTTCCAGTCACCGTAGGAACGCCCATACCGACAAATAATCGTGAGGCGAGGATACCATCCTTTGTTTTTGGGGAGCCGAAAGCAATCTTAATGGGATACTCCGTTGCCGCTTGCGGCGCACGAAACGATTTCGGATTATAGAAAATCACCTTGGAATCCCGATAGTTTATGCTAAAGGGAATTCTGCCTAAAATATCCCCCCCAACGCTACCAATGACACTCTTTGTCACCTTATCTGTCACGCTTCCAATATCCTCGGTATTAATTGCATCATCAAGAACCCGGATTGACCCAATCTGCAACTGCTTTACTCGGCGAATATCAACGCGGCAATGTTTGCAGGTGAGATGCAGCTGCAACGCTGCCGGAAGGCGGCAGTGATTGGCCACGGCGCGACTGATGAAGGTCTCCTGCGCACCGGTATCTATGATAAATCGGCCCAAAAACTTACCGTTGATGCGCACCGAAGAGGTCACGGGAACGCCATCGGCGATAGTGAACGGTATGGAAACCTCGGCTTGGCCTTTTGGGAATATCAGCCTATCGGCATGAGGTGCGGTGGGTGCAGAGGTTCCATTAGTCCCAGACGCGGCCGCCTTCATTACCGCGGCGCGCAGTATAAACCCAGGCAGGGTGCAGAAGATTCCGACGATGATAACGGCGTTTCGCTTCACATCCATTACAACGACCCTCAGCGAGGGCAACCGTGGCTAAGAATTGCCCCAGACGCCACCTCTTCATGTTACCACGATTGACATGATAATATCTAAGCGCTCTGTTCGCCAAGAGGCACCCATGTGGTGCTATGACGCGATGCGCCCCAACCGACCAAAAATCACGCCGTCGCAGCCCGCTGAACATCGGACAGGCTCCTAGCCGTCACCAGGAATCCGTTGCCGGCGCGGATATTATTGCGACCCTTTACCTAACGATGGCGGAGCGTCGCTTGGTTTGGCACCCCAGCTTCGGTTGGGGGTTTTACCAAGGGTGTAGGTCAATCTTCCGCCGGCGGTCAAGGCTTTGATGTTGATCCAGTTCGGCCTATGCGCGACACCGTTAAGCTTTACGCTTTGAATATAAGGCGTGAACGCAGGTTTGGCGGTGGTAGTAATAACAAAGCGTCCGCCGCTGTAGGGTGCGTGCAGGTGAATGCTGATTTTGGGAAATGCGGGGCTGCAAAGTTCATAGGCTCCGCTGGCGGGATCCACAGAATACAGCCCCATCATGCTCATCACCGCCCAGGATGACATTTCACCGCAATCATCGTTGCCGGGCACGCCATTGGAGGACAGCGTGTAATTCTGCCTGATCACCCGGCGAACCACGTACTGCGTACGCCATGGTTTACCCGAGAAGTTGAATTCAAACGGAGCTTCCAGGTCGGTTTCATTGTAGGGATTGTAGTACTGGGCCATCCAGCCGGGGGTCTTATAGCTGAAAAAATGTTCCAGGCGGCGGTTAAACCGCGCTGTTCCCACTGCATGAACCACCCACGCCATATCGCATGGCGCTAACCATTGATAATGCCAGGCGGTCCCTTCAACAAATCCATGCGACTGAGTGAGCTTGAACGGCTTACGCCACTGGCCATTGGATAGCCGTGGGCGAAAGTCATGATCCTTGTGGTCAAAAACATTGCGGAAATACAAAGCCCGCTGATGGAACATCGCGGCATCACGGGTTTTACCCATTGCTTTCGCCAGATAGTAAAGCGAGCTGTACGCGACGCAATCTTCCTGAATCTGCGATACCGATCCATACCCTTCATGGTTATCCGGATCAAAATGCAGCTTGTTGATCCAGTTAATGTTGCTTTCACCCTGATAGGGTCGGCCCGCGGGCGGAGCTTCCGTGGCGTCTTTGACCATGCCTTGCCAAGCGGCGTTGATATTAAAATCATGCAGGCCGTCCAGATAGGCCATGCACATCACCGTCGTCAACGGACTGCCGCACATGACATTGGTGTAATGATTGATCTGTGGCCAGCGGTCAATCCAGCCTCCTTGCTGATACATCAACACAATGGACTGGCACATATCTTCCATGCGTTTGGGGGCGATGATCGCCAGCAACGGCATTTCGCTGCGGTAAATGTCCCACCCGGAATAATTGCAATAAATACGATGTCCGGCGGCCACATGGTGAATTCTGCCGTCAAATCCCAAATACCGGCCATTGGCATCACTGAAAATGCTGGGCATTAACATGCTGTGATACAAAGCCGTATAAAATACTTCCCGCTGCGAAGGCAAACCACCGGAAATATGGACTACATTAAGATCATGGCTCCAAGTCCTTGCAGCGGCACCACGAATACTCTCAAAGCTTTTGCCCGCAACTTCCTGCTGCAGATTGTTTTCCGCCCCGGCCAGATTCACATAAGAAATACCCACGCGCACGGTAATGCTTTGTGCTTTGGATAATGCCGGCCAACTGGCATACCCACCTACCCACTGGTTGTGTCTGGACTGATGCACATTGCGCGAATCCACATGCAGTTTACCCACGCCCTTTTCCCCGCTCCAGGTACCGCTTACGACAAAGGGTTTGCTGAATTGCATGACAAAATGGACTTTGTAGCTCTGACTGTTGCCACAAAAGCAGTGATCCACGACATAACCGGTAATTTCACGGTTGTTGACAACATGTACCTGGGAAGCCACGGTGTAATTGAGCGTGTGGCTGATGGGAATGAGAATATTGGCCTGCTTACCCGCAGGGAAGGTAAATTTGGCAATACCGCAACGATTGGTGGCAGAGAGCTGGGCATTCACACCCCAACGCAACAGTTGAACCCGATAATAGCCGGGCTTGGCAGACTCTCTGGCATGGGAATAGGTTGATTGGAAGTTCTTCACCTGCGTATGCACCGCGCCGGTGGTGGCGGTGAAAAATACATCCCCTTCATTATTACAGCCCGGGCCACTCATATGCGTCATGCTGAAGCCCTGAATGTGGCGCTGGTAGTAGTGGTAGCCAAAGCCCGATGATTCCGTATCCGGGCTTAATTGCACCATACCAAAGGGCATGGAAGGGCCGGGGAACAAATTAATGCTGCCGCCCGGGCCGGCACCCGTGCCGATAAATGGATTGACCAAATCCACCGGCGATACCGCCGCGAAAGCTGCTGGCTTGGCGGAGTGAAAGGAAAAATCACTGACCGTTTGCACCGCTGTGGCATCTCCGCTGGCACCGGTAAAGCCAACATAGGCCCGGTCTCCATCAACCGCCAATGGAATATCGATTTGCCTGCTCCAGAGGAACCTCTGGCCGGTAATTTCATCTTTTAGCACGGCCGTTAAGGTTAATCCGTTGTAGGCCAGTTTGATGCGGATGGGATGGCCCGACCGAAGATTCACCGGCCCGGTGCTGTCATATCTTCCCGTAGCGCCCGCAGCGCGGATATTAATCCCCTGATGATCGCCAGGCGGAAGTGCTCCGGAGGTAATGCCCTGCGCCAAGCCTTCGCTGGCGGCCTGACTCTGCCCGACACCGTTGTATAAATTAATTTCAAACGCGGCGCTGCGCGCCATGCCGGTATACCCCAAGCCATTGCCATTAGCACCCAGGGCCTTTACACCGCGGGGGTCATTTTGAAATACCAGCGCCACGCCATCGCCACCGCCACTATTAAGCTTGCTTCCCTGATAGGTAAACGCCGCCCGGAACGCGGCGATATTTTGCCGGCGCAGCGCAAATCCGCCCGCCGCCTCCATCTGTCGGCCATCGGTAAGCGTCAGCAGCGGAGTCGTTCTATTGTCGGCAAATCGGTGCCCACTGTAATTTATTGCAGCAAATGAGGCGAAATCGGTTAAAGGGCCGTCATGGCTCCTTGACGCCCCGTAGGCAGTCACCGAGAGAGAGGCCGCTGCCATCGCCGTCACAATAGTGCGAACGATATACCTAATTCTTACTAACATCTGTTTCTCCTGATAAGTTGGCATAGCGTACAGCGCCGGGATAAAATAGTAAACTGTGCAAAGCTTGAATGTTTTAAAGATGGAACGTCCGATGCAGCCCGCGATGCCGCCATGGTATAGTGTTGCCATGCGTTTCGCACGGAGGTCTACACACATGAAAACATCTGCAATTTTATATGTGATTTCATTATTGACATTTTTATTGTTCTTGAGCCTCGCATCAAACCTCCCCGCACAAAGCGCAACGCCTCGGCCTACCGTACAAACCAACGTCGCTTACGTAACCGAATCACGCGCTTTGATTTTTGCCGCTGACAAACCACCCTACGCCCGCAGCATCGCCAGGCATCTCGGGTTAACCGTTTGCCTGAATATCAATAGTAAACTGCTGCGGCACCCTGATTTTTATCATCATGTAAGAATTATCACGGAAGTGCTTAATACCGGCCATACACTTATGCCCATCGCACCGCGTTTTCGGCAGATTATTCAAGTGCAGGGACACTTATATCAGAGCATGCAGCAGGCCGGAGCCGTTGGATTTCCTGTCATTTTGCGGTTTGCCGCGCCGTCCCCGAAAGCGGCCACGATAAGAGAGCTTATTGGTTCGTTTGATGTGGCGGCGGGAGGAACTTTTCGAACCATTACTTTGAACAACCCAGCCACTTTGGTGCAGAAGCATATTTCCAATGCTGCTTTGCAGGCCGCCCATGTCCGCATGAGGATTATGCCAATAATAAAATCGCGCCATTCACGCTTTATGATCTTGGAAATCATGGCACCCGCCGGCGTCTTTCAATCCATTTCGGTTACGCAGAACCATAAAATTATCAGTGGCGGCTACATTATCGCGCAGCTTCCCAAAGGCGTCGATAAGCTCATGATTCCGCTGACCAGCGCCCTTAAACCAACTGCACAGTTAAAGATGACGGTACTTACCGGCTGGCATGAGTACCGCATTCCCTTCACGCTCAATAATATCCCGCTGCCCGACGCCCCCCCGATCGCCCACCGCCGGTAATTTCATCGGTCCGCGCCGGGCAAACGCACCGCAGCCTGGCGCAGCGGCATCAGGGTTTGATGCGAAACGCAGTTCCAAAAAATATCCACAATCCAACGCGGCGATTGCTGTGCCGATCATGACGGGCCGAAAGGCATTGTGTCATCACATCACGTTCCACGTACAACTCAACGCTGCCGCATTGAGCTACCCGAACGCCTCTCGCTACCAGGCCACGCGTCCAGAAAAACAACCCGTAGCCCGACGCGGAAGCGTCGTGGTTAGATGCGGAATGTGGTCATGGAAAAAGTTTATACCTCGGCCCGGCACGCGCTTCACCAAGCGCGACGGGCGCCGGTATCAGATTCACGAAAAGGCCCTGGCCTGAGCAACCGGCCATCATCCCGCCCGAACTTCGCAGCAGGTTTTAGGAGTTTCCCAAACTTTAATCGCGATGAGCTTTACCCCCGTCGGAAAGACACCCTGCAATTTAGAAAAAATCACACGGGCGATATTTTCAACCGTTGGATTTAAATTAGAGAATTCCGGGCAGTCCATATTCAGGTGCTTATGATCCAATACGTCAATAACGTGCTCATTGATCAGCCGCTGAAAACTTCCCAGCGGCATAATCTGCCCGGAGTGCGGGTCCGGTTGCCCGGCGATCATCACTTCCAATTCATAATTATGGCCATGACCGTTGGGATTGTTGCATTTACCAAATAGTTCCAGATTTTTCTGGGCAGAAAAATCCGGATTATGGAGCCGGTGGGCCGCGGAAAATTCAAATTTCTGAGCCATTCGTATCATAGGTAGTTCTCCGCCATGGGCTTGAAAATACATCCACGGGCTGACATTGAGCGTCAGGTCGGTTATCGCGTAAGGCTCCAGCGCTGCGCCGCAGCGTTGAAACAATTCTATCAGCAGTAATCCTGGTCCGATCGAATAAATATCCTCCCGAAGCATATCCGCCATTGCCGGAGCGGCAACCTGCCGAACAATCTGGTCAATATGTTTGATATTTACCAGCATCCCGGTATCGGCATTGACTTGCCCGGCAACCTGCACAGCTAACGTCACCACCGGCATGACGCCTGTGGGCGGCGGGTTGGCCGCGAAATTGTTGGCCTCGCCCGGTGCACTTTCCAACGCGGTTGCGGCGAGGCGTACTTCGCGGGTTAGCAGGATGTCGGGCTTTTTAGTCATCTCATGGAATTGTAGCGTGAAAACGCCCTACGCGTTACTGGCCGCGAATCTGAATCGCGAATCTGAATCACTTGCCTATAGACAGGGTTAAAGTACAATTACATATTCTGTCATGCTTCATTGGGCGTTTAGCACCAGAGCGGACAATTACACAGGAGATTAGGAATTATGATGCCGAAAATGAATGTTACACGCGGGATACTTGCCGCCGGGGTAGTAATGATGCTGGGCTTGGGACTTGGTGGATGCACCGATCAACCCCTGCACACGCAGAACGCCCAGTTAATTAAGCAGAATCAGCAACTGGCGCAACAGCTCGCGGACGCCAAGGCTAACTTGGCGGCGTCACGTCAGCAATTGCAGCAGCAACAGCAGATTGCCGCAGCTGCGGCACAACAAAACGCAGCGGCGCAGCAACCGCCGGCCCCTGCCACCGGCACGACGACCACGCAAAACAGCATGTTGCCCAATTTTGGCAATGCCCCCGCTGGTCATCGCCACGCTTATGCCCCCCGCCACCGGATCGTCCGGCATCGCGCCGGGCGCTCCAGAACCGAACTTCGGCGCTTTGTGCTTTCCAGCGATGTGTTATTTGCCTCCGGCAGCGCACGACTGCAATTCCGTGCGGAACATGCCCTGTTACGGGTGGTGCACCAACTGCGGACCCGTTATTCCGGACGCCGCATTCGCATTGAAGGCTATACCGACAACCGCCCGATTCATCATCCTTACCACAACAACTACGCATTGGGTCTGGCCCGGGCACGCTCGGTTGAGAATTTCCTGGCGCACCACGGAATCTCCCGCCATTACATGACGGCGGTAAGTTTTGGCGACCATCGGATGATCTCACGCAAAGACCTCGCTAAAGATCGCCGGGTTGAAATTGTGGTATTGCGGTAAGCGATTACCGCGCCGACGGCGCGGGGCCATCGAGCCGGCAACGATATTCACGGCAGCGGCGTCTTATTCCATGGGCTTGCTTAGCGGGTCAACATGCCCCGCGCAGGCCTTTTATTTGTTAGCCCCCCCTACGCAGTGTGGGATATATTCATGCTTGCTATTGTTGATTACTCCATGGGCAATTTGCGCAGCGTCCAGAAGGCCTTTGAACTTCTGGGTGTAGAGGCAAAAATTATTCAATCCGCGGCAGATATTCGCCGGGCGGACAAACTCATTTTGCCCGGCGTAGGAGCCTTTGCTGACGCCATTGCCCTGTTGGAATCCTCGGGGCAGGCTGACGCCATAAAAGATTTCATTAACACGCAACGCCCCATGCTGGGTATATGCCTGGGAATGCAACTGCTGATGGAAAAAGGGTATGAGGACGGCGAACATGTCGGCTTGGGAATTCTGCCGGGAGATTGCATCCGATTTACCGTAGACCATCCCCCCGCGAATTTGAAGGTTCCCCACATGGGCTGGAACAGTGTGCAGCCGCGGGAACAGTGTTCTCTTTTCAAGGATGTTGCCCCCGGAACGCATTATTATTTCGTTCATTCCTATTTTGTCCGCCCGAAAGATGCC
Organism: Planctomycetota bacterium; assembly: GCA_021805985.1. Classification (GTDB taxonomy): domain Bacteria; phylum Planctomycetota; class Phycisphaerae; order WQYP01; family WQYP01; genus JAMDCX01. The sequence continues at coordinate 23,030 of JAJZDN010000010.1, read as the reverse complement.
CGCCAGATCGCGGCAACTTCTGACTACGGCGGAGAATTCACCGCGGCAATATGTAAAGATAATGTCATGGCGGTGCAGTTTCACCCGGAAAAAAGCCAGACCGCGGGCCGCGTGATTTTGAAAAACTTCGCGGCTTTATAAAGCCGGACAAAGCCGGCCCGGCAAAAACTTCGCGAATTCATGGATTATCTTTTATGATGATCCCGTATGATTCCGAAGGATTGGAATCAGCAACAGATAACTTCAGGAATTAAAACTTCATGAGCATTGAATTAATACCGGCCATTGATTTACGCGGGGGACGCGTCGTGCGGCTGTTTCGCGGTGATTACAACCAGCAGACAACGTATGATGTTGACCCCCTGGACATTGCACGCCGCTTCAAAGATGCCGGTTGCCGCTGGCTGCACGTGGTGGACCTTGACGGTGCCCGCGATGGTCGGCTGGTAAATCTGGAAATTATTGAACGCCTGATCCGTGAAACCGGCCTGTGGGTGGAGGTGGGCGGCGGCATACGCACAGAGGAGGTTATTGAATATCTCCTGGCCATTGGAGCCAAACGCCTGATCCTGGGCACGCGTGCGATTTCCGATGGAGATTGGTTCCGCGCCATGGTGCATGACACACGCTTTCGCAATCGCCTGGTATTGGGACTTGACGCCCGTGATGGCCGCGTGGGTACGCATGGCTGGACCATCAGTGGCACAGAAAATCCAACGGCCTTGGAAGTGGTTCGCAACGTCGCGCAATGGCCATTGGCGGCGATTATTTACACCGACATCGCCCGGGACGGGACGTTGGTGGGCCCCAATATCGCCGCGACGGAAGCACTGGTAGAGCACACCGGAACCATACCCGTCATTCATAGCGGCGGCGTGGGCAGCCTGAACGATATTCGCGCCTTGAAACATCTTCCCATTGAAGGCATTATCGTAGGTAAAGCGATTTACGAACGCACCTTGGAGGTTGCCCAGGCCGTCGATGAATTGGCCGCCTGATTCGCCGGAGAAGACATTTCATGGAAAATCCTTCGCCAGTTGAACCCGTGCGAATTGCGCTGAAAAAATCTGAATCGCTTGATATTGAATGGTCAGACGGTGCCAAGTCGCACTTTGAATTGCGATTTCTGCGCCGGATGTGCCCCTGCGCCGGTTGCCAGGGAGAGCGCGACCTGTTAGGCCGTACCTTGCTGCCGGTCGTGCGCACCACCTATGATGGCCCAATTACCGCCCGTGGCGCTGAACTCGTAGGTAACTATGCCCTGCGCATGATCTGGTCCGACCAGCACAGCACGGGGATTTACTCGTATACATATTTAAGATCGTTAAGCAAAATCCAATAATGTAAGCGTTCACGCACCGGGCTGGAAGTATGGACGATCGGGTTGTTGCGCGTTGCAAAGGATATTTCAATCGCCTTTTGACGTATCCGATTTATTGAAAACAAGCTGTACAATTTTCCACTCTTACGTGTAGCCATCAAAATATTGGCCGACATTCAACATTTGGTATGGTGTTGGCTTTTGAATTTTTGTGTGCTATAAGGGCGCTTTGATAATAAGTGAATAAAGAAAAATCCCGCTAAGAGGAGGCAGCCCAATGGCATACAAAAGGCTCACAGTCACGGCGTCCATTGCCCTGGGATGCGCCGTTTGCGCTGTACCAGCACAGGCTCGCACGGACGGGCAGAACGCCGCAATGATGCTGGCGCTCACTGGAACCCGGCTGACTACCGCACAGGCCGACAAGCTCGAACAGCAGCTCAAGGCGCACCCTGATAACCTTAGCATTCGGACCGAGCTGCTGGGCTATAATTCCATAAAAGCCCCGGTCTCATCCGAGGCACGGGCAGGCGATGACAAGCAGATAACATGGATCATCACCCACCGGCCGCAGGCTGCGGTCGCAGGTACCCTATTTGCCAAACCCGACGCACTTGTGAATCCTGCGGGTTACGCTCAGGCGAAGAGCCTCTGGCAAAAGGCGATCACCGCGCACCCGAAAAATGTGCGGATCTTGGCCAATGCCGCGGCATTTTACACGCCTGAGCATGCCCGCGCGGCAGCCCGGTGCCTCAAGATCTGCGCATCACTGGATCCGCGCAATCCACACTGGCCCGACCGTCTCGGCCAGCTTTACCACCTCGAGTTTGCGGTGCCCCGAGGTGGAAATGTTAAGGCGGCGGCCGCCCAGGCTCTGAAATATTTCAAGGAGGCTTTGGCATTGACGCAGTCAGGCCGAAGCCGATTCTACCTCCTTGGATCGTTGGGTGATGCCGCACTGGCCGCCGGCAAAGCTAAGGACGCCGCCGCATACGCACATCAATTGCTGCGGGCCGCCGCCAAGTTCCGAAGCGATTGGAATTACGGGAACGCCATATTTACATCCCACAGCATTCTTGGCCAGTTGGCGATTGAGCGTGGCAATATTAAACGTGCTGACCAGCAATTGCTGCTGGCCGGGCAGACACCGGGGTCCCCGCAGTTAGATTCGTTCGGGCCGGACCTCACGCTGGCCAAAGAGCTGCTGGCCAAACGACAGCGAATGCCGGTGCTGCGGTTTTTTCAGGCTGTGGGAAAATTCTGGGTCATGGGACGCCTGCGGCTCGTGGCATGGGAGAAGATCATTAAGGCCGGAGGGACGCCAGACGTGCATACCTTCGGACTTCCCTGAGGATCGAATGTTTGGGTCACCCCAAGGTGGCGGAAAAGCTGACGGCTTGCGCGGGTTAAGCAAGCCGCAGGGCCGCCGGCACTTCGCGATTAGTGGCGTGGAACTGATCCAATTGGCCAATCCCCAAGCGAGGGCATCGGAGTAGGTCCCACCCCGGCGTTGGTTTATATCGCGTCGCTGCCCACGGTGCCGTCGCTGACACGCACAACATTATCTAATGGCATGACGAATATTTTCCCATCGCCAACCTGCCCCGTCCCGCCCGGGCCGCTGCGGGCGGCTTTCACGATCGCATTAATCGTCGGCTGCACAAACGCCTCATTGACCGCGATTTCCAGTCGCACCTTGCGAATTAAATTCACCTGCATCGCCTGCCCGCGAAAATATTCCGTATGCCCCTTCTGGCGGCCATACCCCTGCACGTCGCTAACGGTTAAACGGAATACTTCTACATTCGTCAGAGCCTGCTTGACTGCCTCTAACCTAAAGGGCTGAATAATGGCGATAATTAACTTCATTTTTCAACTCCTGAAAAAGAAATACGCGAAACACATATTCCAATTTTCTTTCGCGGCAACCAGCGCTGTTTTAGGCCGCGTCCGACGGAGCCATGATCGCCATTTCCGGCATGGCCCCAATATCCCAACCGCTTTCTCCATGAATGCCCTGATCCAGGCCTTCTGTTTCCACAATTTCCGATACTCGCAGTCCGAATGTTTTTTCCACAATAAAGCCCACGACGGCTGTCCCAATAGCCACATACGCCACCGCCGCAACGGCTGCTGTCAACTGGATCATCAATTGATGACCATCACCGGCTACCAGGCCCCGCACCCCATTAACGGCCGCCACCGCAAATACGCCCGTTAGCAACATACCCAGAAATCCGCCAACGCCATGCACGCCGAACGCATCAAGAGAATCGTCATAGCCCATGACACTCTTGAATTGCACCGCCAGATAACACGCCACGCCCGCCACCACACCGATGATTGGGGCCGACCAGAGCGCTACAAAGCCACACGCCGGCGTAATGGCCACAAGTCCGGCTACGATACCCGATGCCAGGCCCAGCGTGGATGGGCGACGATGATGCACCCATTCCACAAAATTCCATGCCACGCCCGCTGCGGCCGCCGCGATGGTCGTATTAAGAAACGCGGCTCCCGCTACCGTGTTTGCGGCACCCGCCGAGCCGGCATTAAAGCCATACCACCCGAACCAGAGTATCCCCGCGCCGGTGAGCGTAAGCGCTAACGAACTGGGCTGCAAAACCTGCGATGGATATCCCAGACGCCGGCCCAGAAAAAGTGCCATGACCAGTCCTGAAACTCCCGATGCAATTTCTACGACTGTACCGCCGGCAAAATCCGCGACGTGCATATTATCCAGCCAGCCCCCGCCCCACACAAAATGTGCTAACGGATCATAAACCAGTGTGCTCCAGAGCAAAATAAACAAAACAAATGATCTGAATTTCATCCGCTCCGCCAGCGACCCGGCGATAACGGCCGGAGTAATCATGGCAAACATCGCCTGGAACATGCAGAATACCGTTTCCGGAATATAACTGCCGCCCTGCAACACCAGATGCTGCGGGTTCATGCCAATAAGCAATATGTCCCGTGGTTCCCAACCGATCAGCCCATGCTGATCTTTTCCAAATGCCAGCATGTAACCCACGACAATCCATTGCAGACACACCACCGCCAAAGCGGTATAGGAGTGCATCATCGTGGCGAGCACATTTTTCTTTCGCACCATTCCGGCATAAAACAACGCCAGCCCTGGTATCATAAACATGACCAGTGCCGCGGACACCATCATCCACGCCGTGCTGCCGGTATCTAAAACCGGCTTCGGCACGATCACACTCTGCGGCGTCGCCGCCGCACAGGGGTGAACCAACACCATACCCGCCAACGCTGCCGCGCCCAACGGCAAGATGTGCCGCAAATTACCAAACCGTTTACCCCGTGGGATCACTATGCCAACACCCATATTTCATTCCTCCGCCGCAGCAATCCGCCAAGACCATCTGCGCAATTTACAAGCACACGCCACTATTGTGCAAAATTTTACACCGCTGTGACTAAAATATAATCACAATCAAGACAAAAAGATTAATCATCATGCAGCGAACATGCAAGAGTGCCTATTTTGATAGTTAATTAATAAGACTTGCCTAAATAGAATGCAGGGAAAAACCGAGCGGGCGTATCGCGATCGTTGCCATGATGGCCTATTCAGTTGCGGATAGCAGAATGAGGTCCCCAACCGAGGCTGCCTTCCTACAGCCCCAGAAATATCATCACGTTTCCACGGCCAATTATTGCTGAGAGTCTATTCATTGCCGCTGTGTTCTTACGCAGTTGCTGGACGGGTTTGGGACCGCTGCGTCGCACTGCGAAAAGCAGTTTTTTTACCGCGGTCCGCAGCGTTGAATCACGCTGAATTGCGGGAGATATTTTGTTGATGTCCCGACAGGCGCGAATCGGATTATGATCCGCCAAGACCGCCGCCGTCGCCGATGCAAGAAGCGCTGCGGCCTTTTTCGCCAGGATCGCTTGCGTGGGATGAAGTTTGAGTTGGTCCTTCAATGCCGCCGCCAGATCAATGGGATAACCTTTCCAAAGCACTTTGCCGGTCGGACCGATGATAAAAGTAGCGGGAATTCCATTTATACCCCATTTCCGGACGATAGGATCACTCCAAGCCAGGCCACTGCAAATTTCTGGCCACGCATACCCGATCTTTTGGGCGGTCTGCTGCATGGTCGGAAGATCTTCATCTAAGGACACCCCCAGAAAACCAACGCCCTGAGAGGAAAACCTCCGAAATGCTTTAGCCACATTGGGGGCTTCCTGCATACAGGGATGACACCAGGACGCCCAAAAATCAACCACCAGCAAATGCCCCCGCAACTCCCGATTGACAACGGCCATGCCGGTAGTGGTGCGCCAGTTAAGATGAACCGAATCCCCTACTGCCACCGGTGCCGAACGGGCAGATCCCGCCGCCAGATTCACCGCCAGCGCCAAAATGGTAAGGCATAACAGTTTCATAGACTGGATCTCCTTGGGTTTTTTGGCTTAGAATACTTGTCCACAATGCTAGCTCTTTATCGACTGCAAAGCAAATAATTACCTTTGGAAACGGCCGGAGCTAGATGCAATCACTCAATGATCCATGAACAAAACGCGAGCCACGTTGCAGCGCGATCCTTTAGATTCAATGGCTCAGTTGCCTTAGGAGCCTGTCTAAGTCCCGAAAAGCGACCTCAGACAGCGACCTCAGAAGCGACCGTTGAGCTTTTCTCCGGCAGTGTTAATATACCACCCGAGCAAACGCAGTTTGGCCCTATTTCGCGTCACTAGACTTTCCTGTCAAATCTTTCTATAGTTTCAATAAGAATTGAACGGATCCTTGGCCGTGGGATTGGATTGTGTATTGATTTTTCGGCCCCCGTTCGTGGAGAGCTTTTTATGGTCACTCTGGCTGGGCCGATCACATTACAGGTACTTGAGCCTTACCTGGCGCAAGTCAATGATCTATTTGCGCTTGAATTGACCAGTGATCTGGATCATGTGCAGAAGTTGGCGAATCATGTGGAGCGATTTCGCGGCAAAATGTTACGCCCCGTCCTGGTCTTTCTTTCCGGCTTGGCAGCACGCAACGATGATAAGCCGCTGGGTCAAGCACATATCACCATCGCCACCGTGGTGGAAATGGTTCATGTTGCCACGCTGGTGCATGATGACGTATTGGACAACGCGGAAATCCGCCGGCGCGGAGCTACCATTAATCACTTGCACGGCAATGAAGCGGCGGTGCTGCTGGGTGATTTGTTAATCAGTCACGCCTATCATCTTTGCAGTTCCCTGGAAAGCCAGATTGCCTCACGCGCCATTGGCCGCACCACCAATATTGTCTGCGAAGGTGAACTTACGCAGAATTTTAATCGGGGCAACTGGGAGTTAAGCGAACAAACTTACTTTGACATTATCTACCGCAAAACCGCCAGCCTGATTGAAACTTCATGCCGACTGGGAGCCTGGGCATCCCATGCCGATGCCGCGACGGTGGAGGCCTTGGGCAACTACGGCCGGGATGTCGGCATGGCGTTTCAAATTATCGATGATATTTTGGATATTGCGGGCCACCAGAAAACCGTGGGGAAAACCTTGGGCAGCGATATTGAAAAAGGCAAATTAACTTTGCCGATGATTCATTTTCTTGCCACCGCCGCCCCCACCCATCAGCAACTGCTGATCAGCCTGCTGGAATCGGACGCCTCAGATCGCATTGATAACGCCCGACAACTACTGATCCCCAGTCCCTCCATACGTTATGCCCGTAACCGTGCCCAGCAACTCGTGGATCAGGCTATTGCAGCCATCAGCGAACTGCCGGAATCAGAATTCCGACAAATTCTCATCGACATGGCCCGGTTCGTCACCGCCCGCGAATCATAAAATTGTAACCCGTAACCTGGAACCCGTAACCTACACCCCCCGCCCGCGTCCTCCGCCGTCCTTATTTTTTGCAAATCAGAATATTTTTCCGTTCGCACGGACAGCATCTGTCCGCATCGCCTGATAACTATATCCCCGTTGAACGTTCGGGTGTGCCGAACGGAGCTTTTTTGAAGAAAGGGACAATCGTGAGGAATCGAACGCTGATTATTAAGGAGATTTCGTGATGATTAGCCCGCCCACTTTAAGGAATTTAGATGCCCCCCTGCCTGCGGGCGAGCCAACCGAAACGCTGCCAGAGCCGACTGCGGAACGCACCCGCTTGTGCGACAATCCGTTCCTGTGCGCCCAGACGCTCAAATTTGTCCTTAATTTTCTTCGGCGGGAAAAAAGTAAGATTCAGGACTGCAACTTTTTTAACTTTATTATCTACGTGCTGGGCCGCCGTGAAACTATTGATCTGGCCCTGGCCTCATGCCCGCTGGATGCCTTGGGAGAACGCACCAGAAGCCATCTGGAAGCGGGCCACAGTGCGCCGGGAAATCTTCTGATGGAGTTTTGGAACGACCCAATCGCCCAGGCGACACTGAAACCTCCGCTGCTGGCCGCACTGGAGAAACAGTTGCCGCGGTTGGCCCAGCAAGCCGCAGCAGACTCTGGCCAAGATGTGCTGTGCCGGCGATTCGGAGAAATGGTTCAATTTTTCTGCCTCACAGAACATGAAGCCGACCTCCTGCTGATTGCCTACATTCGCCATGCCGACATCTGGAACTGGATGGACTTTAGCGGACCGCAGGGCGGTGGCAGTCGTATTGAACGGGTACGCCTGATGTGCATGGCGCTGGGAGCGCCGCTGGCGGTGGGCGGAAAATTTCTGTTGAAGAACAGTCGCCTGCGCACCCTCGGCTGTCTGGAGCATGACTTGGAATTCAATTCGGAATTAGAGCCATTTCTCACCGGCCTATCCGAAGAACCGCTGGCCTCCAAATATTTCGTCCGTCACGCCGATCCAGCCTTGCCCTGGGCGATGTACGGCAAGCTCACGCAGGGGCACGGAGAAATGCTCAAAGAACTGATACGCCGCCGCGACCCGGAACGGGGTTTGAACCTATTATTTTATGGTGTGCCCGGCGGCGGGAAAACGTCGTTTGCTGTTTCCCTGGCGGCCGAGCTGGGCATGGACCTTTACCGCATCCGTGTCCCGGAAGATTACGATGGCGAAATCGGCGGCTCGCGCTTCGCAGCGCTGCAAGTTTGCGATCGGCAGGTGAATCGGGACCGCAGTATCATTCTCATTGACGAAGCCGATGAAATGCTGGCCGGATCAGCGGGGAGTGTAGGGGACCTGCTGGGAGAGTATTCAGAACCTGGTGGCGGAAAAAAAGATACCCTTAACACCGTTCTGGATCAGGTGAAAAGCACGTGCATCTGGATCACCAACAGCCTGCCGGAACGGCTCACGCCATCGGCGCGCCGGCGGTTTGATTATTCCATTGAGTTTAAGCCGCTATCCCACCAGCAACGCTGCCAAGTATGGAAAAATCTGCTAAGCCAGTATCACCTTGAGAAAATAATTGATGATGCCATGGTGGAGCAGCTGGCGCGGCAATTTCTGGTCAGCGCCGGCGGCGTGGATTTGGCCCTGCGAAACTACGCCCGCCTGCGTGGCACCGGGTCCGCGCCGCTGCCCGCCGATACGCTTGAGCGGCTGCTAACACCGCACTGCCAACTTCTGGGCATCGACTTGACTGCTGCCGCAGCAAAGGCGACGGGCGGCTACGCGCTGGCCGGGCTGAATGTGCGCGGCCCAGTCTCACCCCAAAGCTTTCTTGCGGCCATCCGTAAATTTCGCCGCAATCAGGAGTTGGCTGGTTTTACCACAGATACAACCGGCCAGGACATTCCCCGCCTGTCGGCGTTACTTTTCGGGCCATCTGGTACCGGTAAAACCCAATTCGTAAAGTTCCTCGGCCGCGAAGTGGATTGTCCGGTGCGAACCTGCATGGCCGGCGATTTGCTTAGCCGCTATGTCGGCGGCACAGAACAGAATATCCGCGAAGCCTTTCGCACTGCCGCCGCAGACCGGGCGATTTTATTTATCGACGAAGCCGACGGCCTGTTTCACAGCCGACAGTTGGCACACCGCAGTTGGGAAATTACGCAAGTCAATGAATTGCTCCACGCCATGGAAAACTTCGGAGGCGTTCTGGTGTGCGCCACCAACTTAATGGAGACGCTGGATGCCGCCACAATTCGCCGATTCACCTTCAAGCTGCAATTTGATTATCTGGACGCCGCCGGCAAACTGACGTTTTACCAAAGAGTATTATCCGAGCTATGCCCGGAGCCAATAACCGAACCCATCAATCGCCGCCTGACCAGCATCGCCGATCTAACCCCCGGCGATTTTGCCACGGTCCGCCAAGCGATATATTACCTTAGTTCCAGTGATAGTAATGACGTAACGCACGCCGAACTACTTTCCGCGCTTGAACAGGAAACCGAAGCGAAGCGCCAAGGCCGCGCAAGAAACTTCGGCTTTGGCCGCGAGTGAAGCAGCGGTCCCGGAGAAGTTAGGAGTTGGAATTTAGAAGTTAGAAGGTTCTGTAACGCAGGCGGCCCGGCACCGACAGAATTTTGGAGGTGCTTTTCGCGCGGACAACAACTGTCCGCGGCTGCGGGTAGCATGAAATATGGAGTCGTGACTATTCTTTATGCCAAATGGAGGTCGCATGAAATTTGTCGCCATTGATTTTGAAACCGCCAACACCTTCGACGAAAGCATTTGCGCTACGGGCCTCGCCGTGTTTGAGGATGGCAGGCTGGCCGAATTGAAGTATTGGTTGGTTCGACCACCGAAAGGCTTCGGTTGGTTCCGTGAAGATTGGACAGCCAATTGCCACGGCCTAACCCACCTGGACGTGCGCAACGCCCCGGAATTTCCGGAGATCGCCGCAGAGATATTCGCCCGCGTAGCCGCCGCGGATATCGTCGTCGCCCATCATGCCTCATTTGATATGCGAAAGCTCTGCGCCACGGCAAAGCATTTCAGCCTGGAAATCCCGCCCTTCGACTCCTTGTGCACGCTCGCGCTGGCCCGCGCCGTGTGGCCCAAGCCGCTGCTGGCAAACTACGACCTTGCCGCCGTAGCCGCGCATATTGGCCACCAGTTCCAGCATCACCACGCCGGAGAAGATGCCGAAGCAGCAGGCCGGATTTTATTGGCGATGATGCAGGAGAAAAATGTTGCCGGGCCGCGAGCGTTGGCGGAGATGCTCCGCGTGCAGCCAGTGGCTGTCCGCGGCGGCACGTAAACCCCCAGCATGGTGAACTGTGGCGGGCGCGAACGCGCACCGGATTCGGGTATAATCGGGAAATGCAACGGGTGCTCTTTTTATCAAAATTCAGGCAGGGTGCACATGAAGAACTATCGTCGAATATTACGCAGCCTTGAAACCCAAGCCCTGCGGGGCTATGTCGAAGTGGTTGAACCTGACCGCAGCGACGCCGAGCTTGACGCAATGCCGCGAGAAGAATTGATCGCCATACTTGAGTCCGACGACTGCGAATGGTTTTCCGAGTTTTGGGAAATGGAGCACGAAGATTCCAGCCACTCGATCCACCCGGATGAGACCGACGAAGAATTTTACGAGCATGAAGCCCCGGATAAGGATTAGATCGTCGCCGCGGGAATCGGCTGCGGGGCAAGCTTTGAATCTAAAGAAACCTCCAAAAATGTTGCCGTCATGCCGGCGGCACTGTTCGAGCTTTGCTGCGTTCGTTGATGGCCGGCCGCCGGCCGCGATACTTGGAAAACACGCCAGCCCGGAGCGCTGACCGAGATGGTGGGAATTAAACCCGCGGCAGCGGGATCGCGGCAGGAGCGTCGAAGAGGGATGTTGCTTAAAAGAAATGAGCAGGGCGGGAAAGAATTCCTTGACCCTTCTGCGGCGTCGAAGTAAACTCCGCGTTCAGTGATTCAAAATTTTGGCAACCCACGCTTTTTGCGGCGTGGCTTTGGCCATGGAAGTTTTGCCGGGAAAAGGAGAAGACTTTGAGAATTTGTGACAAGTGCCAAGGTACAAAGATGGCAAGGTGCCCAGTGTGCAATGGGAGCGGGAGCAAGTTTGGCAAGCCCTGCCCGGGTTGTCGTGGCGAAAGGAAGACAGTGTGCATGAAATGCTTCGGAACCGGCCACGTATAGTCGCTTTTTATCGTTAGCGGCGATTGGGTGACGCCGGCCCGGTCGGGTACGTTGGCGCCAAGTGCGAGACACAGGTGGAGACCAGACCGCGGCTAGCCAGTTACAGTTGCCCAGCCGGTTAGCCTTACCCCTGGGCGAGGCTGTAACTGCGCGGGCGGAAGCAATACTGGCGCACGCGTGGCGCGGGGGCGCGGCGGCGTAAGCTGGAATGGAGCATAAGAATGTCGGCAACCGACTTGGAGCACTGCCGGAGCTTACTGCAATTCGCCGCAGTGCACCGTGCTGGCGTCGAGGCCGTTGCGAAGGCGACGGGCTGTGATTTTAATATTTTCAAGATACTGCGCATCCGCCATCATGAGGTGAAAACGCATTCGCCAATTCTGAGCGAATTGCTGGATCCAAAAGGACAACATGGACAGGGTGCGATGTTCCTGCGCCTTTTCCTCACCCGGTTCGACATTCGCGGCTTCGATTCCAATTCGGCGAGGGTAGAACCGGAATACCGAATTGGTCCAGTAATCGGAGATTTTGGCGGGCGCATCGATATTTTGTTAAGGGATCGAAATTACTCAACGATCATCATTGAGAATAAAATTTACGCACCCGACGGACTGAACCAGCTTGTGCGTTACCGGCAAGCTTTTCCAAGGGCAGAGTTGTTCTACTTGACCCTCTACGGCCGTGCGCCAGACGGTGTCCCGGCCGCCATAATAGCATCGCTGAAATGTATATCTTACAAAACGGACATCCTTGACTGGCTCAGGGATTGCCACCAGGCGGCCGTCGGGCTCCCCGTGGTGCGCGAAACCATAGTGCAATACGTCGTACTAATCGAAGAGTTGACTGGCCAAAGGAGTAATAGTATGCATGAAGATCTGGTAGAGGAAATCACGGGCAGCAAAAACAATCTGGCGGCATTCTTCACCCTCCAATCCGGGCCAGGGCCGGTATACAGTAAACTGATGTCGGGAGCCAGGGAAAATATCGAAAAATTAGGGGAAAAATATAGATCGGAACTTGAGTGGGAGCTAAGCGAGACAAGTAAAGATGGAAACAGTAGTTGCTATTTTTGGTTCAAGACGCCGGACCTTACAGATCGCAATCTTAGAATCGGATTTGGGTTCGACGAGCCAGGTTTCAGGGATTTTGCGTACGGACTTGCCAAAATCGACCACAAGGAAGACCGCCCCGTTGACAGAAATCTAGTCGTGCAGGAGTTTCAAAAGGAATTTGGCCTTGCCCCACCGGTGTCTATGGATGGTCGGCCCGGATTCGCTTACCGGACGGACACTTGGCCGGCATTCGCATACTGGGAGCATCCCTATGGACGCTGGCAAGCGGAAGCCTGGGAGGGTGTTCGGTCGGGCGAGTTCGTTAAGCTCGTCGAGGAAAAACTCATAAAGCTGATCAAAGTCGCGGAAAAGGTCTGCGCCGCTTTCCCCCCAGCGGCGGCCTCGCGGGAAGAAAGTTGCGACAGCCCCGCACCGGGTGATCTTCAGATCGCACCCGGTCCGCAAAGTAACAATGCGGAGGGGCAGGTCCATCCGAGCTTCGATCCATGAGGCCGAACTACGACTGGCAGTTTGGGCGCGGGCGTTCCGCAAAGGAATTGGACGGAGAAAAATCCTTTGTGCGGCGGCGAAGCAAACTCCGCGTTCAGTTATTCAAAAGTTTGGCAGCCCGCGCTTTTCCCCGGCGTGGGTTTGGCCACGTTGTATTTTCCGGGCCGTGGAGAAACGATATGGAAAATGGCCAACAATATGCACTCGACAAACTCGACGCTTACAAACCGGCGATCGAGATCATCAACTCCAGCATTACATCATTTAATAAATTTCTGTCTGCACCATACGCAGTCCCCGTACTTAAATTTGACACCATGATCCAAGAGAAGCGTTGGGTGGAGGTCATCCACGGCAACTGGGACGCCTTTCCTTTTCCAACAAGTGAAAAACGGGGGGTGTATTTTATATTCGGACATGATGAGACCACGCCGGAGAAAAACGGGATCTACATCGGAAAAGCGTCTTTCGGATCTTCGATCGGCAAAAGATTGTGGTGGCGATTGAATCGTTGCCGCCGCGAATCCCATTTTACCATGGGTGGAAACAACAAGGGGAGGTATATTCTTGATTATATGGCGTCCGTTGACCTGGACGCTTGTGGCCTTCCCTTCATGGCATCGGCATTAGAGGAATATTTGATTTCGGAGCTACGAAATAAGATCAAACTTATCAACGGAATAGGCAACCGGTGCAGCCAATAGTGCCCTGCGTCTGCCGGAAGGCGTGGTGCCGAAGGACAGCCGCCCAGTTCGACGCAAGTAAAACGGGAGCCTCCGATCCGGCGTTACCCTGAGCGACCGGCCCCGCGTTCCTCAACGCCCCGGCCGCGGATTCCTAATGCACGGACAACAACTGTCCGCGGCGGCGGTTATCGTGGCGGCATGAATATTTCCACCGCGATTACGTTGGGCATTTGCGCTGGCACCCACGGCGAAGCCGCCTTTGTGCGAAACGATGCCTTCGGCGTGGGATCGCGGTAATCGAGGCTTAAAATCGATGTGGGGACGGGGATAGAGATGTTAGGAGTTACATTGCACATACCGGCTTTCCCGGACAATGATGGCCGCCTGCGGAAGATTGGATCAAAACAGTTGCGGGGAAGGAGTTTTTCGTACCCGCGCAGCCGGTGAATTACGATCCGCTTTCAGCCATTCCAAATTTTGCAGCCCGCGTTTTTCCCCGGTACGCCACTCGTCACGGCTGGGCCATCGCTATGGCAGTTGCCGACAATACCACCCGGAGTTACGCTTTGGGCATGGCAATACTGGAATATGCAGTTGCGGCAGAAATCTATGAGCAGATTAACCGATCCAAGCTGCACGATCTGAAAAACGATCTGATAATGGCAGCGGTTCGTTATGGCGAAATACGCGTGCGGACGCAACAGCCGGCGGCAGCGACTGATCCGCAAATTGATGCCGACCGCACGCGGGCGCATAATGTGTTTATCGACGCGTGCAATATCCTGGCGCGCAACATGGCGAAAGCCGGTGAGGATGCAACTTGGCGAGAAACTTTGGGTGAAGACCGAAAAACCATTGGCGATTTGGCGTGTTATATCTATTGTTTTCTCGGCTTGGCGGCGCGGTAGAGCAGCTTTCAGTAATTGCAGAAAATGCAGTATTGGCAGTACATTCAGCAACCTGCGGGGTTACCTGCCGGGCAAAATAGATACACCGGCGGTTCCGCAACATGCAAGATGCTAAATGCGGGATGCGGGATGCGGTTCGAGGTGACACGGGATAGCGAGAACGCAGGAGTTAGGAGTTAGAAGTTAGAATGCTTTGGAGGCGCTGGCGCTGCTAAATGCTAAATGCGGGATGCTGTTCGAGGTGACAGGGGATAACGAGAACGCAGAAGTTAGAAGTGATCAGCGACCATTGCTCCGTGCTCATTGATCCTTGATCCGTGATCCCTGATAAGTTTCTGGTCTCTGCTAGTCTCTGCTGTTCTCTACTCCGCACCGTGCGATCCCCTTGCCGCAGCGCGTTCAAACGCGTCCGCGACTGTGTGGTACACGTACCGGTTCGGGGTGTAGAGCTGCCAGAATTTTCGCGAGTCCAGATGCAGGGCATCACTGATGGCTGCGGCTACAGCCGGGCTGCGCGATACGCCGCTGTGGCAATGCACCACGATCAGGTCCACCTCATGCTCATGCTTACGAACAAAATTCCGAATCTGGTCCGCCTGCGCAGCTGTCATAGATTGAACTTCCCCCGATAACGCCACGCCCGCACTCGGTTCTGCATCATTAAACGCCAGGAACAATACATCCCGCAGACCGTCCTGCCGTTTGACCGAGGCCCGCGGCCGATTAGTGTCATGGATGGAAATAACAACATACGTACCCTGCACCACGATGCCCCGCTCAATAGTGTTGCGATCACAAACCATTAATTCCATAACCACTCCCAAATTCCATCGACAAATTTAACACGACGAGGACAGCACGGAGCACGGAGCACGGACCACGGATCATGGATCACGGATCACTTCTAACTTCTAACTTCTAACTCCTAACTCCTCCCCCCTGCAACCCGGCGGCGCTTAAGCCAGGTCTGGAATTGCTCCAGGTAGATATAAAATACCGGGGTGACAAACAAGGTGAGAAATTGGGAGAACAGCAGCCCCCCCACCACCGCCAAGCCAAGCGGACGCCGGGTGTCGGAGTCGGCTCCAACTCCGATAGCGATGGGCAGCGTGCCAAACAAAGCCGCCATGGTGGTCATCATGATGGGGCGAAAACGCACGCTGCAGGCGTTGTAAATCGCGTCAACGGGACTATCGCCTGCGGCCCGCCGGGCAATGGCAAAATCCACCATCATGATGCCATTTTTCTTTACCAGGCCAATAAGCATGATAACCCCCACAAACGCATACAAATCCAAAATTTTTCCAAACAGCATCAAGGTCAGCAGGGCACCAAGACCGGCAAAGGGTAGCGCCGTCAGGATGGTAATGGGGTGAATAAAACTTTCATACAGTATGCCCAGTACAATATAAATGACCACGATGGCAATCAGCAGCAGCTCCCCCATGTTGATCACCGCCTGCTTAAATATTTGAGCTTCCCCCTGGAAGTTGGTGAGGATCTGAGGCGGCAGTGTCGCCTTGGCGGTCTTTTGTATTTCATCCACGGCATTGCTTAAGGAGTAATTGGATGCGACATTAAATGAGATGGTCACCGACGGCAAGATGCCCGTCTGATGGATAATCAGCGGGCCAAGACTTTTGGTGACATGCGTTACCGCATTGAGTGGAACCAATTTCCCGGTGTTGGAAGTAACGTACAACAGCGAAAGGTCCTGCGGATTTCGCTGGTATTTTGGCTCGGCGTCCATGATGACTTCATATTGCGCCTGGGGATCATAAATGGTGGAAATCTGTTCCCGGCCGTACGCCAACCCCAACGCATCTTCAATCGCCTGATGACTTACCCCAAGAATTTGCGCTTGATTATCATCCGGTACCACGTTGACTTCGGGTGTTCTAATCAGCAGATCATTGTTGACCTCCTGCAGGCCGGGAAGTTTGCGGAGTTTGGCGGTCAGCAAAGGCGCATATTTGAAAAGTGCGGTGGTATCCGGTGAAAGCAGTGTGAATTGATATTGCGCTTTGGTCAACTGGCCGTTGACGTTAATGGGGGGAATATTCTGCATATACGTCTTGATGCCCACCACGCGGGCAAACTTGTGGCGCAGTTGGGTGATGACCTGATCGGTCGTCAGGGGTCGATCACCGGCGGGCTTTAAGTGGAAGAACATGTCGCCCCCATTGCTGGCTCCAAATGGGCCGCCACCGGCCAAGGACATGAAATTATTAACATTGACATTATTTTTCGCCAACTCGCCCAGCGCCAACTGGTGCTTTACCAGTGAATGAAAGGATATTCCTTCTGGAGCCTGCGTGGCCACGAGAATATGTCCGCTATCTCCTGCGGGAATAAAACCTTCGGGAATTGTGATCAGTAAATGGATGGTCAAATACAACGTGGCCACTGAAAGTATCACGACCAGCAGACGGGCCTTGAGCATGCCCCGAAGCATCCAGAGATACACTTTGTGGAAGGTATCAAATAATTGTTCCATGAAACGGTATAGAAAATTGTGGCGCTGGCCCCGCTGGTCTCTCAACATCCGGCTGCAAAGCATGGGCGTAAGGGTCAGGGAAATGGCGCCGGAAAATAATATGGCGGCGGCCAGGGTGATGGCGAATTCATTAAGCAGTCGCCCAATAAGCCCGCCCAGAAAAATGATCGGAATAAACACCGCCACCAGGGACACCGTCATGGAAATAATGGTAAAACCGATTTCGCGAGAGGCGTCGAGCGTGGCCTGCATGGGCGTTTTACCCATTTCAATATGCCGATATGAATTTTCCAGCATGACAACGGCATCATCGACAATAAAACCCACCGCCAGCGTCAACGCCAAAAGCGAAAAATAATCAATCGTAAAGTGCATTTCATACATGACGGCAAACGTGCCGATGATGGCCAGCGGCATGGCGGCAACGGGAATGATCGTGGCGCGAATAGTTCTTAAAAAGCCGAAGATCACAAGCGTCACCAGCGACAAGGCCAGGATAAGGGTGAATTTAACGTCAAAAACGCCCTGACGGATGTCCAGCGATTTATCGTACATGGTGGTAAGCGTTACGGAAGGCGGAATGCTTGCCTGTAACTTCGGCAGCAGCTTTTCGATGTTATTGACCACCTGAATGGTATTAGCGCCTGGCTGTTTCTGAATAGCCAGGATAATGGCGCGGCTGAATTTTCCGTCGGAATAATACCAGGCCATTATTTTGTCATTCACCACACTGTTCATGACATGGGCAACCTGATCCAGTCGCACCACCGCCCCCGTTGTTTTGTTGTATTGGATGATCAGCGAGCGATAAGCCGCCGCATTGGTCAACTGGCCACTGGAGTATACCTGATAAGATTTATGCGCTCCCCAGAGGATACCCGTGGGTTGATCGACATTGGCGGCTTGAATGGTCCGCGTAAGTTGATCGACGCCGATGCCCCGAGCGGCCAGGGCGTTGGGGTTGATTTGAATCTGCACAGCGTAGGTTTGGGCTCCGTACACATTCACCGCTGAAACGCCATCCACTTCAGAGATGGAATCCGCCAGCAGATTTTCCGCGTAATCATCAACGGTATACATGGGCAGCGTCTTGGATTCCAATGCCAGAAATAGTACGGGCTGATCGGCGGGATTCACTTTCTGATAGGTTGGCGGGTTAGGCATATTGTGGGGTAATTGGCCCATCGCCCGCGAAATCGCGGACTGCACATCCTGGGCGCAGTTGTTAATGTTGCGATGCAGCGCAAAATTCAACGTAATGGAAGTTGACCCTTCCGAGCTTTGGCTGGTCATCGAATCCAGACCGGAAATCTGGGTAAATTGCTTTTCCAGCGGAGTCGCCACGGATGAGGCCATGGTATACGGATTCGCCCCCGGCAAACCCGCGTTAACCACAATGGTAGGACGCGGGACATCGGGCAAATCACTGACGGGCAACTGCAAATAAGCCATGATTCCAAACAGAACCAATGAGACGGTCATGAGCGTCGTAGCCACGGGACGGCGAATGAAAAATTCAGATAGATTCACGGGCGGCCCTTGCTTGTGCTTGCGGACGGCTTAGTAACTGGCCCAGTTGCTGGCCCAGCGGACGGCTTAGTAGCTGGCTTAGTGCTACCGCCGTGCGCATCAGGCTGATCAGCACTGGCTTGGGAGGCGGAGGCCGCCGGAGCAATAAGCCCCTTAGTGACCACTTCCACCCGTTGGCCGGAAATAACATTTTCCTGACCATCGGTGACAACCGTTTCACCGGCGGACAATCCTTTGCTGATAACCGCCATACCGTTATAGGAAAACTTCTCAGTGATGGATTGCATCCGGGCAACATGGTTCTGAACGACAAAAACAAACACACCATTTTGTCCCGTTTGCACAGCTTGAATCGGCACCACCACCGCGTGCTTCTGCACCGCCACCTGCAATGTGGCATTGACGAATTCTCCGGGCCAAAGCTCTTCATGGGTATTGGCGAATGTTCCCATGAGTTGAATGGAGCCAGTGGAATCATCTATTGCATTGTCCACGAAGCTCAAAAAACCCCGCGACGGAGGCCCGGGATCTCCATGGGCGCGAACGTAAACGGGCAACTTGGAATCCGTTTGCTGGGCCTTACGAATTTGATAAAGATCACTTTGTGGCAGGGAAAATGAAACATAAATCGGTTGCATCTGGTTAATGACCAGAAGATTGGTGGTGGTGGCTTTTACATTGCTGCCCACAAAGGCCTGTAAATTGCCGGCTTTGCCATCCAACGGAGAGCGAACCGTGCAGTAACCAAGATTGATTTGTGCGGTGGTTACATTCGCTTTGGCAGAATCTACGGCTTTGCGGGCCGCCACCAGCGACGCCTTGCCATTGGCCACATTAGCTTTGGCCTGATCAAAGGTGGAATGGTAGGCATCGAACTGTGTAATCGCCAGCGCACCGCTGGTGATGCCCATTTTTTGCGCGCGTTGCCAGTCTGCGGCGGCGTCAACATAAGCCGCCTGATAACCGTCCAGTTTGGCCTGGGCAACAAGGACGTTGGCCTGCGCCTGGGCCAGATTCGCCTGGGCCTGCAAAAGGGCAGCCACAAAGGGGCGATTGTCCAGTGTGAAAAGTATCTGGCCCTTTCGCACTTTGGCTCCAGGTTTTACAAGCACGGCATTAATAATACCGTCCACCTGCGTTTCCAGCGTTACCGAGGCCACGCTTTGGACAATGCCTATATTGGTTAAATCAACGGGGACATCTTCCGACTTGGCGAGAACAACTTTCACCGGCGGCGGTGCGGCCACCACGTGCGCGGGCGGCTTCGAACATGCGGGCAGCATCGCCGAGGCCAGCAGGACCAGGGTTGCCAGAAGCGTCCGCCTATTATTCCCGCAGGAGGGATGGAAATTTAAGAAAGCCAAATTTATGCTCCGGCAAAACGGTAGGCCGCCGCGGTGTCGCCCATTTCGCGCAGCCTGCTCGCGAGAGCCGGCGGTCCAAGTAATCATCAGGCGGCGACGGCCATTGCTCGGACAGGCTCCGGGCAGTATATCCAGTGCGGCGACGTTCTTCCAGATAATAAAACGGCAGATTGTGCGCAAAGTTGCAAGGTACAGATTGCCAGGGGATTTTCACCCACGGATTTCTCGCTGGGATTTTTCGTCGGGATTTTTCATTGGGTTCAAAACTTTGGGCGGTGGCATTAGAATACTTGGAGTTTGCCGGCTGTGCCAAGGAGTTGACGTTGAGTTTGGATCCGCGAGATTTTGCCGTACCGTCACTGGATGATTTTAAAAAACTCTCTACGCCGGGTGCCATTGTACCGGTATATGTGCCGATGGCCGGGGATTATCTTACGCCGGTATCGGCGTATCAGCGCTTGCGCGGCACATCCGGGTATTCGTTTCTTCTCGAGTCAGTGGTGGGTGGAGAACGTGTGGCGCGGTATTCATTTCTGGGAGCCGCCCCGGCAACGGTGTTTGAAGCACGCGGTGAACAGATCACCATTTCACAGCACCCCGGTACCCCACGTGAAATGAAGAAAGTTTCACAGTCATCCGATCCGCTGGCTGAATTGGAAAAACTATTGGGCGGTTCCCAAGCGGTGCGCTTGCCCGGCCTGCCGGCATTTACCGGCGGTGCGGTGGGATATGCCGGGTATGACACGGTGCGCTATCTGGAGCCGGAAAAACTGGCTTCCCCTCCGCCGAACACGCGGCACCTGCCGGACATTATTTTTGGGCTTTATGATGACGTGATTATTTTCGACCATGTAAAAAAAACGATTCTGGCGGTGGCCAATGTCCGCATTGATCATTCCGACCTGGAAAGTTTGTACAACGGTGCCCTTGCGCGCATTGCCGGGATGGTCCAATCTCTGCATTCGCCGGCGGCAATGCACCTGGGCATGTTGAAGCTTAATGCGGATATTAAGCCCCAGTATGAGAGCAACTTTTCAGCATCCGGATTTCACAAGGCGGTTGAAGCGGCGAAGGAATATATCAAGGCGGGTGATATATTTCAGGTGGTCTTATCGCAATGCCTGAATATGGATACCAAGGCTGATCCGTTTGATATTTATCGTGCGTTACGCATCATAAATCCGTCGCCTTTTATGTTTTACCTAAACAGTCCAAGCTGTATTCTGGTGGGTTCATCGCCGGAAATCATGTGTCGCGTGGAGGATGGGGTTATTACCAACCGCCCACTGGCGGGTACACGCCCGCGCGGCAAAACTCCGGAACAGGATGCCGCGCTGGAGGCGGAACTGCTGGCCGACCCCAAGGAACGCGCGGAACACGTGATGCTGGTGGATTTGGGGCGCAATGATGTGGGCCGCGTATCGATCCCGGGATCGGTAAAAATCAGCGATGCCATGACGGTGGAGCGTTACAGCCATGTGATGCACATAACCACCAATGTCACCGGGCGGTTGGCGGAAGGCAAAACCTGTTTTGACGCGCTGCGTAATACGCTGCCAGTGGGCACGGTCAGTGGCGCCCCGAAAATTCGGGCCATGCAGATTATCGATGAACTTGAGCCAACGCGGCGCGGGCCTTACGCCGGTGCGGTAGGGTATATTGATTACGCCAAAAATATGGACACATGTATTGCCTTGCGCACCATGGTTATTACACCCATGGCGCATGATCCCGCGTTGCACCGCGTTTACGTGCAGGCCGGCGCGGGCCTGGTGGCTGACTCAATACCGGAAAGTGAATATCAGGAATCCTTAAACAAGGCGGCGGCATTGCTTAAAGCGGTGGCGATGGCGGACGCAGGCCTGGGGTGAGGACGAGATGAGGGGCGACGAATCCACAGATTTTACGGATTTGCACAGATTAACGGTGACGGGGCTGATTTACCACAACGGCACGAAGAACACGAAGAAGGGGAGGAGTTGGTGCGAGAACGCAGGAGTTAGGAGTTAGGAAGTTTTAAGCGCTGCGCTCCAATTTCGTTGGGCAGACCCCCCAGCATTCAATTCCTTAATGCCGGCTTAATTATTTAATCTGGTTAATCTGCAAAATCTGTGGATTGTTCAATAGTCCTTTGTGTCTTTGTACCTTGGTGGTAAATCCCGTCGTTATTGCTGTAGAGTCGAGAAGTGGCGCGGTGGTTTAGGTTGGGCATAGCGGTTTGCCGACCCTTTCGGATGCCGGTGCCTCAGTGTCCCATCCATGCTGCGTTTCCACTTCCCGCTCATCGAACCGGACGGGCGAATTTCTCGCATCCGGCTCTCGGAGTACGGTGGTCTTCCTTCTGCTTTCGCACACGGATGGCTGCGTGCAGACGCGTCATGTTCAACAGTCCCCACCCTCCATCCCGACTTGATCGGAACTTCAGCGGTACTACGAGCCTTTCCGCCACCCCAGTTCGGCCCGAAACCTTTCCTTGCGGATGTTCCGGTTGAGAGTCACACGCTCCCACCGCTGGGGCTTCCCGTGTTGCGTTTAGTTTCCTGTGCTGACATGCTGCCACCAATACCCCGGCAGGTTCATCCGGGCGGGATCGTTCTTGCTGCATGACAGCGTGCCCGGACGACGGCGGCCTTCCCCGAATAATGAGGGGGTCGGCTCCTGCATTGACACTTTCGAGGCTTGCTCGGTGTTCACATTACATTGCGGCCTGTCAGCTCGCGGCCCGCCTAATGCGGACTTTCCATCGAGAGCTTCGACAACATTGTTACCTCCGTTGCCGTCCCGATTGCTACCGGCTGGAACGATTACCTTGCCGGACGGGTTTATCCCCGTTGAAAACTAACGCCTTATCACGGCGCACCATTACTCACTGGTCATTGGTCACTGGTCATTGAGCAACGCCTCCGCTTCCTCTTGTGAATCAACGTAACGGTATTTAACCACAGAGGCAGTGGAGGTAATGGAGGATATGACGTGGGACTCTAAGTGCTGAATCTGGAACATGGAAGGGCTACTATTAAAAGTTGTGGACGGGAGAAAAGAGGCGGCGTAACCTAAAGGGTGTTTTCAATGTTCTTTTTTAGGAGTACGCCACCATGGGTAACAGTATGACAGAAACGATGAAATTTCCAA
>JAJZDN010000009.1 GCA_021805985.1 Planctomycetota bacterium | reverse complement strand
CGGCGGAAGCAGGCTTACAATTTCGCGCCGCCGAGTTACCCGCACCCCTGCTGCGCCTGGCTCCGACAGGCCGCTCCGCAGGGGTGGTGGTAACGTCGGAAATGGTATCAGGAGGCAGCGGAGGTAAGCGGAGGACCAACGATGATCACGGATCAGAAATATGAAGTATCCGACGATTTTTTCATTGATCATTGCTCATTGATCATTGAGCTTAGCGCCCGCCATCGCAACTATTCGCCATCGCTCGGCCGCTGGATCAACGAGGATCCCGCAGGTTACATCAACGGTCCCAATACGTATCAGTTTGTGGAATCCAATCCAGTGAACGTGGTGGATCCGTTGGGGTTGGACGTTATTGGTTTTGTATACAGGATCACGCCAGCCGACGGCGCTTCGTATGTTGGGTCGGCTGTGCAATTAGGTGAGCGGCTGGTGCCGGGCCATCCCTATTTTTTCACTATGACCGAGCCGACTACCCGAATTACAGTGTTTCCGGTTGACGCCGGAATAATGCCCGAGACAAGAGCGGGGCTCAATCGCTCGCTCCGCGCCGCGGAACAGGAAGTGATGGACCAGACTGGGAACTTCGGAGGGCCGGACCTATGCAATCGCCGACGGGCGGCCACTCCCGATGGTAAAGATCAGTGGACCTTGGACTACGACGTTAAAGATGGGGCCCCTGAGGATATCCCCAAGCTTGATCCTGCGCTGCTTGACAATCTTGATTCAATGCTTGGTACTGACGGCATTCTGACTGGTGGGGGCGATGAACGCCTGCCATTGCTCACGGACGGCTTAATTGACTTAACGGCGTTGCCGAAAGCGGCTGTGGCAGGCGACGAGGCGTTTGAATTGTCGCCATTCCTATTTATGGGAGGGTAAAGCTCAGATGAGTGATGGTCTTCTCAGCAAAAATGTCGCCCTCGGTGTTGTGTTCCGGGTTTACAACCGCCGTTTACCGGCCTTTTGGATGGGGACACTTGAATCGGTTTGTTCGCAAATTGCGCTGGCCGGGTCGCACATAGGCACCATTTGGAAAGATGCCGATAGCCGCGTGCTTGTGAACGGTATATCAGCCACCGCGAATTATGCGATTGGAAGCGCCGCCAATGGTTCTATTAAGAGGCTCTCCCCACAAACGGTAGGTTCGCCCAGTGTTGAGGGCTTGGCTTCCCCAGTCACTTCCGTAGATCATTGCGGGCACCGCGCTGCATTAATGTCTGCAATGGTGAATAACGATTTTGATCAGCTTGACACCCATTGGCGAGCGATCCGGGGCCACTGCCAGGGAGGCGACGTCTTTGGCATGACGATCCTCCATTGGGCCTGCGCCTTGGGCTGCAGTAACGCGTTCCGCTGGGGCATTGACAACGGCCTGGATGTGGCGGGTGTTAGCAAGCTGTGCTGGGGGTGCGCCGACCTGGCGAAGCACAACGGGTACCCTGAACTCGCCGCAGAGGCCCAAACCGCCGGAGCCCCAAAATTCGGGGTGGCGCTTGCGCAAGCGTGCCAGAAAGCGCGGGCGGATCGATCGTAGACGGCCTACCGTGCATGTTGCGGCCTCCGAGCGGCTACAGCGCGTACGCAGCACGGCCGTCCCGGAAGGGCCTTGTGCGCGGGCTGTACTGCAATGGGCCTGCACTCGTGGACCATTTAGGCAATCCTATATTGCTTGGCGGAAGGTGGAAGTTTTGGAAGCTTTTTCGATGGAACAGCGTTTAAAAGCCGATGCGTGCATAGGGTTCAGCTTCTGCCTTGCGGCGAGGCGATGGGGATATTTTTGGTCAGGAGCGGTTGGCGCGATTGATCGGCTGGCCAGTGCCGAGGGGGTACGCCTTCCCGCCCTCTGCGCGGACCGCCACACGACGGTCTCCGCCAGTCCTTCGAAGGTGTCGGTTGAGTTCGCCTTAGGGGCGGACAATGTGGCACAGGGCACCGCATTACTGGAAGAGGGATCCGGCGCGGCCCGCCAGAGAATTCAGGCAGCGCTCGCGGAACCGGCCCCGCAACCGGCCCGGCTCGGAAATCCGTCGCTTCGCGCGATTGTTCTGATAGCCTGCGTTCGGAGCGACTTGGGCCTGCTTGATGCTCTATTTGAGATGGTGCCCGACGAGTTCGAGTGCCGAGACGCCTTCGGCATGAACCCGGTCATGTGGTCCTGTGCGACCGGATCGGAAGGAAGCTTGCGCTGGGCCGTTGGAAAAGGATTGAGTCTGGCCGGAAGCAACAGCTACAATTGGGGATGCACCGAATTGGCCGCCGCCAACGGAAGGAGCGATCTTGCAATCTTGGCGGCGCGGAATGGTTCGCCGCAACCCGGCATAGCAATGCGGATGGAACTCGAGCGTTTGGACCTGCTGGGTATTTCATCAGTCGCCTCGGCGGTTGCATTGATCTCCAAGAGTTGGCAATCCGGCCTCCCGGACGGCGTTGGGCCTGCGGCGGCAGCCGAAGCACCTCTTCCAATGACGGCGGTTCGAGCAGTACGAGTGCTAAACCCATCCGACGCAGCGCGGCTGGAGCAGCTTCGCGGGGCCGGAATGGCCATGACAAAGCCATGCATCCTCCATCATCGGTTTAAGTTTCCCGGCGTCGTTGGGGCCGAGGCCGCGCGGGACCGAATAATGAGGCACATCGGAACTTCCGTCGCAAAACCCGTTCAGAGGAATAGCGAGGAATATTGGGTGTTGCGTGCCATCTGCAAAATCGTGCCGACGGAGGAGGCGATCGCCCATCTATGTAATGTACTGCGGTTCATCGCCTCCGAGTGTGGCGGTGAGTACGAGGGATGGGAAGCAGAGAAATTATAACAGATGTACCGGCGCACGTGCGCCGTGCAAAAGCGAAGTCTTCCAGCGAATGCAAGCCTCGCCCCGGTAAAGGTCGTTGGGGCTGGGAAGCTATTCCAGCGGCGGTGGAAGTAACGGAGATGTCCGAGCCTGGGAGACAACTGACGGCGTGTGGCATCCGTGCGAATGCGTGCGAATGCAGCTTTTGTGAATTCACTTTGGACTGGTTAGAATCCGTGCTTTGGAATAGGTGGGCTTTTAGGCAGGCGTATGGTTGCAAATGCTGAAACAATTTCAGAACCAAAGCTGCATGGCAAGCGCCGTAGAACCTCTCTTTCCTCCGCCGTGGTGAACCTTACTTTCCGCGAGGCCGGTCCGTTGTTCGAGTCGGCGTACCACGGAGCAAGCGAATCTCGTTCCGTTTCCGGCGGCGTTGCCGCGATGGAGGGTGAGGGTGGTATCGCCGCGGGGGCGATCAGTGCGGCCGCCTCGGCGCTAACTTCTTACTATATCTTTGGTAGCCAGGCGAAAGCTCTTTCTTCGGCGTTCGACTCCGCTTTTTCCAGTGGCTTAAACGCGGCGGTGCCGGGTCCCGGCACTGCGTACGACGTTTTGTCTGCAATAAATAGGGCGCTTTCGGCGGCCTCCACCGGCGGAGGACCACTTTCACAATATGATACACTGATGACGCGGAAACAGTTCCCCGCACGGGCGGCGGCGGCGATTCGACACTACGCCGCGACTATGGATCACTGTCAATGTGGCTGCGGAGAGGCGAATTGAAGATGGGAGGCACATATTTCTTTTCGTCGTGCGGCTACATCGGTGCGGGGCTGGTAGGGGCTCCATTGCGTCTCCTCGCCAGCGGCGGAGCCTCGGTGGGCCAATATCAGGCGCTGATTCTTTGGCCGATCTTCTGGTTGCTGGCTTGCACGGTACCAGTCGCGCTTGCGATAGCTGTGGTCCCGCCCCTCCGCCGCGGCGCGGCGTTATTATCACAACGATATCCCCGCGTTGGCACCGTCCTAATGCTGGCCTATTTCTCTTTATTTTCCACTTACCTGTTGGGTGCAGTGGCAATTTCTGGTTCGAGCGTACCGATGGCGATGCTTTTCAGGGGCGAAGCTCGATTGTTCTTTCGCGACTTGCTGTTTCCCGGGGGTCGCCTGAGTTTACCGGTCTTGGCCCTCGGAGTTCTCTGGCTAGGAATTCAGGCCGCGTCCATCTGGATGGGATGGGCGCTGTTTGCGCCCTGCCCGCGGCCACATGGCAACGTAAGCATCCGGGCTCATCGGCCGCGATGGTTTTCCCCCAACAAGAATTGGCTACATCCCTTTCTGCTGTTTACCGCCGCCGCGATTGCCATCTTCTGCTACCTAGCCGTCCGGTTTTATCCAAGCCAGATTCGTGCCGAGCGAGCCATGTCGGCGGACCAGACCTCCCTGCACCGGCTTCATCAGGCCCGAGATAACGCTCAGGCCAAGCTGGATGAGGCCTTGGCGGGGCAGGCCCAGCGCCAACGAATGGTCAGCAGTTGGACGCGGGTCGCACAGCTCGCCCAAGCCTCGGGCCTAAGCGCGCAACGGCTCGATGCCGCTAAACGCGAGCGGGACCGGAGATTGTCTCGACTCGTATATGCCAGCAGTATTCTTGCTACGCTCTGGTTAACCTTCGGTGCCAGACGGATTGGGTCCCTGCTTAGGACATTTGGCGGCTATCAAGGTATGCGGCGGCCCGACGAATTGTGAAAAAACCGGTTACAATGATCACGGAGCACTGATCAATAATCAAACATGTAGGAAGAATTCATGGTCGCATCGGGCGAAAAACTTCAGCACGAGGGCACGCCGCTGACGTTACAGGAGACAGAGGCTGGACGCGCATTCAGTTGGGAGTTAGGAGTTAGAAGGCTTTGGAAGCCCTGCGCTGCTAAGTGCGAGACGCTAGACGCAGGTTATGGGTCACATCGGAGCGGGGAATCTGGGAGAACTGTGGGTTGCCGGATTGCAGGCCTACCTGCCGGCCAGTTTCCCGCCGGACTAATGGATGTTGGCGAAGCAACATCTGAAATTTTTAATTCATCGCCCTCGCTTGTTCGTTTGGGGCGGTAAGGGGAAATTGCAATGCTTTCAGGTCATCGCGTTCGTTTTGGTCAAGGGGTGGCGCAACCGAGGTGGAGGAGGATTGTGATCGCCGTGGCCGATTGGTGCGCGTTTGCTTTTTTGCTTCTTCTCCTGGGTCTGTTCACCGGTGCTATCCGTTTGCATCTGCTGCCCCAAATTTTAACGGTCCAGGGGCTGCTTAAGTGGCCGGTGGCATTGTGGTGGGGCCTGAGCCTGTTGGCACTTTCGGTCGCTATGGCCGAGGCATGCAGGCCGGGCAACCGTGTGCCGCTCAATCAGGCCTTGAGCATTTACAACTCAGATGGGAGCGTCTCGAGGCTGGGCGCCGCAGCGTTAGTTACCGCGGCGTTTGGCACGCTGGCGCTGATATGGATTGCCAATCACGGAGGTCTTGGCCTGAGAGCTGGAGGTGGCTGGGGTGGTAATGCGCCTTGGCGAGAGCGCGCCGCGATGCCCGGACTGGACATCGCGTGGCTTTTGATCGTACTGCAACTGGTTGCGATAGTTGCTGCTGTATGGATTCTCTCCAAGTTGCACAATCGCGAGCGTCGCCGAGGATCCCTAGCGGCACAGGAGATGGACCGCAAGTGGTTCTTGGAGCATGGCGGCCGAAAGGAGGCCCCCGTGCTGCCGAGCGAGGCTGCCAGGCAAGGCGATCGGCTGCCGCTTGCGCCGGCGATGCGAAATGCCTCCGAGCCTGGACGCGAGTCTCAAAGGCGCTTTGTCATGCTCGCGGTAATTTGTCTGGTCTCATCGTTAACGCTTGCGCTGCTTGGGCAAGGTCTGTGTCGCTTGTTGGGAATTGTTTGGTTGATACTTAGCGGCCCGGTATTTGTTACGATTGCTTTGGTTGTTATCGCGTCGCGACGTGGGCAGCAGCCAGAGCCGTCTTTATCGGAAGCCCAATGGCGGCCGTTGTATGGGAGTGAAATCCCAACAACAGCTGCTGAATCAATAAACGGAGCTGCCGGCGTTTCGGCACCTCCGAGGGTGGCGACCCCAGTTTGGCGTAGGACCGGTGGTTTGATACGCCTTATACCCCTGCTGGCAGTGCTCGCAATCTTCGCCGCTTATACTTATCACCACTCGCAGCCCTCCCCCGTAAGCCCGCAAGCAATCAGTAGGTTGATAGGTGATCCGACCAAGGGGATCATGGCCGTGGTGAGCGCCCGCACATCTCATCTGGATCGCGAGTTGAATCGCGGGGGCGACGCGTATGCCCGGCATCGTTATGAGGAGGCGCTGCTATGGTACCGCAAGGCCGCAGCGGGTGGTTCGATGGTTGCGATGGACCAAATTGGCACTATCTATGCGTTGGGCGGCAACGGTGTGGTGCAGAGTTACTCGAAGGCGATGGCGTGGTATTTGAAAGGTGCCCAGACGGGCAGCGGTGCGGCCCTGTACAACATCGGCCGCCTCTACCAGCACGGTCGGGGGGTGCCGCAAAGTCGTGAAATGGCAATTTTGTGGTTCAAAAAAGCGATATCCGCAGGGTATGCACCGGCGCAGCGAGCGATTAAAAGACTGGCAGCACCCACAACGCAGGATGGCGCAAAGCGGTGAGAGTGAGGCGACCCAAGTGCGCCGTGAATAGGCGGAGATTCCCTTTCCCGAAAGCCACACTGCCGTGTGATACGCGGCTTCGCCGAGATCAAGTGCATATAGAGAGTGGAGTAGTAGAGCCAATTGGGCCGCGGCACGACCGTTGCTTCGCATCGAGCTAATTACATGCTTGCCGGTACTTGCTCATGCCTGGGGCGATTCTTCCACCGGCGGTGAATCCATAAGTACTGCGTGGGATCTTCGCGCACAAATGTTTCTATGCCGCGCGTGTAGCGTTCCGTAATATAACGTAGAGGCTCATCGTGGTTCTGCCAATCGGCAGGGTAAATGATGTCGGTCACGCCGATGTCAAAATCAAATAAATCACCCCGGCGGCGGGCGTACCCGATAATCACCGGCACCTGATGTTGCATGGCCAATAGGCCGATACTTTTATAGGTGCTGGCGAGGCGGCCAAAAAAAGGCACGAACATGCCTTTTGGGCCGGCGTCCTGATCAGCAATAAAGCACAAAACGCCGTTGTTTTTCAAAATGTCCTGCGCCGTGGCGGTGACGCCGCGTTTGGATAAAATAATCTGCCCGCGTTTTTCCCGCACGCCCAAAACCCATGCGTCAATATGCGGATTATCAATGGGGCGAGCCACGCCATAGGATGGAAAGCCCAGGGTGGCCATGGTATATCCCAAAATTTCCCAGTTGCCATAATGGCCCGTGACCATGATGGCACCCTGGCCGCGCAAAATAATCTGCATCGCCGCCTGAAAGTTATGCAAGTGGACATGCTTGTGCCAGGTTTCGACATGGATAACGCGGGTCGAAAAAATCACGTCCAGCACGAGTTCACAGAAGTGCTGTATCGAGCGCTGCCCAATGCGTTCCAATTCCTTTTGTGGAAAATCTGGAAAACTGGCACGGAGATTCTGCAATCCGCGTACGCGATGTTTTTTATCAAAGGTCCATAAGAGTGAGCCGAACCCGCGGGCCGTTCGCAGATTGGCGTTGACGGGGAAAAATCCCAACATCATGGCCGCGCTGCGAGCAGCAAGATAGGTTGCCCGATCCATAATGGGTGATGACTGCTTCATTAAGTGTAGTCTTTATTGAGCGGTTAGCGCGTCCAGCGCCGCTTTGAATTCACGTTCGGGTTGCAGGCCGACGAATTTCTTTGCGATCTGGCCTTTATTAAACAGAATCACCGTAGGAATCGCGCTGATATTAAATTTCATGGCGGTATTGCGGTTGGCATCGGTATCTACTTTACCGACCTTTACCTTGCCTTGGTATTCCGCCGCAATTTTTTCAATGGTCGGCGCCAACATGCGGCACGGCCCGCACCATTCGGCCCAGAAATCCACCAGCACCGGTTGCGTGCTGTCCAAAACCTGCTGCTGAAAGGTTTCATCCGTGAGAGTTAAAACGTTTTCGCTGGCCATACCCATGTTCTCCAAAAGTATTCGTCGCCATTACTTAGTTGCGACAGGAAAATGCTAGACGGGTAATGCCCAAGTGTCAAATCGGCTTTATTTGGGCAATCAATTCCACTTCCACAACCGCATTTAACGGTAATGCCGCGGCACCCACGGCCGCCCGGGCATGGCGGCCAGCATCCCCGAAGATGGAAAGTAGTAAATCGCTGGCACCATTAGCCACCTGCGGCTGCTGGTCAAACCCTGGGTCACTTTGTACAAATACACCCAGCCGGACCATCCGAATTACCCGATTCCAGTCTGCGTTGACCGCTTCACGCACCACGGCCAGCGCGTTAAGTGTCGCTAGGCGTGCGGCTTCTCGGGCGGTTGAAATATCCATGGCTTTGGGCACAGAACCGGAATATAACACTTTGCCGTCCCGGCTGGGTAATTGGCCACTGACATATACCAATCCGCCGGCCTCTACATAGGGCACATACGCCGCCACGGGTTTGGGGACGGCGGGCAGGACAATTCCCAGTTGTGTGAGCTTTTCGTCAACGACAGACATACCATAGCTCCTTCTGACTTTGAATGCAGCCACTCCGTCCGCCTATTTTAATGCCAGACCGATGGCGTAAATACCACCGCTAAAATCACGGTTCCATACGCGCTATCACAACTTTACAGTGCCTAGAATGAATTGTCATCCCACTTTCCGCCGTCAAGCTAGGAGCCTTGGAGCTAGGAGCCTGTCCGGGTGCTTGCATCTGGAGTCTTGGCGGCCAATCAATCCTAATTTGCAGGCGTGACAGCACGAGTTCGTTAATCTGGTCCATCGGTGAAATCAGTGGATCAGTTCGTCCTTCGTGCCGTTGTGGTAACTCCGTCCGCCGCCCCGGAAAAAATGGTAGCGCCCCAAAACCTTCTAACGCCCATTATTTATCCGCGTAACCCGCGCTATCCGCGGTCTCTTTAAAGTCTATCTCGGCTACACGAAAAGCTGACATCCGCCATTGTCATGACTTAATCCGCATGTCCGGCCGTCCAATTGCGTGCAGTGTACACCCCAATCCCAAAAACCCGCAGACACCGAAACTACTGACCAATACTGCAATTACTGCCCATTACTGAAATTACTGAATTTACTGATCAAGTGACCGAACGGGGACGACGGGACTCGAACCCGCAACCACCGGATCGACAATCCGGTGCTCTAACCAATTGAGCTACGTCCCCTGGAACTTCCAGAGTCCAGTATGTTACGGACAAGCTCACCAGCCTGTCAAGGAACGCATGATAGGAAACGCGGTGCTGGAAAGTTATCAGCAATCATGATCAGCGATCATTTGCTGTACTCCTCCATAAAGAGTATCTTTTTGCCCTTGGGTGGTTTTGCGCCATGGAGCAGCACAATGAGTATCTCGACAGATTTAATGGCCCGGCATGACGCCGCGCTGATTGGCAATTATGGCAAACTTCCGGTGGTTCTGGCACGCGGGCAGGGAGCGACGCTTTGGGATGCCGAGGGCAAGGAATATATTGACTTTTTTGCCGGTTTTGGCGGAACCGTTTTGGGACATTGCCATCCCCGGCTTGTCGCAGAAATTACCCGACAGGCACAAACCCTCTGGCAGGTGGGCAATCAATTTTACAGCGAACCGCAAATTCGCCTTGCGGAGCACTTGAAATCCAAAGCTTTTGACGGACGAGCGTTTTTCTGTCATAGCGGTGCCGAAGCGGCGGAAGCGGCCATTAAGCTGGCACGCATTTCCGCCGGCCCGGATCGGTTCAAAATTGTCACCATGAAAAAAGGTTTTCACGGCCGAACGATGGGGGCCTTATCCGCCACTGCCGGCCCCGCGCAAAATGGCTTTGCGCCCTTAGTCCCCGGTTTTGTGCATGTCCCCTTTGATGATCTTGACGCCTTGGAAGAAGTGGTGGACGGCACGACCGCAGCCGTCATGCTGGAACCGATTCAGGGTGAAGGCGGTATCAATGAACCGACCAAAGGCTACCTGAAAGCGGTGCGGGAATTGTGTGATCGTTGTGGGGCGATTCTGATTTTTGATGAAGTCTGGACGGGTGTTGGTCGCACGGGCCATTGGTTTGGGCATCAGATATCCGGCGTGATACCCGATATTATGACGCTGGGCAAAGCCCTGGGGGGCGGCGTGCCGGTGGGGGGGATACTGGCGAGCCCGCGGCTGGCATCGTTTTTCAAGCCCGGCACACACGGCTGCACGCTGGGCGGCAACCCGATTTGCGCCAGTGTCAGTGCGGCAGTATTTGACGTTATTGAGCAGGAAAAACTGCTGGATTATGCACGCAAAGCGGGAGCGATCATCCGTGATCAGCTCGGCAGTTGCTCCGTGCGTCATAAAATTAAGGCCATTCGCGGTAGCGGATTATTTCTAGGCGTGGAATTGGCCATACCCGATGGGCTGCCCGTGGTGCACCACGCTTTGGACCATGGCCTGATCATCAACGCCACACAAAAAAATGTCCTGCGGATATGCCCGTCGCTGGTTATAACACATCAGCAGATTGAAAAATCTCTGGCAATTCTGGAAAAAGCGATCGCGGCAGTTTGATTTTCAAATTCAAACAGTACAATGAATTAAGAGCTTGTCCAAGTTAGTCGGGCAGGCTCCCAAGCTGTTGTGCCCGGAGAATTTTTAATGTCTGCTAAAGAGTGTATGAAGTGCTCGCGCCCGGCCCTTATTCACATAACCGATGTGGTCGCAAAAGGTCCGCCCTTAAAAGTCGTCGAGGTGCATTTGTGCCTGGAACACGCCATTGAAGCCGGGTTAATGGGAGCGCCGATACTTATTGGAAAAACATCCTCCGGCAAGCTGATCAAACAGATTCCCATGCACCCGGATTTGGCCAAGCTAAAACAGCTTAGTGCCACGGCTGGAACTGCGGATGATGAAAATATTACCGAAGCACCCACAAGCTGCCCAACCTGCGGGACAACCTGGGCCCAGTTTCAAAAAGGGGGGCTGCTGGGGTGCGCCAACGATTACACTTTATTTGAAGAGCCTCTGGTAGATCTTATTTGTTCCATGCACGAGCGGCATACGCAACATATCGGAAAACTTCCTCCGCAAAGTAGCGCCGGTGATACCGTAATTCGCGCCAGAAAAGTCCAACTGGAATCGCAACTAACTGCGGCGGTGCATGCAGAACGCTACGAAGAAGCCGCCCGCCTGCGGGACCAGCTCCGCGTGATTTCTGAAAGCATTACCTGAGAACAGCCGGTGGTGTTGGCAAGCCAGGATTCTAGGAAGCCCGTCCGAGTAGTCGCCGGGATTGCGGCCGCGTGATTTTTGGCCTTCTGGCGGCGCATCGCGTCATGGAGCATCGTGGTGATAACCCGGTGGTTGGTTCGCCAGGCTACTGCTTTTGCGATAGCGTTTTTACCACTTCGGCGTCGCGGGCGGATAAGTCCGGGTATTCGGCGACGCTGCCGACATCCGGGCGGCGCTTCCAGGAGCGGGCGCAGCTGGGATATTTTTCACGCGTGTCGATGATTTCCACCGCCAGCTTATCGCCTGGGATAATCCGGTGAAAGCCCGCGCCAAGTACATCTTCAAGTTCTCGGCCATAGTTTGTCATCAGGCTTGCCAGGGGATGCTCGGGGGGAACTGTAATAACTGCTTCGCTATCCAGCGGATTGCCCAGGCCACTGGCTTTTTTTACAGCATCAAGCTGTTTCAAGCCGTCCTGCACCAGCGGCATAAGAATTTCCCAGTGAGCCAGTAGTTCAGGATTTACCGGCTCCGTTGGGGGGCTAAAAGTATGGGTGTGGATGCAGTCACCAAACATATTCTTAAGTCCCGGCACATCGTGCGTGATGCGGCAAACTTCATCGGCGGTGAAGGCCAGTATCGGGGCACAAAGTTCTACCAAATACAGCAGCAGCGTAGCGCAAACGCTTTGTGATGCCCGCCGGCGCGGATCATTGGGTAATTCGCAATAGAGCCGGTCTTTGATGGCTTTGGCATAAATCGTGGAGATATCTACATTACAAAAATCATACAATGCGCGGAACACTTTATGGAATTCATACTGGTTATACGCTTTGTGTACGTCCGCCGTCATGACTGCCAGCCGGCCAAGCATCCAGGAGTCAATGCTATGCTCCTGCGGGACGGTCTGATTTTCCTGGAGGTTAAAATCATATAAATTTCCCAGCAGATAGCGGATGGTATTGCGGATTTTGCGGTACGCATCACTGGTGCGGTCCAGCAACTCTTTGGAGCAGGGCATATCATCCTGGTAATCAACACTGGCGACCCAAAGCCGCAGGACATCGGCACCATTTTGTTTTAGCGCATCGGAAACTTTTATATCGTTGCCCTGACTTTTGGACATCTTGTGGCCGTGGCTGTCAACAATAAAGCCGTGCGTGAGTATTTGTTTAAATGGCGGCGTATCGCGATAACCGGCGGCTTCCAGCAAGGAGGACTGAAACCAGCCCCGGTGCTGATCCGACCCTTCCAGATACAAATTGGCGGGATAACCCAATTCCGGATGCGTCGCTTCCAGAACGGCATGATGCGAAGCCCCGGATTCAAACCAGACATCCAGAATATCGTTGCCCTTACGCAATTCGTGTGTATGAAATGGGTGATCTACCACGGTTGTGCCCTCGGCGGTCAGTGCGGTATCCACCCATTGGTCAGCACCGAGAATCTGCTGCGGAGAATGCGTATACCAGCAATCAGCCCCGTGTTGCCGCACATAATCCGCGACGCGCCGGACGGATTTTTCGGTGAGCAGAATTTCGCCATTCGCGGCAAAAAATGCCGGGATCGGCACGCCCCAGGAACGCTGGCGGGAAATGCACCAGTCCGGCCGGGTTTCCAGCATACCGGCGATGCGGTTTTTTCCCCATGCAGGTATCCACTGCACTTGATCAATAAAGGTTTTGGCTTGTTCCAGCAATGGACTATTTCCGCCCGCACGGACAAACCATTGCTCGGTAGCGCGTAGAATCGTTGCCTTGCGGCACCGCCAGCAATGCGGATAGCTGTGTTGTATTTCCTGCCGGTGGAATAGCAAACCTGCATCGGCCAGATGTTGTACGATCGGTTCATTGGATTGCCAGATGCTTTGCCCGCGCAGAAACTCCGGCACGCTTTGATCGTATCGGCCATCCGCCAATACCGGGCAGTAAACATCCAGCCCGGCTTTTCGGCCGGTTTGATAATCTTCCGTGCCGTGGCCAGGAGCAATGTGCACCAAGCCCGTGCCATCATCGAGCGTGACATATTCAGCAGGAACAATGGACTGCCTGCGGGTGCTTTCCAGCGGATGCGTATAGCTGATGCCTGCGGCAATTAAATCTGCACCCGTGATGGTGTCAGAAATGCGATAATGGGCGATGCCGGCCTGCAGCATTACGGTGGCAATGCGCTTGGCGGCCAGGATGAGAACTTGGGGGCCGTTGTGCTCATAGGTAGCCACTGCATACTGATGTTCCGGATGGACCGCCACCGCGCGGTTGGCGGGAATGGTCCATGGCGTGGTGGTCCAGATCAACACATGCGCGTGTTGCGGTTTGGTGCCCCACGCCGCCGGCCATGATCCGGTGGTTAAATCCATGGCGAATTTAACAAATATCGAGGTATCTTTTTTGTTGGAATATTCCAGTTCCGCTTCCGCCAGAGCAGTCTGATCAAAGGTGCACCAGTGCACCGGCTTGCGTTGACGAAATACCAGCTCGCGTTGCAGCAGGCTCGCCAGCACATCCAGGACACCGCCTTCATACGCCGGGTCAAGTGTGAGGTAGGGTTTGTCAAACTGCCCCAGAATGCCCAGACGTTCAAAGGATTCCGACTGCAACTTGACATATTTCATGGCGTAATCGCGGCAGCGCAGGCGAATTTCCCCGGCGGATAATTCGCGCATTTTCGGCCCAAGTTCCTTCTGAATGGCGCTTTCGATCGGCAGGCCGTGGCAATCCCAGCCAGGAACGTAAGGTGCATCATGCCCCTGCATGGTGCGGTATTTGACCACCATGTCCTTGAGGACTTTATTAATCAGGTGGCCCATGTGAATATCGCCATTGGCGTAGGGGGGGCCATCATGGAGCACCCATTTGCCCTTTGTATGCGGTTGCGCGCGGATTTGCTGATAGAGATTTTCGCTTTTCCAGCGGGCCAGAATTCCCGGCTCCCGCTGGGTCAAATTGGCTTTCATATCAAAGCCGGTTTTAGGCAGATTCAGCGAAGCGCGATAATCTGCTGCAGGCTTGGGCGACACATCCGGTGATTGTTCTGTTGTCATCTGGCTCGTTTCAACCTAACTGGGAAAAACATCCAACCGCGCGGCATCAGGCCGCTGCGGCAAAACCCATAATATACCCCGAAAGTTCATCCAGTGGAACACGCGGAAAGTACCCTATGGGTGCAAGATTCCCAACTCGGCTCGCTAATCCCGTAGCGAGGAGAGTGGTGAATTCGTGACAGTGCGGCGCGGCAGTAGTTCCGGGCAGGCGGCAAAATCGACGGCTTAAATGCCGGCGCTAAGAGAATGGTTGATCTTAGAAGCTCACACTCCAGTGCTGTGCCCGGATTTATTGCCACGCCCCGACCGTGCCCGGGAAGGTGTTGCAGGGAAAGACTGTGCCGACTATTCTATGGCGTCCAAACGGCGAATACCCTCGTCGCCCTTGCGGTGACATTCTGAATTCCAAGGCTGAATTCGCGGGCCGAAGGAACGGTGAGAAATAGTGCGAACGCCCAAAGAATCAGAAAATGTATATAGCTTTTTGCGGCGCGGCATCGAAGCGGGGCGATTTCGGGTTCATGATCGCATTCCCACTGAGCGCATCCTGGCGGAGCAGTTTAATGTCTCACGACCGACCGTGAGCCGTGCGATCCATCGACTTGTTCATGAGAAATTGATCCGACGAAAAGGCAAAGCAGGTTCTGTTGTCATTGCAGCGCCGCCCAGGAGGAAGCTTACTTTTGGTGCCATATTATGGGGATTGGCTCGACAACATATGGAAGAATCTCCATTCGGAGTTGCGGGCAGCGAATTGCTCTACCGGGCCAGCTTGGAAAACGGGTCGATAATACTTTATGATCCAACGTGGACTGATAATCCAACGGAATCAGGATTGGCGGCCCGATACAACACGATCGCAAAAGAGTTTATGCAACGCGAAGTCTCGGGTGTATTTTTAATGCCTCAAGAAATTCTGGCGGATCAGTACCTATCGTCCACCGCTGCGATTGTTGATGATTTTCTTTCGGTCGGAACGCCGGTGGTGTTAATAGACCGCGATATCGTGCGCTACCCTGCGCGAAGCCGCGTGGATCTGGTGGGTATTGATAACTTTGGAGCAGGTTTTGCCCTGGCTGAACATTTTATCAAGTTGGGATGCCGCAGGATCGATTTTTTTGCCTACTCCACACGTGTGCCGACGCAGGAAACGCGGATAGCCGGGTATCTCAAGGCGTTGGAGTTCCATGGCATTCGCCGCGAAGCAACGAGCGTGCATCATGGTGATCTCTTTGATCGCACATTTGTAACGGAGACGCTCAAACGGCACCGCCCCCAGGCTATGCTCGTGGTCAGTGATTCGCGCGCGGCATACGTGATGCGATTTGCTATGGAATCGGGAATCAAGATTCCGCAGGATTTGCGTATCGGCAGTTTCGATGATCTTCCCAGTGCTGCATGTTTGCCCGTGCCGCTTACCACGATTCGGCAGCCTGCCTCCGGCTTGGGCTACCTTGCGTTTCGTACCATGATGCAGCGCATCGAAGAGCCGACTCTTCCTCCTGTGCATTGCGAATTGACCGGCGAATTGATCGTCCGGGCGTCATCGGGAACGCCAGTAACAACGCGACAAGGTCGGAAGTAGACGGGAAATATTTGATGTTCGGATTTTTATGGTAATGTTATAAAAAATAATTTGCCGTCCCTTTACTCGATGCGCTGCCCCGGGCATGATAAGATTCCTGACGCAAATCCATAGGTAAAATTGTTGTTAAAGCCACTCTTGTAAATCGTGATCGCGCTGGAGCGCCTCGACGGGTTTGTCAGCGGGCAGGAATATATGGTAATGTTTGAGATTAAGACCTATAATAATGGTTGAATTGAACCGTTATATTCTCTTGTCTTCAGCAACGTGCTGTATCGTCGATGAAAAGACGCTTTTTGTGTTTCTGGAACGGGGTTAACGATCGTGAAAATAATGAGAACGGTTCTGCTTCTGGGGAGCCTGTCCCTTTGCTTGAGTGCCAGCGTACGTGCCGCAACATCGTTTTTTCTTAAAAAAGGCGACCGGGTCTGCTTTTACGGTGACAGCATCACTGAACAGCGGTTTTACACTGTTGACGTGGAAACCTACGTCCGAACCCGATATCCGCACCTCCATGTAAAGTTCGTAAATTCCGGAGTGGGCGGCGATGCAGTCGGTGGAGGATGGGCCGGCCCAATTAATCTGCGACTACGGCGCGATGTATTCCCATTCAAGCCCAATGTGGTCACTATTATGCTGGGGATGAATGACGCTCAATATCGTGCATTCAATCAGGCCATTTTTAATAAATACCGACAGGGGTATAAACACCTGATCAACTCGCTGAAATCACACTTGCCCGGGGTCCGCATCTTGCTTATCGGGCCAAGTCCGTATGACGATGTTACGGCCAAGCCAGGATTTCCGGGAGGATACAATGCGGTACTGGTACGCTATATGCAATTTGTGCAGCGATTGGCTAGAAAAGATCACGTATCCTTTGTGGACTTCAACACACCTCTGGTAGCGGTACTTAAAAAGGTGGAACACATTAATCCCAAATTGGCCAAAGATGTTATTCCAGGAAGGGTGCATCCTTCGGCGGCCGGCCAATTGGTCATGGCGCAGGCGTTACTCAAGGCGTGGGGCGCACCGGCCACGGTTGACAGCGTAG
The DNA here is from genome assembly GCA_021805985.1 of Planctomycetota bacterium. Taxonomy (GTDB): domain Bacteria; phylum Planctomycetota; class Phycisphaerae; order WQYP01; family WQYP01; genus JAMDCX01. Next base: position 75,004 of record JAJZDN010000009.1, on the reverse strand, counting down.
CGCTTGATGCGGGGAACAGCCGCATCACTGAATCCCAGGATACCGTTGTACGACATGTTCTGGCGGCTGACGGGGCCGTGTCATGGACGCAAGTTGATAAGTCGTTACCAATGCCCATTATGGCGTTGCATGAAACTTGGCCACAGTTTCCTCCAACTTCGATTTGGGGTGCTCCAGCGCCTGACATGAAGCATACCAGTGCAGCCACGGCCTTGATCATTCGGGAATCCGGGTTCGTGCATGATCTTGATCGGCAGATGCTGAAGGTAACACATCTTACGGCCGCAAATTATGAGCTGCGCATCAACGGCAAAAAGATCGCGAGATTTACTCGAGCCGAATTGGCACATGGCATCAATATATCTCAATTGCCTACCCCGATGCTGGCCCAGGCGTACCGGGTTTTATCGCTGGCGTGGGAACATACACAGATTCGGTTCGCAGCGTGGCGGCAGGTGCAGTTGCCAATGTCCAATGTTGGTTGGTTCATCCCGCAAGTTCCAGTTAACGTAAATTCCGGGCCCGGTGCTGTCAAAGCCAAAACGATCGTGAACCATATCATGCAGAATTTTTCACAGTTACAGCACTTGATATCGACACAGGAGTACTTGGCTGCGACACCTGAACCCTGTCGTTATGAACTGTCTCCGATACGTTAAATTGGCCGCCGTCTCAAGCCCGGAGGCCTGCCGTGGCTTCCGGGCCGTCACACGCGGCAGCATACAAGGCGGTGCGCCCAGCGCTTGCAGGATGGGGCAGTACCTCAGGCCTGCATATGGCCCGCGTCGCCATCTCAATCGTTTTTTATGAGAGACGGGCGTGATATATTACCTCTCCGACAGCGGCGCGTGGGACACGCGATGACCCACAATACACGCCGCCGCATGCACCTGCTGATATTACCCGTTAATGTAACCAGATTAAGACATATGGTAACAATATAAGAAATTATAAAAGTTGTTATTTTAGCCTAATTAAAGCTGATAAATGCAGGAAGATGAATCAGCTATAGGCTTGATATGGTAATGTAATAATTCGGGACAACACCATTTTTCTGGAAGTCAAGTGATTCCGGCGTATGCTTAATACTGTCAAAGGTAATTCGGGTCGGAAAACATATCGACTTGAGTTCTGTGAGAAGTTATCAGGCCATGTATCAAGGAGTTGCATTCCGGGCCGAACAGGTGCATCCAAAAATTGGCAATGGCCCAGCCTTGTATGTTCGCAATTCGTTTTTTTGGATTTATTGGAAGTCCGGCGAAGGCGAAAGTGCTCTTCCCCGTCGTGCTAGGAGCCTGTCCGAGTAATGGCCGGGCGATTACTCGGACAGGCTCCTGGGGGAAGCGATCAGCTGCCAACACTCTGGTAGTTGATATTGTTAATATCCGCCCGCGAGGGTGGAGTAAGAGGAGAATGTCTATGTTTATTACAAAATCATGTTTAATAACTTTGGCAGCCTTGGCAGTTGCGGCGACCGCATCAAATTGGGCCGCCACAAGTCGGGCAGATACTGTAAATATCCAGTTTGAGGGGACGGGAGTTTTTACCGGTCAGCAGGGATCTTTTTCCGGTAGCCAAGGTGCCTACACGGGTGATGGCATCGCAGCCCCTGTATGGAACGTGTTGTCAGAGTCGGCGGGCGCGACCACTGGAACCCTGGGCAGCTTGGTTGCAGCTGACAACCTGCCGACCAGTGTCGGCGTGGGTTTCACCGCCACGAGTACATACGGCGATCCCACTAGCCCAGCTAATGCCCTGCTGGGTGGAACGTTGATCGCATCAAGTAACAACACGGGAACCGTTACCCTCACAGGCTTAACGGATAGCGGCAATTATACCCTGTATATTTATGGACAAAATGGCGGTTATAACAGCGATATCACGACGTATTCCGTCACGACCGGATCAGGGACGCCCGCCAGTGGACAATTCGCCAACACCGTTGACGGAGGCAGCTCATCGGGAATTTTTTATAACAACTCTACGAATAACAATTATACAATTTTCGATGCTACTGCAAATGCAACGGGCACATTGCAGGTTTCCTTTACCGGCGGCGCTGGTGAGGGTGTGCTTAACGGACTGCAGGTTGTTGGCGTGACGCCGGTCCCCGAACCGGCAGTGATTGGATTGCTGGCTATCGGATCCGGAATAGGCCTGATGCTGCTAAAGCGACGACGCGTGGTCTAAATGTTTAGTTGTCGCACCGGCCGGGAGGGGGTTGGACTTCTAATTTATCCAACTCTCTTCTTCCAATTCCGGGCAATGTTAATTCAGAAATGTGAAGGGGCTGAACCATGAAAGTTCGTGCATTTACACTCGTTGAGTTATTGGTGGTAATTTCCATTATCGCTCTTCTGATATCGCTTTTGCTTCCGGCACTGGCTATGGCCCGACAGTCGGGATTGAGTATTCAGTGTGAAACTAATCTACGATCATTGGGGCAACTTGCAGCTGAATATGTCGCAAGCAATAAAGGCTTTCTACTTTCCAACCAACAGCCGACATCTCCAAACGAGTTTGCATACGCTTGGAACGACCAACTCTTTGATTGGGAAATGGGTATTCCCGCCAGTTCCGGGAGTGTGGCGTACATGACATATAAGATGACCCTAAGAAACACGATGGAGGATGGCTATTCTTATGCAGGACTTCGCGCAAAATATATGCCATTATTTTCGTGTCCATGCCAGTTGGTTCCATGGTCTAACACCTGGGTCACTGACCCGTATGTTTCTCCAACTACTTATTCTGTCAATCCCAACGTGTTTGTGTGGGCCAGCCCATATCACTTTAACTGGATACAGCCGCCTTACTACCCTTCGGCCAAGAGAGATGTCGATATTCCCAATCCTGCCGAGGTGATTGGAATTGGTGATTGTAATCAACCGTTGGGGCCGACCTCCCCGGGATCTTTTTACGCTTTTGACTGGACGGGCTTCAACCAACCGTCGGCCGGCATCAGTATGTCGTCCGTGATTCCGCCGAATTTCTTTGAGCCTAACGTGGGATCTATCGCCGGAAATTATGACGATACTGGTACTTATGTTGGTGGTACAGGGCTGAGATATCGCCACTTCAATCCGGCCCCAAACACCCCCCTGAATTCCCCTTCCTCGGGGGTCGCCAATGCCGAGTTCATGGACGGACATGTTGCACCCATCAAAGCTGGCGGCCTTCATGTTTTGAACGTCGCAACCGGGTTCTAACCTCGTCCGGTGCTCGGAAGACGGCTCCCAAATTAGTGCGGAATGCGTAGGTATGCATTTGATTCGCCGATACGGCAAGGCGCGGCCGGCACTGGTCTGGTTGAAAAAATATCTCGCAAAATATCCGCGTTAATGCGGGGATTCAGTGCCTGCAAGATCAGCACTTACGTCGGAAACTGGATCTGTGCTGTAACCATTAAAATCATAACTTAACGCCTCGGGCGTCGGCTGGTTGATCGTATATGGTAAGAATATCAATTGCGAGTACTGGTGATAATAACGATCCTGGAGCTGATGATGCTTATATCCTTGTCATTGGCCCGAGTCTATATGGTAACATGATCACACGATGGGTCGTGTTTTTGTTTGAAGGCGTCAGTCGTTGGAATATACTCCCGTCTGATGAATGTGATTTAGTTGTCTGCACTCATTAATTGGCATTGGATGAACCATACGAGCGTGCTTAGCTTACATGATTGAAGAGTTCTGGTGTTTTTCCGAGGACGCGGCATGGAGCCAGGTAAGCCGTGCTCTGTCTGTCAGGAGGATATGAACGATGGCCGATATAACAATGGATGTGCACGAAATTTCACGACGGCAGTTTCTGCACGGTGCCGCAGGTGCGGCGGCCTCGGTGGTACTAGCTGACGGGCCGGACGTCGGGGAGGCCAGTGCCGACAGTAATAAGTTGCCCGCAGGCGTGATCAAGGAAAGTCTCGACGGCTCATTGTGGCGGGTGCACGAGAGCGGGGCTCGCGGCGAATCATATCCCGCGAAGGTTCCGGGTGATATTTTCACAGATCTTTTGTCTGCAAACCGTATTCCAGACCCCTATTTCCGCGACAACAATAGCAAAGTCCAATGGGTGGGAAAAAGAGTTTGGCGCTACACGCGGAGTTTCACACTTGAATCCGAGATCTTGCACAGAAAGTTCATCAAATTGCGTTGCCACGGGCTTGACACCTTAGCAACCATCTGGGTAAACGGTGTGAAAATCGGCGAGGCTGACAATATGTACCGCACTTGGGAGTACGACGTCAAAAATTGTATCAAATCCGGCGAGAATGTAATTGAAATTGAGTTTCAACCTACGTCGGCTTATGCGGCGTCGCGGGTTGCGGAATACAAAAGCGAGCTTGGGCTGATAAACCGGCTCAAGAGCCCTCAAGCATGGGTACGGAAGGCCCCCTACATGTGGGGGTGGGACTGGTGCAGGCCACTGCTGACTTGCGGAATCTGGAAGCCCATTGAGATTATCGGTTTTGACTGTAGGATCGCGGACTTGCGGTGGGATCAAAACCTCGCTCACTCGGGTTTTGCCCAACTGAAGCTCACATTGGCCACGGAAGGAATTTCCGCCGCTCTGAATTCCAAGGCTACGGTGCTGTTCAACGATCAGCCGGTAACCGATACTGTTTTCACCCTGTCACAAGGTCGCGGCGCAGTAGAATTAAGAATTCCCGACCCCCATTTGTGGTGGCCCAATGGGATGGGATCGCAGCCCCTCTACACGATTGTTGTGTCGCTTATGGATTCCCGTGGGACTGTGATTGACAAAACCCAGCGCCGGATGGGCCTTAGAACGATTCGCTACCTCGAAAAAAGTGAAAAGATGGCGGTGCATCTAGAGGTGAATGGTGTGCCCTTTTTTGCCAAAGGTGCGGACTGGGTACCGGGTGATAACATTCCCTCGCGTGTTACTCCGGACATCCTCCGAAGTTACATGGCAGATGCCAGAGATTGCCACTTTAATCTGCTGCGGTTCTGGGGCGGCGGTTATTATGAATCCCAGTCGCAATTTGATGCCTGCGACGAGTTAGGTTTGCTGGTGATCTTCGAGTTTAAATTTGCCAATCACTTTTATCCCGTCTTTGATACGCACTGGATCGAAAATGTTCGCCGCGAAGTACAGGAACAGGTTCGGCTGAACCGGCACCATCCATGTATTGCGCTCTGGAGCGGAAATAACGAAATCTATTGGTTCCATGGATTTAATAAGCTCTTCCGCGACACCGTCGGAGGAATCGTGCATCAAGAACTGCCCGGCGCGAACTACGAACTTGGCAGTGGCGACCCCGGCAGCAGCAACGATATTCACTACTGGGGAGCTTGGGATGTCACCAATCCTCCTAAGAGTTTTCAAAAGGTAAATGGCTTTATCACTGAATTTGGAATGCAATCATTTCCGGAACCCGCGACGGTCGACGCGTATACCGTTCCGACAGACAGGGAGAGCGTAGACAGCAGTGTCATGGTCTATCATGAGCGCTCTTTCGGCCGATTCGGAATTGATAACATGATGCGCGCTGTGACCACTTATTTTGGTCCGCCTCCGAAGGGTTTCAATGCCGCTCTGTGGCTGACACAGATTACCCAAGCCTACGTTATTCGTTACGGCGTGGAACATTGGCGGCGAAGTAGGCCGGAGACGATGGGCACGCTAATTTGGCAGTTCAACGACAGTTGGCCTGGTCCGACCTGGTCGATGATTGACTGGTACCGTCGATGGAAGGCTATCATGTACGAGTCGAAGAGGTTTTTTGCCCCACTTCTGGTCAGCGCCACGGCGGGTATTCATTCCGACGAGGTAGAAATATGGGTTGTTAGTGATCGAATGGAGTCATTGACCGGAGAGTTAATTTGGCGTGTTACGGATGTAGAGGGTACGTTGCTGCACCACGGTGTAAAAACCATTACAATTCCTCCGCAGTCCAGTCATGTCTTTGGTCAATGGCGTTACCCGACCAAGGAGGGCTTCCCCGCCAAGGAGGCGCTGCTTATTTGGAGTACGTTGCGGGTGGAGGGGAAGATACAGTCTGAGGGATGCCATTTTTTTTCAGCCCCCAAGGATCTTCACCTGCCAGAGCCGGGGTTACATCACAGCGTGTCACGATCGGGTGAAGATGCTTTCCGAGTTGTGATTGAAACGCGCAAACCGGCATTATGGGTGTGGGGCCATCTTAAGGATATTGATGCGAGATATTCTGATAATTTTATCCACCTCGCTCCATGGAGAAAAATGGATATTGAGGTCCGGCCTGCCACGCGAATATCATTAAGTGAATTTGAGCGGCGACTTGAGATTCGCAGTGTGCGGGATGTTTTATAGGTCCCTGCGCCAGTTCGTTGCGGTAGCCGGTTGGCTAGTTGGAACCAGGGCGACATCGGCAAAATGCGGAACATCTGGCATCCGCCTTCAAAAGTGATCAACCAATGGTTGGAATTCCATGGGTTTATCCAATAAACGGCAAAATGATTCACTGCGAGGCAACCGGGAGGATGTTGCAGTAACGAAAGCCAGTCTGTGACCCTGCAATATTGTTTGCAGCAGGTGTTATGCAGCCGCGCCTGGAAAAGCAGGCAAGCCCGAGTCCAGGCTTAATCGCAAGAGTATTTGGTATAGGAATGTTTTTATGGATTTCATCAACCGACGAAATTTGATCAGGCACGGACTGGCGGCGGGACTTGGCGGGTTAACGCTGACGCAGGCGCGCGGTGAAGCGGGACCAGGTGGAGGAGAACCCACCGGCTCTTTTCGGGATGTTTTCGGCGTTCATGTAGTGGACGAACAAACGGGTCGGGGCATTCCGCTGGTTGAACTGCGAACGGTCAATGATGTGCGGTATTACACAGACAGTGCCGGATATGCGGCAATTGCTGACCCTGGCATGATGAATAGACATGTCTATTTTTATATATCTAGCCCGGGATACCTCTGGCCGCAAAAGGACGCCTTTGGCTATCGGGGCACCGCATTGGAGGTGAAGGCAGGGAGTCTGGCGGTGCTGAAGATGCATCGCGTGAATATTGCGCAGCGGCTCTATCGTATAACCGGTGAAGGTATCTACACGGATTCAATGCTTCTGGGGCTGGAGGCTCCCATTGAGAATCCTGTTTTGAATGGCAAGGTCCTGGGACAGGATTCAGCTCTTGCGACCGTTTATAGAGGAAAAATTCACTGGATATGGGGCGATACGCAACGCATTGAATTTCCGTTAGGCAATTTCCGGTCCTCCGGAGCAACTTCGATGCTGCCCGATGAGGCCGGATTGAACCCTGATGTTGGTATCAATTTGCAATATTTCACTGATCGATCCGGCTTTTGTCGCGCTATGTGTCCGCTTGCGGACGAGCCGGGCGGTGTCGTATGGCTTGACGGCTTAACTGTCGTGCCGGACCGAACGGGTAAACAGTGCCTGATTGCCCGCTATTCGCGGCGCAATGGTATGAAGAATTTATTTGAGCACGGACTGGCTCTGTGGAATGACAATACCAAGATTTTTCAAAAGTATGCGGTGTATCCCCTGGATGAGCATTGGCGGTTTCCGACGGGGTACCCCGCAACGTATTTGGATCACGGAAAATACTATCGCCTTTTCACCCGGCAGTTTCCCGTTGTTCGTGCCATTGCAAATCTGGAAGCGGTAGCTGACTCATCGCAGTATGAGGCCTTTACGTGCCTCGCGCCCGGAACGCATTTTAACGGCGAAAAATCCAGGGTGCAGCGGCGCTCCGACGGGACGCTGCTGTGGGACTGGAAACGTAACACGGCACCTTTAACCTCGCAACAGGAGGCGGTATTGCTTTCAAGCGGTCTTATTCGTCCGGATGAGGCGCGGTTCCAATTAGTCGATGCCGCCACGAATCAGTCGCTGACCATGCATAGCGGATCATTCTTCTGGAATGACTATTTAAAGAAATGGATTATGATCGGCGGCCAGGAGGGTGGATCATCGGTGTTGGGAGAAATATGGTTCGCCGCAGCCGCGGAACCCAACGGACCGTGGAAAAGTGCCATCAAGATTGCCACGCATCCCGACTATTCATTTTACAACCCGTCACAAAATCCATTTTTTGACCAGCAGGGCGGCCGGGTTATCTATTTCCAGGGTACGTATGCAAATACTTTTTCCGGTAATACGCATAGAGTTCCGCGTTACGATTATAACCAGTTGATGTATCGCCTGGATTTATCAGATCCTCAAATGAAAGTTTTTTAGAAGTTAAAAAAAAGGGGATTGGAGGCGCGACGGTGATTCACTCCCGGTTGCGGCGAAACTGTCCGGGAGAAAGCCCGATCTCCGCTTTGAATGCCCGCGATAAATGGTATTCGTCTCGGAATCCGCATTTGACGGCCACCGCGGAGAGTTTGAAATGTGTCGTTGACAAAAGCCGGCGAGCTTCATTAAGGCGACAGCGCAATATCTCCGATTTTATTGGGCGCCCCATGTTCTTCTCAAAAAGTTCATAGAGTCGGCGGCGTTGGGTGCCCGAAGCCGCGACCACATCCTCCACGGATAACGGCGCACGAAAATTTTCGGCAACGAAACGAATGGCTCGCACCAGGTGTGGATCGTCAACAGCGAAGATGCTGGTGCTTTGCCGAACTACTACCGGCCCGGGAGCAATTAAAATAGGATCATTAGGCGGCTTTTCTCCAGAAATGATACGATCCAGCAATGCCGCCGCTTCATAGCCGTGATCGTGCCGCCGCCGGTCTACGCTCGTCAGCGGCAGCAGTCCCAATTCGCAGGAAATCATGTCATTATCCACGCCCACGACTGCCACGTCGTGGGGAACCAAGAGGGACGCAAGTTCCGCAGCCTGGATGGCATACTGCGCGTTGCGATCATATTGGGCCATGATTCCCAGCGGGCGCGGTAATTTAACAATCGCCTCGGCCAGCCAAGGCGTTGGGTCCGGTGTTTGTACGACGCCCCTTGGTGCTCCGGAAAAATCGAGATGGTAAAAATGCTTTCCGGCGGTCTCGACGGCGCGATGGAAGCCATCCATGCGTTCACGTTCCACATTGGCGTCGCCAAGCTGGAAAAAAGCCAGATGTTCAAGGCCGCAGGATAACAGGTGTTCTGCGCCGGCGTGCCCAATGGCCCGGTTATCCGCCAGCACGCGAGCGACCTTAATTTCCGGTGCTTCGTAAACCATGTCCACTACCGGCGCCGTAGTGCGGCCGATGAATTTAGCCAATGGCCCCAAGGGATCGTTTAATAGCGCAATGATGCCGTCTCCACTCCATTGGCGGGGAATTCTACGATCGTGGCCGATGATGTCGTTGAGAATCCAGCCGGACCGGCGTGCATACTCCGCCACACCGCGGTTGATTTCCTCATCATAATAGTCAAGTGCCAACAATATATGTCGGCGACTGTATACATTTTGAGCCATGGATGATAGTCATAACCCACATTCATTCCAGATGCAAGATGTCACGCCGCTGGGCACGGAGAAGTTATAATTTAGGGCGAAACGCTCCAAAGGGCCGTGACGCGTGGGACTCTATTTCTATCTTAAAAGGATGATTGATAGCTCGAAATAATAGAGGGCTGCCCGGGTGCGGCACCGGTTGGACTGACAACGCCGTGTTAATGAAATCACGCGCCATGCACAATTCGCCAACACTTTGGCACAAAAGGCCATTGTATACTTTTCGCGATGGGCTAACCTTATAGGAAGGAGTATACGAGCATCGCCCGATTCCAATGAACTTTCAGCACGGCGGTTGGAAGTTCACGGGAAAACGAAATTGCGACACTTTAATCGATGCTCATATCAGAAGTCTGGATTTAGATGACAAAAAAACCTCCACGGTCTCGTTGGCCGTGGACCGGCAGCCCGCCCGGTTTGGCGGGAAGTTCAAGTAGCTCCCAAGGGAGCAGGAGTTCAACATGTTGGTCAAGCCGAGTCGTCAACCCCGCTGCGCTTCGCGGCAAACCGCGGTCCATTCGGTTAGTGGGCAATGTTCAAGTGGCTCGCAATGGGACCAGGGGACCCGTATGATTCCCAAACCCCCTTCCTATCTCGTTTCCGCGGCAGTGTGCTGCGGCTTGGCCGGCGCTGCAACGCTAGGTGTTGTATCGGGGAACGCTTCGGCCGATGTTGCAACAATACCGAATGTAGTCTTATCTGGAAATGTAATCCCCAATCCGACCTTCTCCCAGGTAAATCCCAACGGCAACGGACCAGCGTATTGGAACATGGGCGGTAGCTACACGGCTGGCGATATATGGGACAACGCTAATTATATCGCCCCGGGTGCGACTCATTCTGCGTCTGTTCTGACAAGTAACGCCCCCTTTACACAAAATTACAGCCAGTGGTATAACGGCCCTCAGAATAGCTCAGTTGGGGTGAAAACCTCGCAATTTCCCACGGGGTATGGTCCCCAGCCCGTCATATCGCTTCCTACCGGAGCTACGACTGTTTATCTCAGCTATTTTTATGAATCCAGCGCAATATCGACAGATTATGGTGCATATTCGTATGTGCACTTGAATTTCTATGCTAACGGTGGACAGGTGGGCAACTGGACCGACACCTACACCGGCACACAGTCAACCTGGAAAAATATCTTGGACACTATTGACCTGACAAAGTATGCCCCGGGTGCGAACTCCTTTAACATTACCATCAGTTCGAATCCAGATGGCATAACACAGCCGACTACGCCGCAGTTTTGGGTAGATAATATCTCGCTTTCAAATTCCTCAACTTTGGTGCCGGTCCCGGAGCCTGGACTGCTTGGCGCAGTTGCTCTTGGATTAGGGGCCATGGTGTTGGGACTGCGGGTAAAACGACGGACTCACAGTGCGTGATGCTATCAGCTTCGTCGCCACTTGGCAGTGTAAAAGCGCTGCCAAGTGGCCGGGCTGGAAGAAGTAGGCGGGCCTGTGGCGGATGCGCGGGCGTGGGACAAATATAAGGTTGGTCAAATTACTTGAAAGGTGTTTTATGCAAACTAAGCAACAGGAGAGGGGATTTACCCTCATAGAATTGCTGGTGGTGATTTCGATTATCGCCCTGCTGATTGCTCTTCTTCTCCCAGCGCTCGCGCTAGCAAGGGCGGACGCCCTGAGTATATCCTGTCTGAGTCGGTTGAGAACACTCGGCCAGTTGACGATAGAGTACTCGGATGCTAACAAGGGATTCACGCCGTCGAACTATGTCAGCTGGACCTACAACACGAATTGGTCGGATATTCTCTTCGACTGGTATACCAGTAGCCCGCCTCTGGGTGTTTATCAACAATACGCCAATCCAACGAATGCAACCCAGGGGGCAAACGACAGTGTTGTCGCAGCGAAGTTTCAGGCCCTATTTCAAGATCCGGTGCTGCCGATTCCTATTCACTATCTCTTTGGACTGTCCTATGCCTCAAATCCAAATGGTTTCGGTTGGAGTTTTGCGGGAGGGTACGGCGGTACAGCAGCCACGGGTGGAATTCCCGCGTTCGTACGGGTGTCTAATATTAAAAATCCGACTCATCTGGTGGCGATTGGCGATGCCAATCAGGTGTTTGACACCGGGTGTTGGACCGCCTTTAATTGGTGGCCAAGTCCCTCATATTTCGGTGGTTTTCAATCGAACGTACCGATCACAGAGGTTGTTCCGCCGGGCGGTCCCATCCCGGCCACGACAACAAACTTTGATTATCCTAATGGGAACGGTAGTGGTTTACGTTATCGGCATGGAAACATGACGGTCAACTTCGTCACCCCTTACCAATCAACTGGGACGGCTAACGCCGTATTCTTTGACGGCCATGCCGCTGGGATTCAGTCTGGTGGCCTCAAGGCGTACAACTGCCTGAATCAGTAAAAGTAATACTGTGCAGTCGCAAATATTTCCGACTTTTTTAATTCCCTGTCACGGGCCGAGCTTTCATTTGGAGCGCTAGAATGCCTAACCGAGGAGATATCATCGTAAAAATGGCGGTATATGTCGCGATATGCCTTCCGTTAGCGGCGCAGCAGGCGCAAGGTCGGTCAGTCGCACAGACATTCCCGGGAGAACTCAGTACGATGCCGACAATTCCCCAGACCTATCAGATGCCCGATTGGAATCAGGTTGCTGCTGGCTTTTATCAACTTGCACTCAATCCGACGGCCTCCGGCAGCTACCTTCCGTTGATGCAATTCGCTGACAACTCCAGCGGCCAGCCGGTAGAATTCGGCTTACCAGCTTATGTCCAGTCAAGCGGTACCTACAATATTCAATCCACGCAGGCATTGACGGATATGGGGGTGGTGCTGGGCGCTACAATGATGGGTACGAACATGTCTAGCTACGTGCCCAGTGGGGGTACCAAAGCGGTTGACTACGCGGGGATGCTGGGCCAATTTTTTGACCCTAATCTGGCGTCGGGGGTGTTCGGCAATAACATCCACTCGGCTGATCCTCAGCTAACCGCTTGGTATACGCTGTTTCCTGATATTCTCGCTCAAGGGGTGTCCGATCGCTATGCTTCTGAAACCGGCTTGGCCGCCATGTCTTACGACACGGCGATGTCTTGGAGCAAAGCGGTTGGTAACTTTGCCACCACCAGCGGATATAATTTTAATTATACTGGCTTTAATTTTTCAGCCATGCAGCCGACGTACAACGGTTCTTGGCGAGAACCCGATATGGCATCGGGTATTGCGTGGCTGGAATACTCCGCATATCTTCGCTTTGGGAATCCTGCATTTCTCCAGACGGCAAAAGATGCGATGAGCTATCTTGTGTCGCTTCCTGCGTCCAGTAATCCTAGCTACGAGGTTCTTGCTCCATTCGGAACGCTTGCCGCAGCGGAGATGAACGCGACAGTTGGTACAAACTATCCGGTTGATAAATTATTGGCCTGGAACTTCAGCAATTACAACCCCAATCGGCCGGGATGGGGCGTCGAGGCCGCGAACTGGGGCGGCCAGGACGTTTCTGGCTTGGTGGGGCAGGTAAGCAGTCCATCATCGACGACGGGTGGATACGCGTTCTATATGGAGACGGCAGCACAGATGATGGCTCTGGCTCCCGTTGCTAAATATAATCCTCAGTATGCGACGGCGCTGGGTCGATGGATGCTCAATGCTGCCAACGCAATGCGGTTGTTCTACGGAAATTATGCACCGAACCAAAGCAATCCGGGCTGGAACCAGCAATCTCTTGTTTCCTACGAGGGACTCAAGTACCAGTTGAACACCTCGACACAGCCTCTCTTGGCGACGGGCGATGCGTCCTCGCCAAGTACCGAGTTCGGTTTGTATGGGGCCGTTTATGTTGGCGTTCTTGGTTCGATGGTAAGGACAACGAACGTGTCCGGAATCCTGCAATTTAATTTAAACGTCACAGATTCTCCGCTCGCCAAGGGTGTGTCAACGCCAACGTTTCTATTTTATAATCCATATTCATTCGCGGAAACCGTGGGTATCAATGTGGGAGCCAATCCAGTGAATATTTTTGATTCGGTACTTAACAGCTACATCGCCATGGACGTGAGCGGAAATACGTCCTTTGACCTTGCGGGCGGTTCTGCGTCAGTGCTCTCTTATATCCCGGTAGCTGCCGTGCCGGAAACAGCCACATTGCCGTTGCTGGCTGTCGCCGGTGCCCTTGGTCTGCTGCTGGCACGGCGGCGACGGGCGTCATGAACTGGTGTTCCAAATTCCCGGTGCAATCAGAATCATAATCTGTGGCCTATCCGTTGGAAATAAAACAACGGTGAATTTTGTGACGGAGTATCAAAATATGCAAATGGATTTTTCTATCCGGCAATTATCAATTCCGGGATTCCGAATCGTTGCATTTATCGTTTGTGCGTTAGCTGTGGGCTATGGCCTTCCGGCCGGTTCCGCCGCCGGTAAAACCAAGGTGCCGCCCGGATTTTTCCCGTGGCAATTCCCCACCTCGAACGCTCTTAAAACGTGGAAAGATCAATCCTACAGTACAAAACGGTGGTGGGGAAATTTTCCGCGCAATCTGGTGGTTCCTCGCCACGTGTTCAAAAAATATCCCTGGGCTATCGGGCCGTTTACCAAGTACGCGCACAATCCGGTGCTTTCCCCGACGCCGGGTGCATGGGACTGCGGACATTTGGGCGGAGGCGTGCATAACGGAGCGATCATTGTTCGCCACGGAACATTTTATTATATTTATCGCGGCGAGCGTCCGTATTCACCGCCAGTGCCGTATATTTGCGACATCGGCATTGCTACCAGCCCGGATGGCATTCATTTTAAGAAGATCAGAACGCACAGCGGATTGTTTCGTCATGGAAAATACAAACAGTATAGCTATGAGGATGTGTGCGTGGCCAAATACCACGGTACTTATTACCTGTTTTGCAATCAATGGTATTGGAAGGATCAGAGCGATAAGGAAATTAATGGCGAGTTTGAGGCCACGTCCAACGATCTGATTCACTGGAAGCGGTTGGGTATTCTTTTCCCGCACGCGAAACATGTCTATCGTAATGGTGCGGTGGTGGTGAATCCGCACAACCGTGCAGTGCGGATCAACGGTAAGTTTGTCATGTACCTCGACAATGGCAGAATGGCGTATTCGCAGGATATGGTGCATTGGAAATCCGCAAAGACCACCATAAATTTTCCGGGTGGTGAGACCTGTTTTGCGCTTGCCAATTACGACAAGGCCCACCCCAATAACATCATTCTGTTCACCGGCGGCAACTTTACTGGCAACTTTTACGCCATTGGGGAGGTCTTGCTCTCGAAAAAAAACTTGACCGGAGTTGTATCGTATTTGCCAAAACCAACGCTTGCGGCAAATCCAAAAATTCCCTACGAGCACGGTTTCTCCGCAACCGATCCGAAAAAGCTGGTCTCCACTTTTTCAGATTGTATATTTTTTACCGGCTTGACTCGACATGCGGGTAAATGGTGGATGTACTATGGCGGCAGTGAATACTACACGTGTCTGGCGACAGCGCGCGTGGTTATGCCCGAAAAATAACTGGAGTCGCCGTTCCGGCTGGCCAGCGGCCACAACCAGGCCGATCGCAATCGTCCAACGACTTGGGCGAAGCAAAGGTGATGGCTGGCATAAAAAGGCAAGAGATTTGCACGAAATGGAATTGTCGAATGGAGCATAGCGGTTATGTTGGTATTGCGGTGGCTGGAGCGTAGGCTGCCCTTTACGGTGACAACTGAAGACTCGGGGCGGTTCCGTAGGTGGAGCGGTAAGAATGGCAATCAGCATTAAGTCATGTAATACGTTGGCCGCGGTAGCACTCGTGGCACAATGCATCTGGTGCGGAATGGTCCACGCTGGGGCTGAATCCCAAGATTCGATTCCATCGATTCGCCATATGCCCAGTTTGCCGCGACCGTACTACATGAGGAACTGGTTAGGTACCGGACGCCAATTTTACGCGGTGGCGTTCAACCCGGCTGCTCATGGACCCTTTTTGCCGCTGATACACCTTGTTTACAATCCAATTGGCCAACCGACAGGCTTCGTCATGCCGGCGTATCTGAGCACGGTGCCAGATACGCGATCCTCGGCCCAAGCCCTTACGGACATGGGAGCCGTATGGGGTGCAACGCTCCTGGGGAGAAACTTGTCGGACGGCACCGTTGACTATGTGCGACTCCTAGAGCGCTTTTATGATCCATCTGTAGGGCATGGTTTATTCGGCAATAACTTTGCCTCCACTAATCCGCAGGCAACTGCGTGGTATACGGTATTTCCGGATATCACAGCCGCCGCCATTTCAGCGCGGTATCCAGCCGAGAAAAGGCTTGCTGAGATGTGCCGTGCGACCGCCCGCTCCTGGGCGGAGGCGGTACCGCATTTTAAGAAGCCCGACGGTCGCTATGACTTTAACTATACGGGCTTCAATTTTTCAACCATGCGGCCGGTCTACAACGGAAAGTGGCGCGAGCCGAACATGGCATCCGGCATCGCCTGGGTGGAGTATATGGCGTGGCATCGCTGGCATGACGCGGCTTTCCTCCGCGCCGCCAAAGCCTGTATGGAGTATCTCTCGGGTCTGCCTGCATCTGAAAATCCGAGTTACGAGGTACTCACGCCATTCGGTGCAATCGCTGCGGCCCGTATGAACGCCGAGGCGGGGACCCATTATCCGGTTGGGAAATTTCTGGATTGGTGCTTCAGCCGCTATGGTGCTCGGCCAACTTGGGGTATAGAGGACGCCCGTTGGGATGATCAGGATGTTTTTGGTTTGGTAGGCGCTGTGAATTGTCCCCCTTGGCGTCCGTGGGGTGTCGGTGGTTATGCCTTTTTCATGGAAACCGCCACCCAAATGTGGGCCTTGGCACCGGTGGCTCGATACGATCAGCGTTACGCGAACGCGATGGGCAAATGGATATTAAACGCCGCCAACGCGAGCCGCTTATTCTTTGGTAAGTTTCACCCTGCGGCCCGCCAGAGCGATCCCGGGTGGCCGTTGGGCGAATCATTGATTTCATACGAAGGGCTTAAATATCACCGCGACAATCCGCGACAACCGCTGATCGCCACAGGTGATAACAAAACGTTCCTAGACCCTGGATATAACGGATTCCGCCGCCACCCTGGAGCGACCAATTATTGCCTTTACGGCGGCGTTTACATAGGTGTGCTGGGGTCGCTGATTGAGAAAACCAACGTCCGTGGTGTACTCCAAATAAATCTTCGCGCTACCGACACCGCCGCGCCTGCGGGCTATCCCACCTTTCTGTTTTATAATCCGTACGCGCAAGCGAGGGTGGTGGAACTCAATGTGGGATCTGATGAAGTAGACCTGTATGACACCATTACCGGCACGTTTATTGCGCGGGATGTGTGCGGGACTGCAGCAGTATCAGTACCCGCCCGTTCGGCAGTAGTACTGGTCTATACTCCCGCCGAAGGAAAGGTGTCTTACCGTACGCATCAAACATTGGTAAATGGCCGTGTTATTGATTATCTCCATGGCCAAGCGGGAGAACCTTAAGGGCATCGCGACGCGTGCTGGTGTTGTAATATGGAATTGCTGCGATGTGGCAGCATTGATGACTGTCGCGAGATTCGTTTTAGTATAAAGTTGTCTAGACTTATCGGTCGTTTTTGAGGTAAATAATTATGAATCGAAGGACATTTGTGATGCTGGTTGGGGCAGCCGGCGCAGGATCCCTTTTTGAACAACACGTGGGATATTCCGCCGCAGCGTCTGGATCTTGGCGAATCGGGCCTTTTGTGCGGCCGGCAGATGGCCAGCCGATTATCAGGCCCAATCCCAGTTCGGTGTTTACCGATCCTGACACGCATGGTCTTTCACATTGGGAATTTGCACATGCGTTTAACCCGGCGGCGATAGCGTGGAATCATAAGTTGTATGTGCTATTCCGTGCGGAAGGAGAACACGGCGATGATATTGGCGGATATACCAGCCGCGTAGGCTTGGCGGAAAGTTCTGATGGTGTTGATTTTACAATACTGCCGCATCCAGTGCTGTATCCCCACTCGGGGCGGTGGCAGAAAGATGAGTGGCCGGGCGGTTGCGAGGACCCGCGCATCGTTCAGGTGGCGGATGGAACTTTTGTGATCACATTTACCATGTGGAATCGCAAGGTGGCGCGGTTGGGCGTGGCAACGTCAAAGAATTTGACGCATTGGACACATCACGGGCCGGTGTTTCGTGAAGCGTATAAGGGGCGCTTTGCAAATACGTGGTGTAAATCCGGCGCGATTGTTACGCAGAAAGTCGGATCTCATATTCTTGCTGCCAAAATCCGAGGCCGCTATTGGATGTATTGGCATACTCTGGGGCAAACCTATCTGGCATACTCGAAAGATTTAATTCACTGGACCCCGGTTTTAGATGCGGAGGGCAAGCCCTTGTGTGTGCTGCCCAAAAATAAGCCGGGGCATTTTGATTCATGGTTGACGGAATCTGGGCCGCCGGCTCTGATGACACCAGCCGGCATCGTGTTTTTCTTTAATGGCATGAGCGATGGCAAAATAAGCCGCGGCCCAAAGATTCCGGCGCGGCAATATTCCGCAGGGCAGGCGTTATTTTCCGGTGATAATCCAGCTCAGTTGCTTTATCGACCCTCGGAGCCATTTTTCTGGCCCGAGGAACCATGGGAAAAAACAGGACAATACAAAGCAGGCACCACCTTCATTGAAGGGTTGGCCTGGTTTAAAGATAAATGGTTTCTTTTTTATGGTGGAGCGGATACTGTAGTGGGCATGGCGGTCGCCTAGGAGCCTGTCCGAGTAATCGCCGGGTTGCGACGGCGTGATTTTTGGCTTGTCGGGACATCGTTGCGTCATAGAGCACCGTGGTGATAACCCGGTGGTGTGTTGGCGACACTGGATCAACCACCGGATTAACCATCCGGTGCTCCACAAGAAACGGCGACGATGGCGTACCTGACACGGATGGTACTCCGAGGAGCCGCGCCGCAGAGGGGGGCCAAAAAGCACACCGCCCTGCGGGTGGGCCTGAAATGCCCCGTCTGCTTTGTTGTCGGATCTCGCAGACTCATTATTAAGAGTCGGCTCGATCCTCCGCCGCGCATACGGGACATTTCAGCCCCATCGCAATCCCGGCCATTACTCGGACAGGCTCCTGGTGGTCGTGACATAAGGGTCTGGGAATTTAAGTGTTCGGATAACCATGCGTTCACTGATGGAGATATTTCAATGCGTGAAACTTCTGGTATGGAAAATGGTGCTTTGCCGGCGTCGGTGCCTGGTATGGGGCCGATTGTTTTTGCGGTAGCAGCCGCCGCTTTGGCCGGGCTGCTGTTCGGATACGATACCGGCGTGGCGTCGGGCATTCAGGGATATCTGCAAACGTATTTTCATTTAAGCAACACGCAATTGGGTTTCGCAATCGCGTGTCTGGAATTGGGGGCGGTGCCCGGTGCCATGTTTGCCGGGACATTGGCGGATCGGTTCGGACGCAAGAAGTTATTAATTGTCTGTGCGGTGCTCTTCGCGATATCCGGCGTGCTTTCGGCCATCCCGCAATCCTTGCTGCAACTGGTGCTGGCCCGCATCATCGGCGGAGTGGCGATTGGCGCTTCTTCCATGGTTGCTCCGGTGTATATTGCGGAAATTTCCCCGGAGCGCCATCGCGGGCGGCTGGGATCGTTATTCCAGTTGGGCATTGTCATTGGTATTGCCGTGGTGTATTGGGTGAATTACTTTATTCTCAACGCGGGAAATCATATCAATGCGGCCCATCATCTGGCGGGTATGAACTGGAATCAAACCATGGGCTGGCGCTGGATGCTGGGATCGGAAACATTACCGGCGTTGCTGTTTCTAGTGATGATTCTGGCGGTACCGGAAAGTCCTCGCTGGCTGGTGATTAACAATCAGGAGCAGCGGGGGCGGCATATTCTCACCGGCTTTATCGGTTCCGCGGGGGCGGATCGGGAAATTAAAGCCGTAAAAGAAATGGCTGCTCAGGAAGAGGGCCGATTTTCTGAATTATTCACGCCGCGCTACAGCCTGCCGTTGACGATCGCGCTATTCCTGGCGGTATTTTCACAATTCAGCGGCATCAATTCCATTATTTATTATGCTCCGCGCGTATTTGAGGCGGCGGGAATGAAAACGACCAATGCCTTCGGCTCAACCGCTTTGGTTGGAATGGTCAATCTGGCCTTCACGTTTATAGCTGTGGGTTTTGTCGATAAAGCTGGACGCAAATTGCTGCTGGCGATTGGAACGGCGATACAGGTTGTAGCGCTGGCATCGGTAGGATTGATTTTTGCATTCGCCAATCGCGAATCAGTAACGACGATGGTCCACGGCCACGCGGTGCATTCGATGGTAGTGCATTTCAGTCACGGGCAGGTCCTGATTCTCATCACCAGCATTCTGACATTTATCGCGGCCTTTGCCATGGCCATGGGACCGATGCCGTGGATCATCATTTCTGAAATATTCCCCGCCCGCATCCGCGGACGTGCCGCGTCGGTGGGGATATTAACCTTGTGGATCGCCATTTATGTGGTGGCCCAGACGTTTCCAATGTTGAAACACAGTGTGGGGCTTACCGTCACGTACTTCATTTATTCGGGCTGTTCGTTGATAAGTTTCCTGTTTGTGCTGCTGGTGCTGCCGGAAACAAAAGGCAAAACACTGGAACAAATTGAAGCCTACTGGCACCATCGGCACGAAAATAAAATGCTGCAAAAATAAATAGACAAGGCCCTGTAACTACTGAAATTACTGAATCTACCAAATGTGCCGTTGTTGCGATCGCGTCGATGCGCTTATAATTCATCAGCAGAGGATTGTGTAAACTCACTGCGAGGTGCGAATCTTTATGGAAGAAGTTGGAGCATTTGATCTTCATGCGGCTTTTCTGCGCCGTGCGGAACGCGATATTAAAGCATTTCTTGAAGCGTTTGCCACGCGGTTGGAGCAATCTCTTCCGGGGCAGGTGCAGGTGCATCGGAAGAAGGATTCGTTGTTTGCAAAAACGCAGCACGTGGTGGGGATTACGATTCACCTGGGGGCCAACCGATTTGTGCTGGATAATTCGGGCCATGGTCTGCAATTAAGTCGGTGTAATGAAGTGCGGGGCATTGTGTTAAAAAACGAAGAATTGCAACTGCCGGAGTGGCTTTCAAGCTTGAATAAGGAACTTGGAGCCATGTCCGCCCATATGGCCGGCGCGCAAAGTATTTTGCATGAATTTTTGATGAATTAAACAAAGTGTGTTGCAAGCCGATGCGATTGTCGCTATAAATCCCACTATAGAGTTTCTTGGAATTGTTTGAAAAAGACCAAAAACCGCCACGGCTCCTGTTAAAAGGGATCTGCCATGTCACTGTTAGGCCGCATATTAGGACAGAATTCCGATCCCGATCAGCGGCAGCATCAGGCCCAGCAGCAGGCTCGCAATTATGCGTGGGACACGGCACTAACGAATCAGACCTTGCCGGATTTTGTCAAACAACGCCTCGCTGATACCAGGTCCGGGAAGTTGCCTTGGATATCCACAGGTTCGGTGGGGGCCTTGCTGGCGCAAAGATCTCACGGCATTCATCCACTGGGAATGGTTTCAGGAAATTGCTGGTACCATTACGGCTATTCCTGGACGCGCGGACATTATGACGGCTGGCATACAGCCATTGGCCGTATGCAGCAAGAAGCGACGCTCATGGGTGCAAACGCGGTGGTGGATGTCAAGATGACTGCGACGCGCATGGAAGGCACGGGTGACGATCAAATGGATTATGCCGTGATGGGTACAGCAGTGCGTATTGCCGGGCTGGCAACCCCGCGCACGCCCGTGATCGCGACCGTTTCGGCGTTGGAGTTTGCGCGGTTAATGGAATCAGGAATATTGCCGGTAGGTTTGGCGATTGGAGCGCACTATAATTGGCATTATTCATCGAGAAATGCGTCCGGGCAGGGCACGTGGTGGAATCAGGAATTGCGTGAGTTATCCGATTTTATGACCGATATTCGCCGTGCGGCAATAGGCCAACTGGCCAGCGATGCCGCGCGAATCGGTACGGGCGTTCTGGCTCGGGTGCAATTTTCGGAATTGTTGCGTGGCGAGTCAGCGGAAAATGATCCGCGGCAGAGATTTCTGGGGCGGCATATTGCTTTCGGGACGGCGGTGCTGCATGAACCCGGGCGGCACATATCACTGAAATTAAAACCCGTATTCAGCGTCAGCGACGGAAAAATGACACCGGTAATGCCTACAGAAAAGGAGATTATCTAAATGGCGGACGAAGCAGGCACACAGGTAAATCCGGCGTTGGCCGGGCTTCCCAAACACGCCTTGGAGCGCTTGCAGGGGCTGCGTGAAGCGGGCCAGAGTGGCGGCATATTTACCTCGGATTTATCCGTTAATGAATTTCTCATGGTGCGCGAAGCCGGCTTTGAACCTCTGGGGCTGGTGGTTGGCTCGTGTATCTATCACGTGGGAATTCAGTATGGCTCATGGGGACAAAATCAGGAATTAAATGTGATCTCCCAGGCCATGTATCAGGCGCGGGAACTGGCCATGACACGCATGGAACAGGAGGCATTGGCCCTCATGGCTGACGGCGTGGTAGGCGTGCGGCTGGAGGTTAAACGGTTGGGATGGGACAGCGATATTTTAGAGTTCATGGCCATCGGTACCGCCATATCGCACAGTGCCGGCCACCCCGGCTTTAAAGGGCCGAAAGGCATGCCGTTTACCTCGGATCTTTCCGGGCAGGATTTCTGGATGCTGCTTCGGGCGGGCCACCGTCCGTTGGCGATGGTGATGGGATCATGTGTGTACCATGTCGCGCATCAGGGGGTGTTTAAATCCATGGGTAACCTGGGGCAGAATGTGGAAATTACACAATTTACCCAGGCGATGTATGACGCCCGTGAACTGGCCATGGAACGCATGCAAAATGAGGCGAAAGAAGCCGGTGCCGATGGCGTGGTGGGCGTACAATTGCACGAAGGGTCGCATAACTGGCAACCGCACGTGATTGAATTTTTTGCTGTAGGCACGGCTGTTAAACCTATTGAGGATAAGGCCCTGATTCCGGAACCGGCCTCTCCCCAGATTGTCATACCAGTAAACGATTAACATTGTTGAGATAAAATAACAGTCGACACAGGAGTTTTGCGATGAGTAACATGTTTCGCCGGGCCGCTGAAATTATTGAGGCCAAGGTCAACAAGTTTTTGAACAGTGCGGAAAATCCTGATGAGGCCCTTGATTTATCGTATGAAAAAATGTTGAGTGCTCTGCAGGAGACCAAGCGGCATCTGGCTGATGTGGTCACCGAACAAAAGACACTGGAGCGGCAAATGCTTGGTGCAGAAAGCGACTCCCACCGGGCAGAAAATGATGCGCGCATGGCTTTGCAGGCCGGGCGAGAGGATCTGGCCAAAGCCGCGCTGACGGAAAAGCAGTCAGCGGATCAGAAGGCGGTAACGCTGAAAGAGGCCAGTGAACACGTCGCGGCGCAAAGCCAGAAACTCATTACTTATGAGAAGCAGCTTGAAGACCGCATTGACCAATTCCGCACGCAAAAAGAAGTGATGAAGAGCCAGTATGATGCTGCGAAGGCACAGGTGACTGTGAATGAAAGCTTGGCTGGCATAGGCAGCCAACTGGGCAACGTGGGCGATGCACTGCAACGTGCCAAGGACAAAACCAATCAAATGCAGTCGCGGGCCGATGCCATGGAGTCGCTGACCGACGCCGGCGTGTTAAATGACGGTGTTGACGGCCGCACAAAAACGGAACGCGATCTGGATGCTCTGCGAGCCAGTTCTGGCGTGGATGCCGACTTGGCCCGCCTGAAGGGCGAAATTGGTCAAACCAAACAACTGCCTTCGGGATAACGGGCGCACAGGTTTCCATCGACATTTTCCCTTCGTGGGGCGCAAGGGGAAAATGGCGGGCCGATGCGCGCGGTCTGTCTCGCCAACCCACAATTCAGCAATCCAGCAGCCGCAGAATTGTGGGCTGCTCGGTGCACTGGCTAGATAGGGCATAATTACCTTGCGGTGGCGACAGCAGTCTGGCTTTGGACGCTGGGCAATTCCTGTTGCGGGTAGGCACGCTGCAAGGCGGCGCTAACTAGTCCCAAAAACATAGCATCTGGCGTTAATGGGCGGCTGGTCAGGCAGGGGTGGGCTTGGGTGGCGTAAAAGTACGGGTGTACGTCCGGTGGCAATTCCAGCATCTGCATGATGGGTTGATGGGGGGCGTGGCCGCTGAAAATCAGGCCGTGCTTGGTAAGCGTTTCAATATACCGCGGTTCGACTTCATACCGGTGGCGGAAGCGCAGGCGAATTTGATCTACATTGCCGTAGAGAGCTGAAACGCCGCTGCCTGGTTGCAGGATCACATCTTTTCCACCCAGGCGCATATTGCCGCCAAGGCCCTCAATTTTCTTCTGCTCCGGCAGAATATCAATGACCGGATGGCGACAATTGGGTTCAAATTCGGTGCTGTTGGCATCTTCAAGTTTGCAGACATTGCGTGCGAATTCCACCACAGCCATCTGGAATCCCAGGCAAATTCCCAGATAGGGAACCTGGCGTTCCCGCGCGAAACGGACACATTCAATTTTGCCTTCCGTCCCGCGGGATCCAAATCCTCCAGGAACGATGATACCGTGGCATCCACGCAGAATATCCGCGACATTCCGAGAATTAATTTCCGTGGTGTCCAGCCATTGAATATGAATTTTGCATCCGAGATTTACGCCGCAATGTTCCAGGGCCTTGTCGATACTGGCATAGGCATCGCGCAAGGCAGCGTATTTTCCCGCCAGCGCAATGGTGACAGATTTTTCCGTCGGTTCAAGGAGTTTATCGACATAGTGTTGCCACCGGCGACGGGCCTGATCTTCCATGCGCTGGTTGACGCGCTCATGAAGATTTAAAAGGGTCAGAACCTCGCGGTCCATCCCGGCTTCCCGCAACATTTCCGGCACCAGATAAATGCTGGGCAGATCGTGCATGGAAAATACTCGACGCATGGGCACATTGCTGAACATGGAGATTTTTTGCCGCACTTTTTCCGTTGCCGGTGACGGGCAGCGGCACGCAATAATATCCGGCTGCAGGCCCGTCTGCATGACCTGTCGCAGGCCAAGCTGTGCTGCTTTGGATTTCTGCTCGCCCAGTGATTGTGGTTCAATGATGTACGTTAACGCCACCACACATACGGAATCCTCGCCTTCTTCGTATGCCAGTTCACGCACTGCTTCAATAAAATAGCCGTTTTCATAATCGCCCACGGTCCCGCCGACTTCTACAAATACCAGATCGGCCTTGGATTTTATTGCCAGCTCGCGCAAGGTCGTTTTAACCTCACCGGTGACATGGGGAATCATCTGCACATCACGGCCCAGATATTTACCATGGCGTTCGCGCTCGAGAATGCGCGTAAAAATCTGCCCGCTGGTGGTGAAATTGGCGCGAGACAGATTTTCATCGAGCATACGTTCATAGGTGCCCAAATCCATGTCCGTTTCCATGCCGTCATCAAGGACGAAAACCTCGCCATGCCGAAATGGATTAAGCGTGCCGGAGTCAATGTTCAGGTAGCCTTCCATTTTAATGGGGGCGACGCGCAGGCCCTTGTCTTTAAGAATCTTGGCCAGGCTGGAACTGAAAATGCCTTTACCCAGTCCGCTCATCACAGTGCCAAGGACCACCACATATTTGGTGCGGCCTTTCTCATAGCCTTCGGGGAAGGGAGTGTAAAATTCAGTATCCTGTGTGGCGTGGCCCACCGAGGCCAGCAGGTCAGGTTGGGTTTCATTATTCATCGCAGACCTCATGAAAATAGTAGGATAATCGATAATGCTCATTAGGGAAAATCTGGTGGCAAAAATTCCAGAAAACTCAAGGCCCTTCGCCGGCGTACCGCCGTACAAAAGCTTCATAATCTTCCGGTGTATCAATGCCATGATGGGCCTGCGGCGTGTCATGGACAATAATTTTGGCTCCCAGATACAGCGCTCGCAATTGTTCGAGTTTTTCCAGCTTTTCCAGTTCGCACCGCTCGGACAGGGCAAGTTGCAGCAGAAATTTTTTCTGATAAGCGTAAATGCCCAGATGCTTCCGATACAATCCCGCGAGCATTAACGCGCCGGCACCTGCCGTTTGTCCGTCACGATCATGGGGAATCACACTGCGGGAAAAATACATGGCGAAGCGGCGCTGATCGATGACGACTTTGACGATACCCGGATTCGCAATTTCCGTGGCATTGTCAAAGGGAGCAGCCGCGGTAGCCATTTGCACGTCCGTCTTTTCCAACAGGCGAATCAGGGCGTCAATCAAATTTGGATCAATTTCCGGCTCATCCCCCTGGACGTTGACGATGGTGTCAAAATGGGCAAAATCCTTCATGGCGGCAACTTCAGCGATGCGATCGGTTCCGGATTGATGATCTGCAGAAGTTAAGACAACCTGCCCTTCAAATTCACGCACGGCGTCCGCAATCCTCCGGTCATCGGTGGCCACGACCACCGCCGAGGCGCGTTTGGTTTTCAAGGCCTGCTCGTAGACATGCTCAATAAGATATTTCCCGGTTTGCCGAAGTAAGGGCTTGCCGGGCAGTCGGGTGGAATCATAGCGAGCGGGGATGACAATTAAACTGGACAAAGCACAGCCTTTCCTAAAGCTTCAATTTCCAGAGCAACGGTATATCCGAAACTGCCCCGCGCAGCAATTTTCCGGTTTGTTTCATCCGCAGTTTTTAGAAGGTCGCTTGAGGCGTTATAATCATCCCAAGTTACATTCACCACGGAGACGCACCGCATGTCAGGCCATCAGGATTCTTTTGTTCATCTGCATGGACACTCGCATTATTCACTGCTGGATGGCGGTGCTACGCTGCCGGGGCTTTGCGCTAAGGCTGCGGAAATGGGTATGCCGGCCCTGGGATTGACGGATCATGGCAATTTATTTGGCATGGTGGAATTTTATCAGGAAGCAAAAAAGGCCGGCATTAAACCGTTGCTGGGCTGCGAATTTTATGTGGCTCCCGGTTCGCGCTTTGATAAAGATGCCCATGGCATCAGCGAGGCGGCGTATCACCTTGTGGTTCTGGCGAAAAATCAGGCGGGCTATAAAAATATACTCAAACTCGCCAGCTTGGCGTACACCGAAGGATTTTATTACCGCCCCCGCGTGGATAAGGAAACGCTGGCGCGCTATTCCGAGGGCTTGGTCGTGATTAACGGCCACTTTGGAACGGAAATTGCAGCGTGTCTGCAGCGCGGTGACATGGCGGCGGCGGTGGATGTGGCGGGGCAGTATAAAAATATATTTGGCGATAACTTTTTTGTAGAATTGCAGAATCATGATGATCCGGCACAAATTTCCGCCATTCCGCAACTGCTGGAAGTAGCAACAAAATCAGGGTGCCCGGTGGTCGCCACCAATGACCATCATTACCTCTTGAAAGATGATTATGACGCCCATGATGTGCTATGCTGCATCAGCATGGGTAAAACGCTTACCGATGAAAACCGCCTGCATTATTCCCGGCAACTGTATTTAAAAAGCCCTGCGGAAATGCGGGCGATTTTCCGTGACGTCCCTCAGGCCTGTGACAATACGCTAAAAATTGCCGAAATGTGCGATGTGCAGTTGGACTTTTCCAAACGCCATGCTCCGGTTTACACTCCACCCAATAATCCAACTACCGGGGAGGCGGTATCCGCGGATGATTATCTGCGGATGCTTTGCGATGCCGGGGTTATTGAACGATATGGCGAATTCAATGACGTTCTGCGTCAGCGTCTGGAGCAGGAACTAAAAGTTATTCAAAGCAAAGGCTTTTCCAGTTACTTTTTAATTGTCTGGGATTTCTGTAATTTTGCCCGGCAGAATGGCATTCCGGTAGGAGCCAGAGGGTCCGGTGTCGGCACGTTGGTGGGATACTCTCTGGGATTGTGCAACGTTGATCCGATTCGCTATGACCTGCTTTTTGAAAGGTTTATGGATCCCAGCCGCTCGGAAATGCCCGATATCGATATTGACATTTGCCAGGAAGGCCGCGGCAAAGTGATCGAGTATGTCCGGAAAAAGTATGGCAATGTTTCGCAGATCATCACATTTTCCACCCTGGGCGCTAAAGCGGCCATTAAAGATGTTGGGCGGGTGATGGGTATGCCGCTGTCGGAAGTGGACAAAATTACCAAACTGGTTCCCGGCGGCGTAGGTGTCACGCTCGACAGTGCTTTACAGGTGGCTGATCTCAAAAAGCTCTATAAAGAAGACCCCAATGTCATGCGTCTTTTTGACATTGCACGACGTCTGGAGGGGTTGTGCCGCAATGCGGGTATGCACGCAGCCGGCGTGATTGTCTGTGATAAGCCGCTGGATGAAGTGGTGCCGCTGTATAAAAGCGGTGATGACATCATGACCCAATGGGACGGTCCGACTTGTGAAAAGGCCGGCCTGTTGAAAATGGACTTTCTCGGTCTGCGCACATTGACCATTGTGGAGCGGGCGCTGGCGCTGATCGAAGCGGATTATCCCAACGGGCTGCCGCCACGCCATGCCATGGCGTTAGATGGTAAGACTACCCTGACGGATCATCCGGCCGGCCCGCGCCCCGGTAGGCTGGACATTGAAAAGCTGGATCTCACCGATCAGCGGGTCTACAAGCAGGTGTTCCAAAAGGGACAAACCAAAGGGGTGTTTCAGTTTGAATCTCCGGGCATGAGAGAACTACTTATTAAAATGAAGCCGGATCGCATTGAAGATCTCATCGCCGCTAACGCTTTGTTCCGGCCCGGTCCTATGGACCTGATTCCAGATTACTGTGCCCGTAAACACCGGCGGCAACCTGTGCCATCGGTGCATCCGATTATGGATAACATCCTGGCGGAAACCTACGGCATCATGGTGTATCAGGAACAGGTGATGCGGATATTCAACCAGTTGGGCGGCATCCCGCTGGCCAAGGCATACAAGATTATCAAAGCCATCAGTAAAAAGCAGATGGATGTTATCGCCGCTGAAAAGCAGCATTTCGTGGAAGGAGCGGAAAAGAACGGTATTAAAACCGAGCAGGCGGCGCAGATTTTTGCCCTGATCGAAGAGTTTGGAAAATATGGCTTTAATAAAAGCCATTCCACGCGCTATGCCATTGTCGCGTATCAGACCGCTTATTTGAAGGCTTATTTCCCGCTGGAATATATGGCCGCGCTATTAACCTATGAAATGATTGATCAGGCCAAAACCACAGAATACATTGAAGACTGCCGATTTCTGGTTCGTCCGGATGGTCGGGTGGGCATTCCCATTTTGCCGCCGGATATTAATCAGAGTGTGGCCGATTTTGGCGTGGTGGATGCGACCATCTGTTTTGGCTTGGCCGGAGTGAAAGGTGTTGGACAAAAAGCAGTTGAGTCTATTATTGCAGCGCGCGGAAGCCGAGTTGACGGTAGCCACAAACCCTTTACCAGTCTTTTTGATTTCTGTGAACGCGTGGATCTGCGAACGGTTAATAAGTCGGTCATTGAGTCTCTGATTAAATGTGGAGCCTTCGATGCGCTGCATGAAAATCGGGCGGCCGCGACCGCGGCCATTGAAACCGCCATGCAGTCCGGCAGTTCCGCGCAGAATGCCAAACGAGCCGGTCAGGAAAGCCTGTTCGGTGGAGGGGGCGGGTCATCTGCGATGGCTGCGGCGGCGGGGGGGTATAAGCTCCCATCCATACCGGAATGGCCACAAGGGCTGAAAATGGCCAATGAAAAATCCGTACTGGGATTCTACGTTACCAGCCACCCCCTACGTGATTATGAAACCATGCTGCATGATTTTACCACCGTCAATACTCAGAGTATTAAAACCGCCAGTGACGGGAAAGAAGGAATCCTTGGCGGATTGATTTCCAAAGTAGAAGCACGCATTGTTCGCTCCGGTCCAAGCGCTGGGCAGAAATGGGCCACGCTTATCCTCGAAGATTTATCCAGCAACGTAAAAGTCACGATGTTCGCTGGTGAATTTCAAAAATTTGGTGAGTTAATCAAAGCCGATACGGTCATATTTTTCCGCGGCAAAGTGGACCGCACCCGCGAAGAACCAGGATTCCGCGTGTATGAAGCTTTTACGCCCGATCAAGCCGTACAGAAACTCGCCCGCGAAGTGCTGATCTGTGTAGACGCCGAGGCCGTAGACGCGGATTCCATTGAACGCCTGGGAACAGTTCTAAAGCAATATCCGGGAAAACTACCGGCCAAAATCCAATTGGCTATGGCTGAAGCGGACATGCCGCTTAAAGCAACCCTTAATTTGTGTAAAGCGGTCAGCGGATCGCCAGAGGCATTAAAGCATATAGAATCATCAATACAAGGTGCCGCCGTGCGCGTTCTTGGCCCGGGAACGTATCTGAATGCCGCCCGTGCCCAAGCACCGCAGTTGCAGGCCGTATAAATACCTTACCATCGGTCCACCAGTGAAGCTACAACCTTGGCTGGCGAAATCGCGTGAATTGTTTCCGGGCGGCAGGCGGCATAGTGATACGCCATGTCGGTAATTTCCGGTTGCAGTCGCGAGAGCAGTTTTAACACCACCGTTTCATCCAGGGGAAGCGCGGTGACCGCTGCACGGATCATCGCTTTAGCCGCACTGAACAGACACATGGCAATGGCTCGAATTTCCTGGGCAGTGGTTTCGCTTACCAGGGTGCCAAAGGCCATGGCGTGATGCAAATCGGTGGGCGGTGCCAAAGAATCTACCTGACCGTGCATGGCTTGGGCCCAGTCCCAGCGTCGTGAAAGTTCCCAAAGATGTGCCCCCCATTCCAGTGAGGCCGCTCGAATATCCGCCGGCATCTGCGGTCCGGATAAGCACGATGCCAGTTGCGGCAACTCTGCCAAATCTCCAAGTCGCGCCGCTTTAAACGCCCAGCCAACAGCCACGCCATCACTGGGGCCAATCGACGACTTTAAACCGGCCTCAAGAAGTTCAACAATCTGCTCCTCCGACCGCAACAGCCCGCGCCGGGCCAGATCATTAATTTGAAAACATTGGGCGTAGCCGCCGATGGTGGGGGCGGAATCAACCAATTGCATCAGACCAAGTAAATTCAACGCCTGAATCTCCGGTTCAGTGCCATACACTCGCTCGTTTTCTCCCTTGCTTTATATGATTGTATCGTATCAAATCGGTAGATCACAATAACAATTCTTCTGAAGTGGGCGAATTGCCGCGCGGTTGCAAAAGGTGGGATTTGTGGCACCCAGCAAGCATCGCTTAAGGCGGTGCACGGGGAAACCTGGAATCTGGAATCTGGAATTTTCCGGAAGTGCGCTAATATTTTGCTCGCCAATCGCCCTTGGCGATTCCGCCTTCTAACTCCCAACTCCTAACTGCGTCCTAAGCCGCCCCCGCGGTGCAGCGTCTGTACTGTGCCGTCAAAGTTCGCTACCAGCACTTCGTCCGCTTTGTTGAGAAATAAACCGGTTTCAATGGTGCCGGGAATATTGCGTATGGTCTGATCCAGAATTGCCGGTTGCAGGAGTTGCGCATCGGATGGATCAAAGCGGGCGTGCAGCAGGGGATTGCTGTTATCGGTGCGGAAAAGTTTACCGTCCGCGGTCATGCGCGGCGTGGTGGTAGCCCCGAGAGCGGCCAAGGCGCGAATAACCGCC
Source organism: Planctomycetota bacterium (assembly GCA_021805985.1). GTDB lineage: Bacteria > Planctomycetota > Phycisphaerae > WQYP01 > WQYP01 > JAMDCX01. Next base: position 43,923 of record JAJZDN010000009.1, on the reverse strand, counting down.
GGCATGGCGAATTCTACCACTTCGACAAAAACCGGGAAGCGCGAGCCTATATGTTCCACCAGCTTTTCCTGGCCCACCACCACCACATAACGCTGCGCAATGGACGCGATAACTTTTTCCCGCAGTAAATCACCGCCTCCGCCCTTAGTAAGGTTCAGCGTGGGGTCAACTTCATCGGCGCCATCCACGGCAATGTCCAGGCGCGTGATATTTTCCAGGCTGCCCAACGGTATGCCCAGTTCTCTGGCCAGGCGGGCTGTGGATTCAGAGGTGGGAATACCGATAATATTCAAGCCATTTTCCCGGACGCGCCGGGCCAGCATTTTTACAAACGCATGGGATGCCTTGCCGCTGCCCAGACCTACTGCCTGTCCACTGGTAATAAGCTCCGCTGCCATGGCTCCAATGGCGTGCAATTGTTCCGGGGTGGCAATTCTGGTGGCTTGCGTCATTGAGCATCCTTTTAATTCGATATCGGTAAAAGAGTTTACAACTTCGTCAACACTACATCAGCCGCTTCCGCCACCGTATTTTCACCATGCAGAGACTGACCGTCGCTACGGGAAAAATCAATAATATGCAGTTCGGCCTGCGGCTGCTGGTAATAATGACTCACACTGGCATGGACCACCAGGTCAAGCATCATTCCGACCGTCAGCAGCGGTTCAGCATCGCCTAATCCAAATCCCACAGCGCGGAAACGGCGGTCGTTTATTTTCAGTTGCAGCATCATATGCGTGCCGCGTGCGCCCATGCGGCGTGGAGGTACGGCAACCTGAACATTGCGAATGAGAAGTTTGGGCTTCGTATTGCCGCAGCCAAAGGGAGCCATTGCTTCCAATTCACTGAAGGCCTGACAATCAATATCGGAAGGTTCCAGTTCCCCATCAATTTTAAAACACGGCGTCAGGCCGTCGGCGGGTTGCACCTCTGCGGCATAGGCGCAAAATTTTCGGGTAAACGCATCGAGTTGTGCGGTGTGCATTTTTATGCCCGCTGCCGCCGCATGGCCGCCGCCGCTTATTAACAGATCGCGGCAATGCGCAACGGCTTCATGCAGGGCAAAACCGGGAATGCTGCGCCCGCTGCCGCTGATGGTGGTTCCATCATCCGTCAGCACAAAGGCGGGGCGGTTGAAGTGATCCACCAGCCGGGCGGCCACAATTCCCACCACGCCGGAGTGCCAGTGCCGTTGGCACAGCACCAGCGCCGCGGGAAGCTGCGGCAACTGCCGGACAAACTCTATAGCTTCCGCGGTTATTTTCCGCTCTGTGTTCTGGCGTTCCTTGTTTTTAGTCTCCAGATATTCAGCCAGTTCATCGGCGCGGGCGCTTTCCTCTGTGGTCAGCAGTTCGACGGCCATATTCGCATGGCCCATTCTTCCGGCCGCATTAAGCCGAGGTGCCAGCGAAAATCCCACCGCCGTACCATCAATGCTGCGATTTTCAAATCCGGCGACACGGATCAGCGCTTTGATGCCGGCCATATTGCATCGTGATAATTGCTTTAAGCCGTAACTGACCAGGATGCGATTTTCGTCCTGCAGTGGCACCACGTCCGCTATCGTGGCCAGAGCCGTCAAGGCAGTAAAATCAATCAACATATCGCGATATGTGGGTGTAAGCTTATCTGAACCGCACAGCCTTACCGCGATGGCCCAGACCAGTTTGTACGCCACACCGGCCCCGCATAATTGGGTATTCCCGGTCGCACATCCGTGCAACCGCGGGTGGGCAATAGCATGCGCCGGCGGCAAGGATGCCTCATATTCATGATGATCGGTGATGACGATAGTCATACCGGCTTCGCGTCCGGCCTGCACGGCCTCTACAGCGGTAATGCCGCAATCTACGGTCAGTAAGAGGCGTGTGCCGCGCTGGGCAATATCTTTTACCGCATCAATGGATAATCCATAGCCTTCGTCAATTCGATGGGGGATATAGGTATCAAAGTCCGCGCCGGCGGCCGTAAGCAGGCGATGCAGCATTGTGGTGCCGGTTATTCCGTCCACGTCGTAATCACCATAAACGGTGATTTTGTCCTTCTGTTTTATCGCCTGGGCCACCAGCTCTGCGCAAGCGTCCATACCGGGAATGCTCTGCGGGGAGAGAATATTCTTGAATTCCGGCTCCAGAAATTGTCGGGCACAATCCGGATTTCCCATGTCCCGTGCCAGCAGCAGCCGGGCGGTCAACGGGTGACGGCCAAGGCTGCGAGACAGGGCACTAACCTGCTGACTATCGACCACCGTTTGCGGCAAATTCCATTGCCGTTTGAGGAAGCTATGCGGAATTCGTGTTGAAGTGCTCAAAGTGTTGACCTCCGTGTCCTGGTGTTGGTAAAACCGCGGTTGTTACACGCTCATGGCCATGGAACTATGAACATATTTAACTGCATTTTCAAATAATTGCAGACCATCCGGTATGGCCGCACCGTCCTGTCGCGTCCAGAACGGGTGCTGTCGGATATTAATAAACCGCTCCGGATGAGGCATAAGCCCTAAAATCCGTCCCGTGGTATCACATATTCCGGCAATGGCTCCGGCACTCCCATTGGGATTGTCTGGAAAATCTTTCGCGGGCTTTCCATTTTCGCAAACGTAACGCAAGACAATTTGATCATTGGCTTCCAATGCGTCCATGATCGCCTGATCGCGCACCGCAAATCGTCCTTCTCCATGAGCCACCGGCAACAGCAGAGATTTACCCGATTCTATCCATTTGCAAACAGATGATTGAGATTGTAGGCGAACCCAGCGATCCTCAAAGCGGGCTTGGGAATTATGCGTCAGGGTGGTAGTAAATATGTCTGCGGGCTCCAACTGCGGCAGCGGTCCCGGCAGCAAGCCGGCCTTGACCAGAACTTGAAACCCATTGCATACGCCCAGAATCATTTTGCCATCGCGCACCCATTGTTCCAAGGGCTGACGCAGATGATGCAGCAATTCATTGGCCAGAATTTTCCCGCTGGCAATATCATCCCCGTATGAAAAGCCGCCCGGAAAGCCCAAGATTTGGTAGTCGGTCAATTGCCCCGGCTCGGCCAGCAGGCGGTGGATATGCAGCGTCTCTACTTTGGCACCAGCCCGCTGAAAAGCCAGAGCCAGTTCTTTATCACAATTCGTACCGGCCGTTCTCAGCAGCAGCACTCGGACAGTTGATGATTCCATGAAGCGATCCTTTTCCAACTTGGCGCATTATCGCACCGAAGTGCCCGAGAACTCAAGCGCCCGGGGAAATTACTGCACCATCAGAACGGGGCAGTTATCCGCACAAGGTTCCCTCGGTCATTGCCGTGAATTCAGGCTCTTAGCACAATGATCAGTCCGTTAATGCCTAATGGTGGGCTAATTGGCTTGCGCGGAGTTATCTTGCGCGGGCGCAACCGGCGTTTTCTGGAAGTGGCCCCAGGTCAGGAAGAAAATAATGATCGCAGTTGTCGCAGCACCGGAAAGTTGCACCATCCAATCAATCCAGCCATGGGGCTTGGCCAGATAGTGGATGCTTAAATAAAGCGTGGCGACAGCGGTCAGCAGGGCCATTATTCCGCTTACGATATTTCCAATAATGCGTCGGCGATTCATAACCACGTTCTCCATTATTTCGCCATCACGTATGCGGCTTTAATGATAATACTTTACCAGTTGCAACTTCATTAATAGTTCTGCAGTGTCCAGTTGTGTATCAAACACCTTTTGCGGTGGCACCTTAAACGCAAAGGGGCTGGCCTTCGCAGAGGCTTTGCCGGGGCTGGCAATCAGATCATCATTCAACCACGTTGCCTGCAACTCCTGTAATTGCAGCGGCGAAAACCAGACTGAGACATTGGGTTTTACACCCCATACACGGGCGTGGGGTTGCCGTTGGATGCACTCGCCATCGGGCAGATAATAATACTGTTCGGTGAGTTTGAATTCCGCGGTATTATTTTCTCCGATGGGGATCACATTTTGCACGCACCCTTTGCCATACGTCCGGTGGCCTACGATCAGCGCACGGTGGTGATCCCGCATGGCCCCGCTGAAAATTTCCGAGGCACTGGCGCTATCCTGATTGACTACCAGAATGACCGGCATATTCGGTGGAATCAGCGGGGAACCCTGGGCCGACCAGGCCTCAGGCTGCGCGGTGCGGCCGCGGGTGGAAAGTATTGTCCCCTGACTGATAAACATATTGCACATGCGCACGGCGGTATCCAGGTATCCGCCGGGGTTATAGCGGAGATCGATAATAAGTCCGTGCATGTGCTCTGTGAGCAACCGTTTGAGAACTTTCTTTAACTGTTGGGCGGTATCCGCCTGAAACTGCGTTACCCGGACGTACGCAATGCCTTCTTTGGGGTCAATCATAAATCGCCACTTTCCAGTGGCCGGATTACGGGCGAAGCCTTTAATTGAACGAACGTGAATAATCGCACGCTTAAGATGGAAAATCAGTAGTTTGGGATCGGTGCCCCGGCGAATGCCCAGAACCACTTTGGTGCCCGGCTTTCCCATGATTTTGCGAACTACCGTGTTGAGGCCCAGCCCCATCATGTTCTGCCCGTCCACGGTGACAATCATATCACCGGCCTGGATACCAGCTTTGTAAGCGGGGGTGCCGCTAAGGGGTGAAACCACCTGCAAGAGGCCATTTTCCATGCGGATCTGTATGCCCACGCCGCCGAACTGTCCCTCCATTTCCTTATTAAAGCCCTGTACCTGACTGGGCCAGAACGGCATGGTGAACTTATCAGTCTTTTCCATGCACCCTTCGGTAAATTCCTTAATTAGCACAGGCAGTGGCAATTTCACAGTGCTCTGGTTCATGGTCACCAGTTCACTCCAGAGGCGAATCATGCCCAGAGAGTCAATGGGTTTGGTGGAAGTTGTGCGTTTAAGAAGCGTATTGATTTCCGAGACAAATTGATCGCGCCGGGCGGTCTGCTTTAAATCGGGAAATGTATCGCCCAGCATCGGCGTATCGGCCATGAGTTTCACCAAATGCAAGCCGCCGGTCAGCAGCGTATTGTAGGTGATAGGTAACACCCAGTCGTGTTCGGTAATTTCCAGCGACTCTACAAGCATATCCTGATGAATGCCTTTTACCGTGTGCTGCCATCGGGAATAGACAGGAGCTTGGTTCTGTTGCTCCTCTTTGATTTTCGGCTTGGGGGTGGTCGATGGCTTTTTGAAGGCATGGTCTTTGGCCAGTTTGGCCTGCATAGCAAAAAATTCTTTAGGTGTATAGGTTGCCAGCAACATGGTGCGGCGAATCACCCGGTGCAAATCACGATGATACTTCCGGGAAATGCGGTACATGGTGTTAAGCTGGTTATAGAGCTGTAAGGATTCCAGCCATCGATGCTGCTTGTCAAATTGCGCCGCTTTGGCGGCAATTTCTGCCGTCAGCGTGCCAACCCAAGGCTGCTTTTTAAAAGCGGTTTTATCCGTTGAAAATCCATAGGCCGTGAGCATATACTCAAAAGCAGGAATCAAGTTTTTTGCCTTAAAATCCTTCTTTCCCGTCGCCAGCCACTTTTTATAATACCCTTGATTCGCCACACGGGCCTTGGCCATCGTATTTACATAGGCCTGCCGCCAGTGGTTGATCATTGCCGCATCCGTTGTTGCCGGAGCCGCAGGCGACAACGCCGCCAACGCCGCCAGATTCTGCGAGTGGATCAACGTGCTGACCTTCTCGGCATAGCTTTCGGCAGGTGATGCGCCAAGAATCATGGCGGCCGGTGCGGCCGCCACTGTTTGAGATGTCGCCGCCACATAACTCGTTAGAAGTATCAGGGCTGCCAAGGCCAAAAGTCCCGCCAGCATTCCCCGATTAGCCCCAAAGGCTTTAACACCAGATCGCGTGTGCATGAAAAATCACCTGATCAGACGAACATAAACCCGCGGAATTCCAATTTTCCGCCCGGGCAATCAATCCGGTGTCGTCGCTTTTGTTCTTCGCACACGCCACTGGAATCCGCATGGTAACTATACGCCGGAACTCCGGTCAAGGGACGGAAAATTTATTCAAATCCGAAATTTATCCGAAAACGTGGAAAATACGCAGCCGGGGGTTGAGGAATTTCGGCCAAAATCCGGTATGATGCTCTTTGGCTGAACCACTAATAAGGAGCTTCCCATGCGTATAGCGGTCCAAACGTACACTCTGCGCGATCAGATGACCAGTGATTTCTGGGGCACCTTGCGTAAAATTGCGGCTCTGGGTTACGCCGGTGTGGAACTCACAGATGTGCGCGGCATCATGCGGGCTGAAGATCTGCAAAGTCGCTTGGAAACCATGAGCCTCTGCGTTGTCGGTGTGCATGTGAGCCTGGAGCAAATTGAATCAGAGCTCGATGAGGTTCTGGATTATTACAGTGAAGTCGGTGTTGATCACCTTACTGTTCCTTATGTGTCGCCCGAGCGGTGTCAGACAGCCCACGACTGGACGGCCTTAGGCGGGTTGTTATCCGATGCCGGTGCTAAAGCCCGTGAGCGCGGTATGATCCTGGGCTACCATAATCATGATTTTGAAATGAAAAAATATGATGGCGTGACGGGCCTTGATATCCTGTTGCGAGCCGCTGATGGGCGGAGTCTCCAATGGGAGCCTGATACGTTCTGGATACAGTATGCTGGAGAAGATCCCGTGGAATATATCAAGCGTTATGCCGGTCGCATTGGGCTTATGCACATAAAAGATATGACCGCCGGGGAAGAAAAAAAGTTTGCTCCTGTCGGGACGGGCATTCTAGACTGGTCCGCTATTTTCCGGGCCGCCAAAACCGCCGGCATTCCCTGGCTGATCGTGGAACAGGATGAGTGCTATGGCGCTTCCCCACTCGACATCATTGCCGAATCCCTGCACAATATTAAGAAGATGAATTTGACTTGAGGTCGATTCAGTCAAACTGATGTATAGCTTGTTTCCCGCAACGCCGGGAAATAATAAATGAAGTCTTCCGGAGTATATCCATGAGTCAATCGTCACCACCGGCAGTTGTTTATCAGAACGTCGAGCCTAAATCCAATCCTGTTTTCAAGGCTCTTCTGATTATTCTGCTTTTGCTTTCTGTGGCGGCCAATGTGGTGTTATTGTTGGCTTTGGCGGGCACGCTATCCTTGAAGACTGGATTCATGCCGTCGGATCAATTAGAAATGAGGGTTGTCCGTCGGGGCAGCTCGGATCAGATTGCATTGGTGCATATCAGCGGCCTGGTGGATGGCTCGATGGTAAAATCAGTTACCGCCCAACTCCGGGCGATTGATCGTGATACGACTATCAAGGCTGTGGTCCTGCGCGTAGATTCGCCCGGCGGCGGCGTGACCGACGCAGACGAGATTTACCATGCCGTCCAAAGACTTCGCTCCGATGGAAAATCCATTGTTGTGAGTATGGGAGCCTTGGATGCCAGCGGCGGTTATTATATTTCCATGGCGGGGCAGCAGCTTTTTGCGGAACCAACCAGCATCGTGGGCAGCATTGGTGTTATGATGCCGGGATTCCAGGTGACCGATTTAATGAAAAAAATTGGCGTTACACCCGAGTTTCTCACCAGTTCGGCTGCGGTCTGGAAAGAGGCCGGGTCACCGTTTTCCACGTACACCCCGGCAGTAAAAGCCTATCTGATCAATATGCTCAACACCGACGCCGCCCGTTTTATCAATATTGTTCAGACCGGACGATCCACGCACCTGAAGGTGCCCATCACCAAAGTGGCCAATGGGAAAATCTGGCCCGCGACGCAGGCGCTGAAACTCGGATTGGTCGATCACATCGGTTATTTATCCGCGGCATATCACGCGGCCGCCAAGCTTGCAGGCATTTATAATCCCACGGTTGTTGAGTTTCATCGGCCGGCGAGTCTTCTGAATTTCATCAACGCACAGGCCGCGGCAAGCCAGCCCAAAATGCAGCTTAGCCCGCATCTGATTTATGAGTTGCTTAAGCCACGCGTGGAATATTTGTATATTCAGTAACGCCAGGGCATCCATTAGTGCATTCTGAGCATCGCCAGATATTCGATATTGCCGCTTTGTCCGACGATCGGACTAGGGATAATTCCCTCCACCGCCCATCCGTTTTGTTGAATGTCGGAAATGACACGGGATAATTCCGCGTGTGACTGTTCCGGCGTCAGCACGCCGCGCTGGATTTTTGCGATTTGTGATTCGTAATGAGGTTTAATCAGCGTAACAATAACGCCGGTGGGCTTCAGGAGCACTCGCGCGGCAGGAAGAATTTTAGACTGTCGTGTCCAGCCCGTGTCAATGGTAACAATATCTACCAATTCCGGCAGTTTTGTATGTAGAGCGTTCTGACGTTCCATGACCACGACGTGGGGATTTTTGCGAAGTGTCCAGGCCAGCACCCCGTAACCGGTGTCAATGGCGTAAACTTTCGTAGCGCCATTGCGCAGCAGGCAGTCAACAAATCCGCCGACGTTGCTTCCCAAGTCGGCGGCAACCAGGCCCGTGACATTCAGCGAAAAGCTTCTTAGCGCAGCACTTAACTTTAAGCCCGCTCGTGAAACAAAACTTTCTTCCAGTCCCGTTGCCGGGGGCACTGTGAGCCGATCTGGAAGATCATCATTCATTTACCGGTTTTCAGCGCATTGAGCTTGCGCATCATGCTGCTTTTGCGGCGCGCCACGGTGTTGGGGTGCAGGGTTTTGCGTGAGGCCATGCGGTCCAGGATCTTAATAGCATCCTTGACGGCGGTCTGTGTTTCGGTAACGTCCTTCTTCGCCAGGGCGCTAGTGACTTTCTTGATTTCCACGCGAACAATTTTCTTACGGTCGCGGTTGCGCAGACGACGCTTGGCAGTCTGCCGAATTCGTTTCTTGGCCGAGAGGGAATGTGCCACTTAAGTGCTCCTTAGATTACCTTCAAATATCTACTACAGCTCCGCCTACACCCGATGGCTTTCTACCTCGGTGGCGATAATTCAGTAGTATCCCACCATTCGCCGCCCCACGCAAGTGTTGTGTTGGCAGTTGTCAAGCCAAAGTTAAAATGTCCGGTACTTAACCAAAGTTAAAATGTCCGCTTTGGCGGGGCGTGGCGGGTTTAAGGAAGTAGTTGGCTGCCCATGCCAGGTTATTGCCTGGCTCCATGATGTAGGAGACTTGCAAGTCGCCCCCTTGCGACAGGGGCGAGCCGTTTGGTTGGGCCGCCACAGGACGCTTCAATGCCGGTGATGAGTATACCGTTTCTCGTTAGCGGCCGCTTGGCGGCGGAAGCCGCAGCAGAATCGCATTTGTGTCAAGGGCTGATGCCTGCGCCAGATGGTGGTAAAGTTCAATTTGGAGAATACAATATTCTTTAAAAGAACGACCAAGGGACGCCCCTCAGGAGGCGTAAAATGGAATAGATAGAGGCGTCCCCGTTTCGGTTCTTGGGGTGCTTTTATCGCACTATTTAGGAGTACCCGTCGGATGCGTTTACTGAAATTCAGCCGTGGCACGAACGCGAGGAGTTCTTATGAGTCTGTCCTCCGAGAGGCCAGATATTTCGAACACCTCGATAGGAGTCGGTTCACCGCAAAGGATCGGGCTTACGCAACGTTCGCCAGGGACGTGTTCCACGATGGCGAAATTTTATTTCGCGGCATCCAACTGGGATCGCGTCACGTGACCCTGGTATTTCGAAACGTCTATGCGATTAACGCGATTTACATTGAGCGGGGAAGGCTGCGGTTGCCGGAGGTGGAGATTTGCCGCAAAGATTTCCGAACGCGGATTGCCTTCACGGGGGTTTCCCAAATGACCCTCCCCGATGTCGAAGGAGGCGGCCCGGTATGTTATCAGTTCTCCAATCTCTCTCGACACCGTGGGGGGTACGACCTTAGGATTGCCGTGTGGGGCAAATTTTGGTCGAAGATGGGAGTTATAGGGCTGAGATTTTCCGACCTTCAGGTCGAGGACATTGGGCAAAAGATTGCTGGATACCTGCCGCCGGGCAGTGAAGCACGGTCATACATTTCGTGGGTAAATCATTCCCCTGGTTACTATGCGCGCTTATACCGCCGCCGACTTGAAAAGATGAATAGAAACAGGAGCGGGATATAGGGGTTCAAGTGCGCTGTGCAAAGGCGAAGTGTTCCGGCGGGGTGCAGAAATAACGCATTTCCCGTAAAACTGAGGCGACAAATTATGGCTGACAAAATTTTAGGACGGCCCCTCCGAGACCGGAGGACCGCTGCTGCGATCGGTTTCGCGGTCGCAACGGTGGGGGCCTTACGGTATGGGCGTTTTGGCCTCGCCCCTCGATAGGGCAGCGTTTCTACGAAGCCATCGCCGCGTCACCGGCGTGGCACCAGCGCCTCTGGGGAGGCCCCCCTCGATCCATATTCCTTGCCTTGCAGAAAAGAAATCGCACGGGGGTGCAGCTGCGCCTTCCAGATTGGTCTTTCGATGTACCGCTGCTCCCGTGGTGCATCGGGCTGGATTGGTCGGGAGCCGATCCCGTCATTCGCAGCGTGTCTTTTTTACCGCTAGGTCAGGGGAGCACCAACGGTGCCAAGGGCAACGCTATCTTATTAAGCTCACATCCAGCATATACGCTTCGGGGTGTCGGGCAGCGACCTGTCGGTATTATTGAGATCGTCGATGCACATAGAAAAGGCTTCTTTTCCGTTCCCGCCACATGCCGTGTAATTGTGGTACACACGGTGCCGAGGAAGCCCATTGTCCGTATTTCCGGCGTCCATATTTACTACCCCCGTTTTGAGTTGGATTGGGCACCGGCCGTAGGCCTCCTAAATCCGCGGGGCTATCTGGAATTCGCAGCGGGACTCGGAGAGAGTGGGAGGCGATCGCATCCCAATTTGTGTGAGCGGGCGCTGGCCCGTATTGGACTTTCGGGTTCACAGGCCAAACGAATCATCCGCGCGACTTTAATCCGTCGTCTGTCAACGCTGACAGATATACAGATCGTGCGGCAGTCGCTGGATGTGACCGGCGGTGATATACGGCGGGCCCACAGTGTAGGCCAGGCAGTCTGGCTCACGCTCCTGCTGAACCTATCGTACTTCCGGAGCGGTCCGGCGGTTTGGGTGCGACTGAAAAATGGCAGGCTATTATATTTTGCCAGTGGACGGTTCGGCGAGAGGGCGTTGCTGTTTAACGCCGCTGGCCGTGCGGTCTCTGCAGGAGCCGTTGGTTATGCCGATTCGCGGCAATGGCCATGGCCAATGCGCCTTCGGAATCTGGAGGCTATGGCGATTCCGTTTTTCTCACAGACACCTCCGGCGTGGTTCCAGGCGAAAGCAAGGTAATCGAACACCGTCCCACGTCTGCCATTCGAGCGCGAGGTTTTCCATCCTGCGAAGGTCTCCTCGCCAAGGAAGTACCGGGGCTGTCGGGTTTCGGGAAGTGGGGGGCGGCTTTATGGCTTGGATGGCTCAAGGTATCATTATCCGGAGCGAAATGTGTGAGACAAAAAATGTCCAATGAAGTCGTATTACCCTCGGCGATAATCCAGAAAAGGCGAGTGGCTCTGGGCTTGGACCACGCGACCGTGGCTGCCGCGATGGGTCTTAATAAACCGAGTTACTACGACCTGGAGGGCGTGGACACGGAGATATGGACGTGCTTTGACCTCGTGGAGGTGCTCCGCCTGTGCCAAGCACTTAGATTGACACCCGAGGAGATTTTCGGCAGTAGCGTGACGTTTTGTGAGAAAGAATTTGTTAGGGTTGCTTCATTTCCCGGAGCCTTACTGCCACATAGTGAAGGTCCGATTGGGGGTTTGGCTTCATTGCGACCAGTAATCTCGGAAATGTTAACTCGAACCGGTGAAAGCATTGGGCAATTTGAAGATCGAACAGGGTGGGGAGGATTGCAGGAATTTTTAACTGACAAGGCTTCCGGCCTGCATTGGAATATGGACTGCCTGGCTAGTGTTTGCAAGGGCTGCGGTGCCGATTGGCTTGCCGTTTTGCAAAATGAGTTTGAGTCCGGTGCTTGGCAACAGGCCGAGGGGGAATCTACGGAGGGGCGGCGGGCGCCGGCGTCGTTTTTTGCGTTGGGGTATGGGCATTTGCCTCGGGCGGTAATGGCTATGGGGTGCAGGTTTGAGTTTGTGAAGCTTTTTAAGCATGATTTTTTTGCGGCCACGGGGCTTTATCAGCGGGTCGGCGATGGGGCCAATACGGGTGGTGGCCAGAGCGGTAAGCAGCGAGTGCCGCAGCAAGCGGTGGTTAAATTGCAGCGGACATTTCCGCTCTTCGGCGTGCCGATGAAGTGGTTGGGAGGAATTGTAGCGCGGCATGAAATTGCGGTTTTCAGGGCATTGGATGGGCTGGAGGGGGTGCCGGCATTTATGGGGGAACTTGGGCTAACAGGATATGTTCATGAATTTATACCAGGGGATGATCTGAAACCGGAATTCGCACCGGGGGCGGATTTTTTTAATCGCCTGGAAACGCTTCTGAAAGCCATCCATGCGCGGCATATTGCGTATGTGGATACCAATAAGCGGGAAAATATTCTTTTCGGAACGGATAGCAAACCCTATCTGATTGATTTTCAGATTTCCTTTTTTTGTCGGCATGGCCAGAGAGACAATTTGCTGGCCCGCTGGATTTTACACCGGTTGCAAAAAGAGGACTGGTACCATTTTTACAAACACAAAACGCGACTGGCGGCACACATCTGTTCGCCCGAGGATTTTCAGCGGGCAAATCAACGCAGTTGGTACATTCGGCTGCACCGCAGCATTGCCCAGCCCATCATCCATGCGCGAAGACGGTTTCTTTCGCGGTATGGTTGATATTCTGGCAAGGCGGTTCCCTTGGGGGGCAAATCGCACCGTTTGGTCCAGCGGCAGCGGGGTGCGATCAGGGTGAGTTCCACCACCGGCAGAGCCGGCGGCTTTGTGAAGTCTGTCTACGCGGTTGCGCGGGGCGGAAATACTGCTGTGCCGAGATTGCGTCACGGTGGAGCGCTTTACTTGCATATCGCGGTTGAAGGTTCTACGATGCAGGGGGTTGGGGAGGCAGAACATTGACCGATTAGCAACTGGCCAGAATGGTTCCAGAGAAAGTTGGTGGTTATGCAAGCGGGCCGCGGAGAAAAACCGGAAACAATCCAGTTATTGATTGCCGATGTTGATGGCACATTGGTAACGCAGGATAAGGTGCTTACACCCCGTGCCATCGCAGCGGTGGCGCATTTAAAGGATGCGGGAATTAAATTTGCCATTACCAGCGGCCGGCCGCCGCTGGGCATGGAGATGCTCATTAAACCGCTCAATATTACCACGCCTATATCCGCATTTAACGGCGGCCTTTTTGTCAAACCGGATTTATCCATTATTGATCAGAAAGTGCTGCCGGCCGATGTGGCCGGGCAGGTGGTCAAGACTCTTACAGATCATCACCTGGATGTATGGATTTATCGCGGCAATGACTGGTTTGCACTTTCTGCACATGGCCCGCACGTGGACAAAGAATCCTGGACGGTGAAATTCAAGCCGAAAATCGTCAGTACGTTTGATGACGTGCTGGACAATGTCGTAAAAATTGTGGGCGTCAGTGATGATCTTAAAGCCGTAGCGCGTGCGGAAACGGATGCTCAAGGGCAATTCGGTGATCATGTATCGGCCACGCGTTCCCAACCCTATTATCTGGATGTGACGCATCCGGGTGCCAACAAGGGCGGGGTGGCGCTGCGTCTGGCGAAGGAGTTTAACTTGCCGGCATCGCGCATTGCCACAATTGGAGATATGCCCAATGACGTGCTGATGTTTGCCCATAGCGGTTTATCCATCGCTATGGGGAATGCGGACGCGCCGGTAAAGCGGGCCGCGCGGCGTGTGACAAAATCCAATGAAGAGGAAGGTTTTGCCATAGCGGTGGAAAAATATATTCTTGCGTCAGCAGGATAACAGCAAGGAATCTCACACTGGTCCGGCGAGCCTAAGGGGGTGCCGGGGCGGCAGTATATTTTTACGAAAAGGAATTAGCAATGGAAATCGGCATGATTGGATTGGGGCGTATGGGGGCCAATATGGTGCATCGGCTTATGGCGGGGGGCCACCGTTGCATCGTGCATGATGTGAATGCAAAAAGCGTGGATGATCTGCAGGCCAAAGGTGCAGTTGGTGCCAAAACTTTAGAAGAATTTGTGCAGAAACTCGCCAAACCTCGCGCGGTGTGGCTGATGGTTCCCGCCGGCGTGGTGGATGCAACACTGGAAAAGATTGCACCCTTGCTGGAAGCGGGGGACATCATCATCGATGGCGGAAATTCCTATTATCACGACGATATTCGCCGGGCCAGGGAACTTAAAAATCGCACGATTCATTATGTGGATGTTGGAACATCCGGCGGCGTATGGGGATCGGAGCGCGGCTATTGTCTGATGATCGGTGGGGAAACGGAAATTGTTAAGCATATTGATCCAATTTTGGCCACGCTGGCACCGGGAGCGAAGGCCGCGGCACGCACGCCCGGGCGGGAAAATAAGCCAATAAGTCCGGCGGAAAATGGATATCTGCATTGCGGTCCGCATGGGGCGGGCCATTTTGTAAAAATGGTCCATAACGGCATTGAATATGGCATTATGGCAGCGTATGCGGAGGGGCTTAATATTCTCAAGCACGCCAACGCCGGTAAAGACAAACAACAGATGGACGCGGAAACGTCGCCCTTAAGCAATCCGGAGTATTATCAGTATGATCTGAATTTACCGGATGTGGCGGAAGTGTGGCGGCGCGGATCGGTTATTGGTTCATGGTTGCTGGATTTGACGGCTATTGCCTTGGCCAAAGATCCCGGCATGGAAAAATTCGCCGGGCGCGTTTCCGATTCGGGTGAGGGTCGATGGACCATTGCGGCGGCGATTGATGAATCGGTTCCCGTTCCGGTATTAAGTGCAGCACTTTATGAGCGGTTCGCGTCACGCGGGGAGGCGGAATTTGCGGACCGGCTATTATCAGCCATGCGTTTTGAGTTCGGAGGACACGTGGAAAAGGGGGCTTGAGGGGCTTTTTGGCGGGGCGGCTATTATTTTGTCAGGAGTTGGGCTGTGGTAGATCACGCGGATGCGTTGGTGTTTTTCGGTGCGACCGGGGACCTGGCGTACAAGAAAATTTTTCCATCGTTGCACTCCATGATTCGGCATGGGCGCTTGAATATGCCCGTCATCGGTGTGGCTAAACAGGGTTGGAATCTGGAGCAGTTTAAGGCGCGGGCCAAAGCGAGTTTGGATGAACACGGCGGCGCTGATCCCGAGGCACTTAAAAAGCTTTTTTCGTTGCTCAAATATGTTGACGGCGATTATAAGTCACCGGAAACATTTCAGGAATTACGCCGCACGCTGGATGGGGCAAAACATCCCATGCACTATCTGGCTATTCCTCCGAGCATGTTTGCGACCGTGGGCGAAGGCTTGGCAAAATCGCAATGCAATCAAGGTGCACGCATTGTGGTGGAAAAGCCATTTGGGCGAAGTCTGGCTTCAGCGCGTGAACTTAATGCCACTCTGCGGGAATATTTTCCCGAAGATGCTATTTTTCGCATCGACCATTATCTGGGGAAGGAGCCGGTGCAAAGCCTTTTGTATTCACGGTTTGCCAATGCGGTTCTTGAGCCGTTGTGGAACCGCAATTATGTAGCCTCCGTGCAGATCACGATGGCGGAGACGATGGGCGTGCAGGGGCGGGGGCGTTTTTATGAGGAGGCCGGGGCGATACGGGATGTTCTGCAAAATCATATCATGCAGTTGATTGCGTGCCTGGCGATGGAACCGCCCGCAGGCGAAGGTGAACCGCTGCGTGATGAACGGGCCAAGGCGCTGACGCTGGTGCGCACGCTGACACCGGCCGATGTGGTACGTGGACAATTTGCCGGCTACCTGGAAGAAAAAGGCGTGGCAAAGGATTCAACGGTAGAAACATTTGCGGCCGTGCGCTTATGGATTGATTCCTGGCGTTGGGCGGACGTGCCGTTTTACGTCCGGGTGGGCAAGTGTCTGCCGGTATCATGCACGGAAATTATTGTTGATTTTAAAAAGCCGCCTCAGCGCGTTTTTCGTGAGGCCAATATCGGGCGACCCAACCATATAAGATTTCGGGTAAGTCCGGAGGTGGTGTTAGCTATGGGCGTGCGGGTAAAAAAAATTGGCGAGGCGCTAGAGGGAACCAGCGTGGAACTCATCGCCCAACGCCATCCGCATGATGAAATGGAACCGTACGAGCGGCTTTTGCTTGATGCGGCTGCCGGAAAAGCAGATTTTTTTGCCCGGGAAGACCAAGTCGAAGAAGCATGGCGAGTTGTCGATCCCATTTTGGGCAACCCGACACCCGTTGAGGTTTACGCCCCCGGAACATGGGGGCCTAAGCAAGCGCAGGATTTGCTGCAGCAAGGTTGCACATGGCATGATCCGCGGGATGAACCGGACGACCCGGATGCATAGGCAGGCAGAGGCATGGGCTGGCTTTTTTGTCGGATAAGAAATGTTTCCCTGGAATTGTAACAGTGATAGAATAAAGTAAGCGGGTTGAATGACGTCGTGGCCGATCTTCATTCAAATCGCTGGCTCGGTTAAAAAACACTCGGCTCTTTGGAAAGGTGCAACTATGACTACGAACAAAACCTCATCGCCTACAACCCTCCTGCATAATATGGGGCAAAGCTTATGGTTGGACAACATCACAAGAAAGCTACTTACCAGCGGCACGCTCAAGCGTTACATTTCCGAACTTTCGGTCACGGGGCTTACCAGCAATCCGACTATTTTTGATCACGCCATCAGTAAATATGATTTTTATGATACCGCCATCCGGACTGCGCATGATGAGGGCACCACATCGCCAGAGGCGATTTTCTTCGGTTTAGCCATTGAAGATTTACAAGGTGCGGCGGATTTATTTAGACCGGTATATGATCAGACGTCCGGTGTGGATGGTTTTGTATCCCTTGAAGTATCGCCGCTGTTGGCTTATGACACTGCTAATACACTGGCCGCCGCCAAGGATCTGTTCGGCCGGGCTAAGCGTCCCAATTTATTTATAAAAATTCCCGGCACAAAAGAAGGCATTCCCGCCATTGAAGAAGCAATTTTCAGCGGGATTCCGGTGAATGTCACGTTGCTTTTTTCTCCTCAGCAATATGTGGCCGCCGCCGAGGCCTACACGCGCGGAATTCAGCGGCGCATCGCCGCGAAGCTCAATCCGCGTGTGGCGTCCGTGGCGTCAGTGTTTATAAGTCGCTGGGACAAAGCCATCATGGGAAAATCGCCAGATTCGCTGCGTAATAAACTCGGCGTTGCGGTAGGGTATAAAATCTATAAAGCCTATCGAGATCTGCTTGCCAGTGAGCCGTGGAAAAAGCTGATCGCCGGTGGTGCCATGCCGCAAAGGTTGCTCTGGGCCAGCACCGGAACCAAAGACCCTTCCGCGCCCGATACGTTTTACATTAATGCTCTGGCGGCACCTGATACGGTGAATACCATGCCGGAAGAAACGCTTCTGGCGTTTGCCGATCACGGCAAGCTGGGATCGCCCATGACCACGGATGTCACCAACGCCGATAACATTCTTCAGCAGGCCGCCCAGGCAGGCTTTACGATTGACCAGCTCGCGGCACAGCTTCAGAAGGAAGGGGCTGAATCATTTGTGAAATCGTGGACTGATCTAATGACAGTAGTTGGCCGCAAGAGTTCCGCCCTTGCCGCAGCGTCTTAATTTCCCCATGCAACCTTTTATGGAGTTACCTATGTCTGCATCCAGCGCCCCAGCCGTTGACCCTAAAATGGCCATCCCGCTGACCAACCGGCCGGCATTTCAATCACTGACCAAGCATTTTGAAACCGCCAGTGCGCTGCATCTTCGTGATCTGTTTACCGCCGATCCCGGGCGGGCGAACAAATTCACCGCCGAAGCCGCGGGCTTATTCTTGGATTATTCCAAAAATCGGATCACCGATGAGACGCTCACGCTACTGCTGGATCTGGCCCGGCAATCTGGGGTGCCGGAACATATCGCGGCGATGTTTGCCGGTGAAAAAATCAATATCACAGAGAATCGTTCGGTGCTGCATGTGGCCCTGCGATCGGCACGTACCGACAGTTATCTTTCTGACGGGCATAATGTGGTACCCGAAGTGCATGAGGTATTGGACCGCATGGCGGCGTTTGCCAGCCGGGTGCGGTCCGGGGAGTGGAAGGGGTTTACCGGCAAGCCCATACGCAATGTGATCAACATCGGTATTGGTGGATCGGATTTAGGCCCCGTGATGGCGTATGAGGCGTTGCGGCATTATTCGCGGCGCGAAATGACGTTTCGTTTTGTCTCCAACATCGACGGGACAGATTTTTCCGAGGCCACCCGTGACCTGTCACCCGATGAAACCCTGTTTATTATTTCATCGAAAACGTTCACCACGCTGGAAACCATGACCAACGCCCATACCGCCCGGGCTTGGCTGCTGGCCGCCGCGAAAGATCCCTCGCATACCGCCAAACATTTTGTGGCCGTTTCCACCAACGCCAAGGAAGTTACCGCGTTTGGCATTGATACCGCCAATATGTTTGGATTCTGGGATTGGGTGGGCGGGCGATATTCCATGGATTCCGCGATCGGCTTATCGACCATGCTGGCCGTGGGGCCGGACAATTTTGCGCGTCTGCTTTCGGGCTTTCGCTCTATGGACACGCATTTCCGCACGGCCCCTCTGGAACGCAACATGCCGGTCATCATGGGGCTTTTGTCGGT
Organism: Planctomycetota bacterium; assembly: GCA_021805985.1. GTDB lineage: Bacteria > Planctomycetota > Phycisphaerae > WQYP01 > WQYP01 > JAMDCX01. The sequence continues at coordinate 25,220 of JAJZDN010000009.1, read as the reverse complement.
TTGGTATAACAATTTCTTTGGCGCACAAACCGTAGCCGTTTTGCCGTATGATCAATATCTCAAACGGTTCCCCGCCTATCTGCAGCAACTTACCATGGAATCCAACGGCAAGAGTATCACCCTGACGGGCCATCGTGTGGATTATGAAACCGGGCCTATCTACTGGGGTGAGCCGGGAACCAACGGCCAGCATTCGTTCTATCAATTAATTCACCAGGGCACCAAGTTAATCCCCTGTGATTTCATTGGTTTTGCCCAGTCGCTGAATCCTTTGGGAAATCATCATGATCTGCTGATGGCCAATGTCTTTGCCCAGGCCGAGGCCCTGGCGTTCGGGAAAACCGAGGCGCAGGTCCGGCAGGAAGGGACCGTTGAATGGCTGGTTCCACACCGGACTTTTGATGGCAACCGCCCCAGCAATGTCATTTTAGCAAAACAATTGACGCCGGAAATTCTCGGCGCGCTTATAGCGCTTTATGAACATTCGGTATTTACGCAAGGCGTGATATTTTCCATTGATTCCTTTGATCAATGGGGCGTAGAACTAGGAAAAGTGCTGGCGAAAAAAATTGCCGCGGAATTGGCGGCCCCGGATGATTCCGGTTTGAAGCATGACAGTTCCACCAACGCTTTAATGCGCCGGTATCGGCACGACAAAGCCTGATGGAACCAGCAGGCCTGCCGTCTGCTTTTACAGGAGAAATTCTATGATGGGTGGTTACAGCAAACGTCTTTATATTTTGCCTTTTGATCATCGGCATTCCTACGGATCCGAAGTTTTCGGCTACCACGAACCTATGACGCCCGCCCAGATTGATGACGTTGCGCAGAGCAAAGCTGTGATTTACGGCGGCTTCAAAGCCGCGATCGCGGCGGGTGTGTCGGCGGACAAAGCCGGACTGCTGGTGGATGAGGAATTTGGCGCCGCCATCCTTGAAGAAGCTCGTTCGCACGGTTTTATCACCTGCTTATCTACTGAAAAAAGCGGCCAGCATGATTTTGATTTTGAATATGGTCCGGCGTTTAAGGAGCATATTGCAAAGTTCAATCCGACATTTGCCAAAGTTCTGGTGCGCTACAATCCCCAGGGGGATGCAGCCATGAACGCGGTACAAACCAAGCGTTTGAAAACGCTTGGCGATTATCTTGCGGAAACTAAACGCCATTTCATGTTTGAGCTGCTGGTTCCCGCTGAAAAATCGCAATTGCAGCAGGTGGGTGGCGATGTCCACGCGTACGATCTTAAGCTGCGGCCGGCCCTGATGAAGCAGGCCATTGAAGAATTGCAAAATCGTGGCGTGGAACCGGATGTCTGGAAAATTGAAGGCTTGGATCGCCCCGAAGATTGTCGCACGATCGCCGCGACAGCCCGGCGGGGCGGACGTGATAACGTCGGCTGCATTATCCTGGGGCGCGGGGAAAATGAGGCGAAGGTAATTCAATGGCTGACAACTGCGGCGGCGGTTCCCGGCTTCATTGGTTTTGCGGTGGGGCGCTCCAGCTTTTTGCAGTCGATCGTTGATTTGCGGTCAGGCAAAATTGACCGTGCACAGGCAGTAGAGCAGATTCGGCAAAAATTCATGGAATGGGTGGGCGTGTTTGAAAAGGCGGCGGCCTAGATGTATGGATCGCATTTGTCCGTCGCCGGCGGTTTATATAAGGCGGTAGTCGAGGCGCAGGAACTCGGTTTGCAGACCGTGCAGATTTTTACCCGCAATCAGCAGCAATGGGCGTCGCCGCCGTTGCAGCCTGATGTCATTGAGCAGTTTCGGGCAGAGGTAAAAAAGGCGAAATTTAAGCACATTGTGGCCCATGATTCGTATCTGACGAACCTGGCTTCAGGCAATGAAGAACTGCGACAGAAAAGCATTCACAGCTTCGCCTTAGAGCTTCAGCGATGCCATACGTTGGGAATTCAATATCTGGTAACCCATTCAGGAGCGCACGGCGGTGCGGGGGAGGCGGAAGGCATTGCCCGCATTGCCGCTTCCCTGCATGAGGTTCTGGACCGTGACCCACACGGCTCAACAATCATCTGTTTGGAAACCACAGCGGGGCAGGGCACGTCGCTGGGATGGAGGTTTGAGCATTTGCGTGATATTTTCGCGGCCGTACGGAATCCCGACCTAATGGGAGTATGCCTGGACACCTGTCACATTTTTGCTGCAGGCTATGACATTTCTACACCCGATGGCGTGGCGCAAAGCTTTGCGGAATTTGACCGCATCATCGGGTTGAAGCACTTACGTGTTATGCACCTCAATGACAGCCGCAAGCCGCAGGGTTCCCGAGTGGACCGTCACACCCACATCGGTCGTGGCATGATCGGCCTTGAGGCGTTTCGCTATGTGTGCCAGACGCCGGTTTTTCAAAAGATTCCAAAAATCATGGAAACGCCCAAAGAAATAGCCGCAGATGGCCGGCCGTGGGATCTCATTAATCTGGGCGTTTTGCAGGCACTGGAACGCGGCGAAATGTTGATTCTTGAACCGCTGGAAACTGCCATAGCAAAGCCGGCCCGCAAAGGCGTGCTCATCAAAACAGCTTCGACAAAAAAGAAAGCAAAGAAATGACCGATATCGTTGCGCCCATATTCGTTCAGTCCGTTGATGCGGTGTTACCGCAAATGGCCGACGCTGTGAAACAAGGCGCCGATATCATTGAGCTGCGCTGTGACCAGGCCAATCGAGAAATTATTGAAGCCCTCCTCGGTCGCCCTGAGATACGTTGCAAGCCGATTATCGTCACGGTTCGCGCCAAAGCAGAGGGCGGACTATTTTCCGGATCCGAAACGGATCGGCTAAATTTGATTCTTCACGCCTGCCGGCTGAAACCGCAGTACGTGGATATCGAGTATGCCACCTGGCAAAAAAATCCTGAATTTGTCGCCCAGGCGGTGCCCTTGCTGGCAAAAGATCCCACAGATAATTCAGGCAGGCCGAAGTTAATTCTGTCCACGCATGATTTTTCCTCCCGTCCGCCGGATTTGCAGCAGCGCCTGACTGCCATGGCCGAGATATCACCGGCATGTATTATCAAAGCCGCCTATCAAGCGGAAAATCTGGTTGAAGCGTTGGAGGCGTTTCGCTTGTATGAGGAACTGCCGAAAGCTGTCAGACAACCGTTGGTGATTATTGCCATGGGTGAAGCGGGGCTGATCACGCGGGTTCTGGCCGCTAAATACAATGCTGCCTTCACCTTTGCCATTCCTGCAGGCGGCGCTACAACCGCTCCCGGCCAACCGACGATTACAGATTTGATTCACACCTACCATTTCAAAAGCCAAGTGCGAAACTCCCTCGTGTACGGTGTCATGGGGTGGCCGGTATCGCATTCCATCAGCCCGATGATACACAACGCGGGTTTTCATTCCGTTGGCTTTCCGGGCGTGTATGTGCCGCTGCCCATTGCACCGGAATATGAGGCATTCTGCGCTACGGTTAATGCCCTGCGTGGCCTGCGAGATTTAAATTTTCGCGGTGCCAGCGTCACCATTCCTCACAAGGCCCATGCGGCACGGTATCTGGAAAGCTCTGTGGGTATGCTGGATGAGACCTCGGCCCGCATCGGGGTTATTAATACGCTTTATTTTTCATCTGATGGTTCGGTTGCCGGCACCAATTCTGACTGGTATGGAGCCATCGAAGCCATGCGTGCCGCCACGGGCTGGAATTTAACCGACCTGGCATTCAAACGTGTGGCCGTGCTGGGCGCGGGCGGAGCGGCACGAGCCATGGTTGCGGGCATGGCCTCCCTGGGAGCGACGGTGGTGGTGTACAACCGCACACTGAAGCGTGCCCAGGAACTGGCGTATGAATTCAACGGAAAAATCGGCCATGTGTCGGCAGCGCTGCTGGATGAATTTAGTAAAACGAATTGCAGTGTAGTCATCAATTGTACGCCGGCGGGCATGTCCCCTCATGTCAAAACCACTCCGGTAGATGATATGACGGTCATTAATTCCACCATGGTGGTTTTTGACACAGTTTATAATCCGCGGCGAACACGTTTTCTGGATATTTCGGCAAAACAAGGTGCCCAGACTATTGAGGGCCTGGAGATGCTGGTACGCCAGGCAGTGGTCCAGTTTCAGGGCTTCACGGGCAAATCTGCACCGTTGAGCGTTATGCGCGTTGCGGCAGAAGCGGCGATGGCGCGCGATTAGCACCCGATGGCAATCCGGTGGTTGATCCCGTGCCGCCGGGGCGGATGGGGTTACGGGTTACAGGTTACGGGTTACAGGGGACAAGTATTGGCTGTACATTCAGTATTATCAGTATTGGCAGTACGTTCGACATTCCAGATTCCAGATTCCAGGTTCTAGGTTCCAATCTCCGAATGTACTGATAATACTGCAATTACGCCCCGTGCAACCTGTCCCCCGTAACCCGTAACCTCGGCCCGCTAACCAACCACCGGGTTATCACCACGGTGCTCTGTCACGCGATGCGCCGCCAGCAATCCAAAAATAACGCGGTCGCAACCCGGCGGTTACTTGGACCGGCTCCTTGCTGGCCGGGCTCAGGCCGTCTGGTCGCACAGGGACTGCTTAAAAAGCGGGCGTAGATTGGCGGGTTTAATTTCCTGTGCATTCAAATTAAGCATAAGAATAAAAATAAACTCCAGTTTCACCATCGGCACGCTGCTTGCATTATAATAATCTGAAAGGTCTTTCTGATGCTTTTATCAGCATTGGGATGTATTTCGGCGCGGAACGCGGAGTTTCGCGTTAAGGGTGATTGGGAAAGGTCAATCGGAGGGCTTTGAATCTTTTGCAATCAAAACCGGCGGATTGGAAATGCCCAAAAATGACGCATTTGTTGGTTCGCTCAAGAATTCGGATGCTTTATATTGCCAGTTTTGCGGTGTCGGGTAAAATGGCCGCCTTTCCCGAAAGGAGCCGCTTTGAATTTTTCGGCGGATAGTCGTGAGTCGCTTTTCTACAGGAGTCTTTCAGTTATGGGTGCATCAAATGCTCGTCATGCGGCGGTAGTCGCACTAACCAACTTCCGAACCATTCCACCACGCGTAAATTTCAAGGAAAAGACCGTTAAGGAAATTTTCGCCAGTAATGTGTTTAATGAAGAAGTCCAGAAAGCCCGCTTGCCCAAGCCGGTATTCAAAAAACTGCAACAGACCATTAAAAAGGGTCTGGCGCTGGATCCCACCATCGCGGATGTGGTGGCGGCGGCCATGCGGGATTGGGCCGTGGAAAAAGGCGCTACCCACTACACCCATATTTTTCACCCGTTAACCGGCGTTACCGCTGAAAAACATGACAGTTTTGTCGCGCCCACCGAGGACGGCGGCGCGATGCTCGAATTTTCCGGTAAGGAACTGGTTCAGGGCGAACCTGATGCCTCATCTTTCCCCTCCGGCGGCATCCGGGCCACCTTTGAGGCCCGCGGCTACACCGCCTGGGACCCTACAAGTCCGGCTTATATTTTAGAAAACCCCAACGGCACGGCTCTGGTTATTCCCACCGCGTTTGTTTCATGGACCGGGGAAGCACTGGATGAAAAAACCCCGCTCCTGCGCTCCATGGAAGCGCTCTCCATCCAGGCCATGCGGGTGCTGAAACTTTTTGGCAATCACAGTGCCACAAAAGTATTTACCACCGTTGGCCCGGAACAGGAATATTTCCTCATCGACCGCAATTTCTATTTTGCCCGCCCGGACCTGATCAATGCCGGCCGCACCCTGTTTGGGGCCAAACCGCCCAAGGGTCAGGAAATGGAAGATCACTATTTTGGCAGCATTCCCGAACGCGTTCTGGCCTGCATGCTGGAAGCGGAACAGGAACTTTACAAACTGGGCGTGCCGGTAAAAACTCGCCACAATGAAGTGGCACCCGCCCAATATGAAATCGCCCCGATTTTTGAGAACAGCAATCTGGCTCACGACCATCAGATGCTCACGATGGAAACGCTGCGTCGCGTTGCCGAGAAATACGGCCTGGCATGTCTGATGCATGAAAAGCCGTTTGCCGGCGTCAATGGTTCCGGTAAGCACAACAACTGGTCCATGGCCACCGATACCGGGGAAAATTTACTCAACCCCGGTGATACGCCGCATGAAAACGCCCAGTTCCTGGTATTTTGTGCCGCGGTTATCCGGGCGGTTAATAAACATGCCGCTCTGCTGCGAGTAGCAATCGCCTCGGCGGGAAATGATCATCGTCTGGGGGCCAATGAAGCGCCGCCCGCGATCATCTCCATTTATCTTGGCGATCAGTTGCAGGACATCATCACGCAAATTGAAGCCGGTGGTGCCAAGAGCACCAAGAAGGGCGGCCACATGGAAGTCGGCGTGACCGTACTTCCCAAGCTGCCGCGTGATGCCGGAGATCGTAACCGTACCTCACCGTTCGCCTTCACCGGCAACAAATTTGAATTCCGTGCAGTGTCGTCGGGGCAATCCGTTGCCACACCCAACACGGTGCTCAATACCATCGTCGCCGAATCCCTTGATTACATCGCCGGCAAACTGGAAGCCGACCACAAGGCCGGCAAGGATTTCAACAAGTCCGTACAGGAATTGCTGGCCGCGGTGATCAAAGAAAATAAGGGCGTGATTTTCAACGGCAACGGCTATTCGGAAGAATGGCACAAAGAAGCCGAAAAACGCGGCCTGCCAAATCTGAAAACCACCGTTGATGCCGTTCCCCATCTGATTTCCAAAGAAGCCGTAGAGCTGTTCGGCAAGTACAAGGTACTTACGGAACGTGAAGTTCACAGCCGCTATGAAATCTATCTGGAAAAATATGTCAAGACGATCAACATCGAAGTGCAGATGACCACGGTGATCGCCAAGACCATGATTATTCCAGCAGCTTTGGAATATCAGAAAAATGTCGGCAAGTCCATCGGGGCGGCCAAGGCAGCAGGAGTTCCGGCGGCGGCTCTGGCGGAACAGGAAAAAATGCTCGTCGGCCTGGCAACATCCATCAGTGACATGCAGAAAAAAACCGATGCACTAACGCATCATTCTGATCATCACGCCGCCGGTGATACGCTGGCCCATGCCAAGTATTCGCTAGATAAACTAATTCCTGCCATGAACGCCGTTCGGCAAGCCGGCGATCTCCTGGAGACCATCGTTTCCGACGACCTCTGGCCGTTGCCGACGTACCGTGAAATGCTGTTTATCAAATAAGGCATTTCGTTGAAAGCAGTAAAAGTCAAAGGGTCGATCCGCGGGGATCGACCCTTTTTTTGTCCCCCGGCCTTCCGGGACTCCGTCACAGCAAGAAATCCGGAAGATGCGGTTTTGGAGGGGGATCCACCCTGAGGTCTCGGCACGCGGTATGGAATTCAAAATACACCGTAGAAAGACCGCGGATTACGCGGATTGCGCGGATAAATGGTTGGATTCCATGCTCGGGTACATCCCCACGAAGTGCGCATAGCGCCGCTTGATAAATGTCGCCGAGCGAAACGGGGACGTAGCTAGCATTTTCAATGGGTTGGAAAAAGACCGCAGATTGCGCGGATTACGCGGATAGGCGATTGACTTCCGCGGTCAACTGTCGCCTTTCCATCCTCAAGCCGCAATAGCGCAGACTGGTTCCGGATCGTTGCGGTATTGGCGTCGGAAAAAAGTAGTTCTGATTGCCACGACATTTATTAAGCGGCGCTATGCGTAATGCGCATGGAGGCCTCAAGAGGTTAAAGCCCGGCGATTATCCGCGTGATTAGCGAAATCCGCGGTTATTTTCACGGTCTCTTTTGTGCCAGCCGAATTTGCTCTACTTTCAACTCTCTAAATTCTGCTCTAATAAGGCCGCAGCCCGGTTTTTATCCGCGTAATCAGCGAAATCCGCGGTTGTTTTTACCGACAGTTTTCGATTGCATACCGCGTACGGAGATTCACTGCGGGGGGTTATCCGTAAAAATCCACTTTTGCCACGGGGTGGGCATCGCGGCGATCAGGCGGCCCGGCCAGCTGCAGGCCAGCACACTGCGCACAATGGTCACAGCCAATAAGGCTCCGGCGATAACATCGGATGGATAATGATCATGGCGGATCACCCGCTGAAATGCGACATCCAACGCTAAACCATAAAATAAAGCTCGGCCGCGCGGGTAAAACCATGATAATCCTGCTGTGAGTGCAAAGGCCCCACTGGTATGAGCGCTAGGGAAGGACTGGTAGGCCGCGGAGGCAAAGCCATACGCGGGGCCAAAAAAGCCGTACTTGCCCTGCGTGAGAACCCACGGCCTGGCGCGGCCGCACACACCCTTAATCAGATAACATACGGCCACAGCGCAAATACACCCCACGGCCAAAGCAATAGCCTTTTTCCGCCCCTGTTTATCCAGCAACGCCACAGCAATAATGACCAGCACGGAACACGTCCACTGTCCCCATTGCATGAGCATGATCATTTCAAGATTGATATCCGATTTGAATTTAATGGGATTTCCCAACGCCCACTGCCCGACCGGTTTGTCCACAACAAACGCGATAGCGATGGCGATGATCACCACCAGAAATTTAGCCCACCGCGGCCACTTGGAATCAAACTGAACCGGGGCGGGGTGCCGCCAAAGTGCGGGAAATTCGTCATGGGATTGGCTCATTAATAACCTCTTAAATACGACGCCCGGTCCATTACACGGACAGGCATCCGGCGCACCAGCCACGCTGACGCTCCAGCCCGGATGATGGCGCGGATGGCGTCGGATGTCAATGACCAACCACCAGGTTATCACCACGGTGCTCTATCACACGATGCACCCCGATAGCACCGGATGGCAATCCGGTGGTTGATCCAATGCCGCCAAGCAACCACCGGGTTACCACCGCGGCGGCCTATCACGCGACGCGCCCCGATAGCACCGGATGGTAATCCGGTGGTTGATCCAATGCCGCCAACCAACCACCGGGTTACCACCACGACGCTCCATGACGCGCCGCGCCCCGATAGCACCGGATGGTAATCCGGTGGTCGATCCGATGCCGCCAACCAACCACCGGCTTATCACGACGGTGCTCTATCACACGATGCGGCCGGGCGACGCCGAAAATCACGCCGTCGCAACCCGGCGGTCACTCAAACCGGAACCCGGGTCTGCCGACTGCTTGTCGATTGCCTGCTTGGCCAACATGTGGTGCGCGGTTATATTTGTTCGCAGTAAAAAACAGGTGCGTGCCATGGTTGCTGGACTCAACATACCGACAAGCGAAATTGCAGCATTCTGCCGCCGGAGCCATATCCGCCGCCTCGCCTTCTTCGGGTCCGTTCTACGGCCTGACTTCACTGCTGCAAGCGATGTGGATGTGCTGGTGGAATTCGAGCCTGGGCATCAGCCGGGGCTGGCCTTCTTCGCCATGCAGGACCAACTGTCAACCATCCTCGGACGGCGGGTAGACCTGAATACCGCCGCAGACCTAAGCCCCTATTTCCGCCAGAACGTGCTGGACGAAGCGGAGCCGATCTATGTCGCGGCATGATCCATTAGTTTGCGCACGGCAAATGCTCGCCCACGCCCGCGAAGCGCTTGCGGTGGTCAATTTCGCCAGCGTGAAAGGCCTCGTTGACTTGCGGCCCAGCCAGCGCGGATGTTCGGCGTAATCGTGGTCGAGGTGTTCGTGCCGCCACGACAGCCCGCGCCGCAGGCATTTCTTGTCCACGCAGCAAGCACTCAACACACGGGCGCGGAGAGGATTATTCCAGCCGCCACCGAGCGAGGAGTTCGGATTCATTTGCGCAAATTGGGCGGTTGTGCCCCGGCACTAATGACCCGGATTCAATGCCGTGTTCAAGCATTCCCGTCCCCAGCTTCGGCCCCGCTGGAACTTGCCGGTGCGTCGAGGAAATATTTAAGCATGAAATCGTATATTTTATTACCACGTTCCTGGATAAGGTTTTCCCAGTTCGCCGACGACCTCCACTTTTCCCGATTCTCGCCGTGCTCTTCGTAGGACCCTCCTTTTTTGTTCCCATAATCCTTGGTCGCAGGGTGCCGGTTGCCCTGGGACGCATTCTCACCCGGCGTCAGCAGTAACAGATTTCCGATACCGTTGATGTAAGAGCCAATCTTCCGCTGAACGCCTTCCTGCTCAGCTTTCGACAATTTTTTCGGGGGCACATCCTCGGCCTCGACCCACTCCCATTTCCACTCCTGGGGCAAGATATGTTCCATTGAATAGCCCTTCATGACGTCACGGATATTGGCGCGGTTGCTGACCTCGTATTTGTAGATCGTATAGGTCATCTTGGGCCCGCGCCAGTCAAAGGCGCCATTTAGGACGCGTTCCTTGTTCTTCTCCAAAAACGCGGCCACGATCGACTGAAGTCCCTTGGTCCGCTCCGGACGGAACCCGTTCTCCAAATAGCACCTGAGGGTTTCGGCGATCTGCGCCTCGTTCAGCCCACAACTCTCATACAAAGCCGGAAAGTTATCCCTGTACCAGAGCCCGTGGTACTCATCGTGAAAGTCACGAGTAAAAAGTAGTCTCTCCCAGAGCAGAAGCGAGCCGCTGCCCAGGCGGCCGTTGGCTTGGTCGGCTGCCTCCTCTAGGCGGCGGCAGATGATCAGGAAAAACTGGCAGCTTGGATCCCGGTCCAGAATCATAACGTCTCCCACCAGCGGGTCTTTCTTATCCCACCCGGGCAGGGTTTCGCTGACGATCCGCACGGACTTCTTGAATTCCCTTGCTAAATCGCGGGCGTACTTGACGCCGCCAGCCGGGCCCAATTCCCCGAGCTTTCCGTCAACGTACGCGACGAGCGCGTCGGCGTTGGCGTTGAGGGCCGGGGAATCAAATTCAGATGCTTTCTTCTTCGTCCCATCGTCAACGACGCGAAGGTGCAGGCGGAGGAGTTGGTCCATCGTTATTTCCCCGCGGAAACTGCCCGCGGCTAGGCGCTCTTCCATCCGGTAGATCTCGCCGAATTCGGTCTGAATTTTCTTCACCTCCGAATCGGAATCGCCGCCGGGGTGATCATAGACGTATTTCATGAGCGTGGCCTTTATGATTTCCACGGTCGTGAGCGGAACGCCGCGGGTATTGTGCATTTCGAAGATATTGACCGCAACCGACTTGTCCGGGGCAAGGTCACGGGAGCAGTGGGCATTCATAATCACGCCGATATAGCCCTCGATTTCGCTCTCCTTCAGCTTGCCATCCAGAAACGCGTGGCGAAAGTGAAGTAAGGCGAATGCCATCCTCCTCTGGGAACTGGTGAACTCATCTTCCGACAACCCCAAGCCCTCGATGACATCCTTGTCCGAGGGCGGGTTTTTGGGGCCGAAGTTTTTGTTAGCGTCCAAAAAGTTGCTCATGCGGCTGCCGTCGCCCATGCTTTCAAGCGATTTAGCATCGTAGCTCACCGTCGAGAACCGCTGGATCATGGAATAGGCGGAATGGCCTGACGGGGAGAGGGAACGACAGGCCATCAAGAACAGCACGAACGTGGTGATGCGTTGCTGGCCATCCACGATTTCCCACCGCTCTTCGGTGTCCCCACCGACCTTCTCTGCGATGAAATGGCCGAAATAATACCCTTTGCCGGAGCCTTGATATTTTATGAGGTCCCCAATGAACAACTCGATCTGCTTCCAATCCCAAGAATAGGCTCGCTGGTAATCCGGCACCCGAACGGAGATGGTGCGGCCCTCGGGGAAAAAGATTGACCCAAAGGTCGACGGCTTTTCTGCTGGGATGTTCACGTGTTGGCTCCTTTTCCCCGCTTCGCTGAAGCGGCCGAACGCACGGCGGGGAAAACGTGCGTTGCCACAGATTTTCTAAATGTGGGCACCATCATATTTATGCGTCCAAGTAACGCAAATTATCGATGTGCTATCCATTCATTGTTTCCTGTGTTAGTGCCATTCGGTCTTTATGAGGGAAGCAATGTCATCAACGTATTGCGATTTTGTTATCGTCCGTTGGGCGGGATGGTGTGCCTCAATATACAATCGCTGGCCTTGACGGCAAAAGGCCACAGATCCACGCCGTGAAAGCAAGTTGTCTGTAAGCCCGAGGTCTTGGGTGAACAAAGGGCGGGTGCCACCAAATATTACGATATGAGGATCAATAGTGGCTATCTGATCCAGCAAAATATCCCTATATCTGCAATAAAACTCTTTGATATCAGGGGCGTACGCTATTTTATTACCGGGCTTCTTTACGTTGGGAAATTTTTTCACATTCATATAAGCAATTTTTCGTAGCGCCCCACGAACTTCCGGACTCTCCGTTAAATAGGGAATGTCTTGGCAGGGTGGGAAACAATTTAGCACCGAATAAGTCACATACGCAATAGGGGGCAATGCACCTTTATTATCAGCGACCCTTCCCTGGGCAAGTAATTCCTGCGTCAGGCTCCATCCCCCGACAGCTTCATCCGTGTCGGGGGTTTCCCAAGGCTCCCGTAGTACCCAGGGCATCCTTGGCGAACAGGCGATGTACTCATCAATGTTGACGACGCCGTCTGTGATCGGGTCGTCTTTCATGCCCTCGGCTTTTGCTCTCGCCGCCAATTGTCTGTTTACGCGATCCTCCAATGCTTCGAGTTCGTCTTTTTTAACCATTACCGTTGTCCTCTCCCCGCGAAAATTGTGGGGCAGACGCACGCGGGGGAAAACGTGCATTGCCACATATACCACTGTGGTGTGTTACCGTACCTATCCATCCAACGACCGTCAACCGGCGGAGCCGGCGTCAATTTTGTGCCGCTTTTCCGGCCCCTTTCCGCTCCGGCCGTACGCGCCGTTCGGTGCATTCGCGCAGGCGCAATAGGTCTTGCAGCTTGGAAATCTCGGCGCGGATTTATTTGTCGGGGATCAGCAAATCTGTTCTGGTGCCGAGATATAATCTTAACTGGTAAAATTTCATCTTGACTTGGTGAATTTCAAAGTCTGGCTGCTGTTTTTCGATCCAGTTCAGGAAGTCGTCCAGAATGAATCGCCAGACGTGGGGAATGTTCCCCAGCGAAAAGCCGTACCAGCCCCTGCCGACGCGATATGCCCATTTTTGAAACAGCCACAGATCGGTTTCGTAGGAAGAGGCGAGTTTCAAGTCGTTTTTGTACTCCTGCTGCTGGGCCTGGGCTAGTTCTTTTTTGTATTTGGCGGCCAGTTTATCCACGATGCTGGTTCTTTTGGATTTCATAATACCCTTTCAAAATTTAGGAAAAGCTCCTGTAGCGACAAATTTCATGCGAACTCCATTGGGTATAAAGACCCGTGCTTCTCTCACCTACCTTTACTCACCATTTTGTGGCGCCACGGCCTTTCGTTGAAAGGCGTCGGACAAGACCTTGAATACGTATTGGCTCGGTGCGTGGGTTTTCCAGAATCGCTTCGCGCTCATTCCCAGCGCTTCGCTGACTGCCGCGGCTACCGCCGGACTGCGGGCCGTGCCCTTTTCACAGTGAACCACGAAGGCCCCGACATCGGCTTTGTGCCGCTGGACGAATGCACAGATCTTATTGGCCTGGGCAGGTGTGAAATACTTAATTTTCCGTCCCAGCCGGGCACCGTGGGCCGGGTCGATACCGCTGAATGCCAGGTACAGGACATCTTGCAGGCCGGGCTGCTTTTTGACCTTGGCCAGCGGCTCGCCCGCGTTGCGGATTGAAATCACGACATACGCCGGCTTGATCGGTATGCCGGCTTCGATTTGTTTACGGGTGAAAACATGGACTTTCATAGCGTTCCTTTCTCAAAGGTTTCCTCGTGCAGCCCCATTGGCCACACCGTTCAAGTGTCATGCTACACCCTGCCGCGGACAGTTGTTGTCCGCGCGAAAAGCACCTCTAAAAATTCTGGAGGCTGTTGGCTTGCCCGCCCGCCGGGATGTGCCACTAACGCCGACATCCTGTCGGCACGAGGCAGGCGAGACGCCTGCGCTACAAACTCTTCTAACTTCTAACTCCTCGTAGTGGCTGGCGGGACGCCTGCGTGACACGAACTCCTCGTCGGCGGCAGCGGGGTGCGATCAAGGTGCGCTCCACCACCGGCAGAGCCGGCGGCTTTGTGAGGTTTATCGGCACGGATGTGGGTGGGGCGGGAATATTGCCGCGCTTCGGCGCACTTTCGCGCTACCGGCCAATTTGTGTAATTTTCGCAAGGGGTTATAATACTGTATTCCAGATTCGGGACGATTGGCGTTTCCGTGCTGGAAGCCGGTGGTTTTGTTCAGGTGCGTAGCGTTATGCATGCTATTGAGCTAAATTATGTCGCAGCGTGAGGGTGACAACCTCGCGCTGCCGTGGTATACCCGGCTGCAGTCACCCTTATGGTGGGTCTGCAAGGTTGACATTTCAAACGTGTCTTGAACCTTGATCCAGATCACACCGCATGTGGTGTGACGGCGCTATTTACGGCTAAAGTACAGCCGGAGATCGCATAAAACCGGCGGACTTGTTGCCGTTCCGGGGGATTGCACGCTTTATGTGCAGGATCTTGGCGGCGCGAATTTCGCAAGAATTGAGGTCAAGTAGATTATGAATCAGGAACTCTTAAGAATTGTAGACTCCATCGCTCGTGATAAAAATATCGAGAAGGAATCCATCTTTAATGATATCGAAATGTCTCTGCATTCCGCAGCCCGGAAATTTTACGGCGAGGCCGAGGATGTGGCCTGCTCCATCGACCGCATGACGGGTGATATTCAAGTAAATAAAAACGGCACGCTCATTGATTACCGCGAATTCGGTCGAATCGCAGCCCAGACTGCCAAGCAGGTTTTAATTCAGAAAATTCGTGAAGATGAGCGCGGCAGCATTCTGGAAGAATTTGCCGATCGGCAAGGGCAGATCATCACCGGTGCTGTGGCCCGGGTGGAAGGCAATGCGTTATCCATCAACCTGGGACGCTGCGAAGGGTTCCTGCCAAAAAGCGAGCAAATTCCTGGGGAAACCCATCATGTGGGAGAACGCATACGCTGCCTGGTTCTGGAAGTACGCGATGTGGGCAACCATGTAAAAATTGTGTTATCCAGATCGCACCCGGACTTCATCCGCCGCCTCTTTGAACTGGAAGTGCCGGAAGTTCAGGAAAAAATTATTGAAGTAAAGGCCTTGGCGCGTGAAGCCGGCTATAGAACCAAAATAGCCGTATCATCCATTGATACAAAGGTGGATTGCGTAGGTGCCTGCGTTGGCGTTCGTGGCAGCCGCATTAAAAATATTGTCGATGAACTCGGTGGTGAGAAAATTGATATCGTTCGCTGGAACGAATCTTCTCAGGTGTTGATTACCAATTCGCTTAAGCCTGCGGAAATTGTCGAAATTTCTCTGAATTTTGAGTTGGGTCGTGCCACGGTTGTGGTCAATGAAACTCAACTTTCCCTGGCCATCGGCAAACGCGGACAAAATGTTCGTTTAGCCGCCCGATTAACCGGTTGGGATATTGATATTCTTACACCCGGCGAGTACAGCAAGGGCTTGGATGATCTGGAAAAAGCCATGCGAACCATTGAGGGCGTGGACGATAAATTTATAGATCGTCTAGTGGCGCTGGGAATTATTGACCTGCGCGATTTGCAGGAAGTTGGGGCTGAACCTCTGGTCAAAGAGCTTGAGCTTACAGAGGAGTTTGCCCAACAGGTCATTGATGTAGGCCGCGAGGCCGGCAAACGGGTTGAAGAAGAAGACAAGGCTCGGAAAATTGCCGATGCCGAGGCGGCCAAGCAGGAGGCTCTTCTGGCGGCGGATGCTGCTACGACCTCGGATTCAAGCACGGAATCGACCGGGGATTCAACCGGAGAATCGACCGGGGATCCGACCGCATCGGAAAGCCCGTCAGAACATCCAGAATTAACGGGCGACGCCGGTACAGGACAAGCTGAGGCTCAAGGTATTGATGCATCAGAACCGGCGTCATCAAATTGACCAGACGCCGGCGAGACCGGGCAAGCTCAATAGTTTGTCCGGCATTCCGCTTTACGGGAGTTTTCATTGCGACCACAGAAAGTATTCCAGATTGCCCGCGAGCTTGGTGTTGACAGCAAAGCTATCATCGCCAAGTGTGAAGCGGAAGGCGTTCCCAAAATCGACAGCCACCTTAGCGCCGTCAGTGTGGGGCTGGCCGCTACCATTCGCGAATGGTTCAGCACCACTTCACCCACAACCGCGGTTGAGCGAACCGCGCATGTGGATGTGGAAAAGGTGAAAAAGGCTCGCGTAGGCCGCCCCAAGTCCACGACCACGGATGGCACCGCACGCAAACCAGGACGGCGCGGACGCAAACCCGCCTCTGAGAATTCCTCACCGGATAACAACAATCCAGATGGCGGCGTGGCCGTCGAAACCGCCGATACATCCGATATCCAGGAATCGGATATATCTCACGGTGATTCAGATACTGATACTATCGATACGCTGCCCGTACCGGAAGTTTCCGAGGCGGATTCGCAGCAGTCACACGTCATAACGGAAGAAAGCCCCGTTGCCTCCGACGCTCATAAACGCCGCTCATCCCACGCCGTGGCAACGGACGCATCGGCTCAAGATCAAGCTGCCGCCGTTGCCGATGGTTCCGATGGTGCTGCTACGGCCCAGCCGACAGTACCCGTCAAAGCTGTTCCGCCTGCGCCCGTAGCGCCCGTAGCTCCGGTCAAGCCGGTCAAGCCGGTGGTGAAAGTTACGGCCCGTGGCGTACCTAATGTGGTAGCAAAATTGGTTGTCACGCCAGTTGGCCCGCGCAATGTGCCCACTCCAGCTCAGCTACAAGGCCCGAAAGTGGTGCGCGTGGAAGCTCCGGAACCTGTCTCGGCTCCAAGGCCGCGACCGCGTCCGGCACCCGGCCCCTCGGCGGGTGGCCCGATGTCGGATCGGCAACCCGGAGGCGGCAGTTTCTCCGGCCGTAATAAGGGACGCCATCAAACCGAACGCAGCGACGATGAAGAAGGACATTCTCCCCGGCGCAAAGGCGGACGCAACGTGCGCAGTGCAACTGGTCGCACCGCCGCCGCCGGCCCTGAACTGGCCGCTGGTTACTGGACAGACGCTGATTTGGTGGATCGCGCAGAACGTCTGGCTTCCGCGACGGGCGGCAAGCTCCGCGCCCATCGTCGTGCCTTAAATAAGTCGCAACAGCGCGAACAATCCACCCATGTTGAATATCAGCGGCCCAGCTCTATTTCAGTGACTCCGCCGGTAACCGCACGGGAACTTTCTGAATTATTAGGTGTGAAAGCCAGCGATCTGCTCAAAAAGCTCATGGAACACGGTACCATGACCACGGTCAATCAGCCCATCGAAATTTCCGCGGCACAGTTGCTCGCTCTGGAATATGGCGTTGAACTGCTGATTAAAGAAAAAGAATCGCTCTTCATGGCCATGGAACGCCAATATGCTCAGCGCGAGCTGGCGGCAGAAAAAACGCTCCGCCCGCCCATTGTTACGGTGCTGGGCCACGTCGATCATGGAAAGACCAGCCTGTTAGATAAAATCCGATCCAGTAATGTCGCGGCCGGTGAGGCGGGAGGTATCACGCAGCATATCGGCGCTTATACGGTGACCATCACCGGATCTGATGGCAAGGCCAAACGCGTTACCTTCCTTGATACGCCGGGCCACCAGGCCTTTACGGCGATGCGTGCTCGCGGAGCAAATGTCACGGACGTTGTGGTGCTTGTAATAGCGGCGGATGACGGCGTGATGCCGCAAACCGTTGAGTCCATCAGCCACGCCAAAGCGGCCAATGTACCCATCGTCGTGGCCCTGAATAAAATTGATAAACCCGAAGCCAATGCGAATCGTGTTTTAGGCCAATTGGCCGAGCACGGACTGAATCCGGCGGAGTGGGGCGGTGATGTTGAAGTCGTCCGCACCAGCGCTGTCGCTGGCACCGGCGTTAAAGAACTTATTGAATATCTGGACTACGTGGCGACACTGCGTGAATTAAAAGCCGCCAGCGATATGCCGGCCCGCGGATCCGTGGTGGAAGCATTTATGGATCCGCTGCGCGGTGTTGTAGCACGCGTCATTATACGCAACGGTACCTTGCGAATTGGTGATTCCATTGTCTGTGGTCCTTCCTCCGGCCGGGTGCGGCAATTACTCGATGACAAGGGCCACAGCATCACCGAGGCGGGCGCGGCCATGCCCGTGGAGGTTATTGGCTTGGATGATGTGCCCGTGGGCGGAGATTCCATGTATGTGGTGGATGATCCGGCCCAGGCTAAAGCCATGGCGCAGGAGCGTGCCCAGACGGATCGTCAGCAGGAGATTATCCGGCGGCACAAAGTTACACTGGATAATCTCTTCGACACCATCAAACGCGATAAAGTTCAAGAACTCAATATGATTCTTAAAGCCGATGTGCAGGGGTCAGTCGATGTCTTGAAAAAGACGATGACCGAAGAACTTTCTGATGAAGTGCAGGTAAAATTGCTGCACGCGGCGGTAGGTGGTATTTCCGAAAGCGATGTACTTTTAGCCGATGCTTCCAGTGCGATTATCGTTGGCTTCTCAGTGGTGCCGGATGAAGCGGCGCGAAAACTGGCCGAGCAGTTGCAGGTGGAAATACGGCTTTATCGTGTGATTTATGAAATAACCGACGATATTCGCAAGGCCTTGGGCGGCATGTTGTCACCTGAGCAGCAGGAGCAATCCCTGGGTCACGCGGAAATCCGGCAGGTTATTCGCGTTGGTCGCCTGGGCAATATCGGCGGCTGTATGGTCACCGACGGCGTTTTGCAGCGTAATAACAAATACCGCTTAATTCGCGACGGCGTAGTGGTCGTGGAAAACCTCGCCTTGGAATCACTGAAGCGATTTAAGGATGACGTGCGTGAAGTTCGCAGTGGGTTGGAATGCGGTATTAAAGTGACCGGTTACGATGATATAAAAATCGGCGACCGGTTGGAAGCGTATAAGACCGTGGATGTTGCAAGAACCCTTTAAGAATATGGGGTTATTGCTGCCGCATCAAAAGCGGCTGACGCAGGGCTGTGACGTGACAGGCAATATCCCGGCTTGGCGAACTGGAAATAGATCCAATGAGTATCAGGCAGCAGAAAGTTGAATCACAGGTTCGCCGTCTGGTCAGCGAGGCGATCCTGCGAGAATTATCCGATCCACGGGTCAACGGGCTGCTAAGCGTCACGCGCGTTTCGGTTTCGCCGGATTTGCGCGAAGCACGCGTGTATATAAGTATTTTATCCGATCGGCCGGAATCAACGGTCATGAGCGGGTTGAATTCCGCACGCGGTGTAATACAAAAGCACGTGGCGGACGGTATGAAAATTCGTTATGCACCGCGCCTGTCGTTTCTGCTGGATGAATCCTTAAAACGTCAGGCCGAAGTGCTCAAGGCTCTGGATGCGGCCGCCGGCAAGGAGCCAGACACTACCCCCGGCGGGATAGAAAATCCTTCCGCTGAAACTCCCGAGAGTTCCACGTAATTAATATTGAGGTTGCTATGAGTAAATCGGGTCCCAATCTGGACGCGCTGAACAAGATAATCAAACGGCTTATTAAGGCCGGACCGGCAGGCCATGCTGAAAAACTCGAACCGCTGCCGCGGCTGGTGCGCGCGTTTCTGGAATTTGATTGCGATTCCGGGCGCTTGCTGTCTGCGGAAACGCGCATTATGAGTTCGGTTGTGGATTTTAACGAACTGCGTGTGACGCCGGCTATTGAACTGGCCGCTTCACTGGGAGTGCGCTACCCCTTTGCTGAAGCGCGTTGTGCCATGCTCCATCGCACACTTCAATCGATCTTTGACCGCGAACATCAGATGAGCCTCGATGGGCTGCACGCGATGAAAAAAGCGGATATCCGTAAATATCTGCAAACGCTGGCGGGTATGAATTCCTATGTTGAAGCGGTTGTGGCTCTGGAATGTTTTGACGTTTCAGCCGCCCCGGTGGATACCAAATTACAGCTCTGGCTGATCAGTAAAGAATGCTTTCCTGCCGAGACTAATATTCCGGAAATGCAGCACGTTCTCGAGAAGCACATCCGGGCTGGCGAAATGTTGAAATTCCATCATGGCGTGCGGAAGGAAATTGATGAGTGGGCACCGAAAGTCTGGCCCAAAGCCGCCAAGATTCCTTCTCCCATCCTTGCGCCCCCGACGGTCAGTGCGTCCACGGCTACACCCCCTGCAAAAGTCCAGCCGCCTGAACCGCACCCCGTAAGCCATGCCCCGGCAAAGCCTGCTGGCGGGAAATCTGCGGCTGTGACGGCCAAGCATCCCGCCAAGACGAAGCATCGCGCCGGGAAAGGTAAGTAACGGATCATTGGCGGTACTGGGCACACTTATTTTCCGGCACTGTCGCAATCGCTCTGGAGTTATACATGTTAAAGCCCTCCTCAAATATCCTCCGGCTTGGCATTCCCAAGGGTTCCCTGGAAAATGCCACCGTTGATCTTTTCGCCAAAGCCGGCTGGCGGATTTCCATCAACGACCGCAGCTACTTTCCATCCATTGATGATCCCACCATTGAAGTGGTTCTCTTTCGCGCTCAGGAGATGTCCCGGTATGTGGAAGAAAATGTCATCGATGTCGGGCTGACCGGCTCGGACTGGATTAAGGAAAACAAATCGGACGTCCATGAGGTTGCCGAGCTGGTTTACAGCAAGGCCACCAGTCGGCCTGCACGCTGGGTTCTCGCGGTTCCGCAGGAATCTTCGGTCAAAGGCCCGGAAGATCTGCGCGACGGCGTTATTGCCACGGAACTGGTTAATGTTACCCGGCAGTATTTTCTGGAACGCAATATCCCGGTGCGAGTGGAATTCAGTTGGGGAGCTACGGAAGTAAAGGCCCGCCTGCTTGACGCCATTGTTGATATTACCGAAACCGGCTCGTCGATCCGCGCTAATAATCTTCGCATTGTTGATACGCTGCTTACCAGCACCACGCGTTTAATCGCCAACCACAAAGCCTGGAAGGATCCACTTAAGCGCGAAAAAATTGAGAATATTGCCTTGTTGCTGCAAGGGGCCATTAACGCCAGAGAAAAAATCGGGCTGAAACTTAATGCGCCCAAAGAAAAACTTGAGGCGGTGCTCAAGATACTGCCGGCGGAAAAATCACCCACGATCTCGGCGTTGGCCGACGGGTCCTGGATTGCCGTAGAAGTCATCCTGGAAGAAAAACTGGAGCGCGAGATCATTCCTATGCTCAAAAGAGCCGGTGCCACAGGGCTGATCAGCTATCCGCTCAACAAGGTAATCACATGACGATATCACGCACGGACCGTTGTTCTACAGCAAACCGTAAGCTGGTTCATCGCTGTCTTTTGGCCCTGGCCACCGGCGGGATGTTACTGGCTTTTTTAAGTACGGCGTCGGGGGCGGTCCAACCGGTAAGACTTGGCAGCAGCGGACTGGTTGCGGTGCCGGAAGATCCGGATTGGGCAAAATACGTCCTGCTGGCGGTGATCTGGACGCTGGTCATCGCGGCTGTTATTGGGCCGATATACCGGTTTTTTTTCCGCAAAACAATGCCTTCGGATAGTATTAAATACCGCGGGTGGTAACGCTTGAACCAGACTGGTTTCCCCGGCGGTCGCAGCGGTAGGCTGGCAATTATTAATAAGGAGTATTTTTATGGCATCAGACTCATCATTTGATATTGTCAATGAAGTTAATCTTCAGGAACTCGACAATGCTGTGGTACAGGCGCAAAAGGAAATTGTGACGCGCTTTGATTTTCGCGGTTCAGCATCTGCCATTTCCGAATTGGATAAAAAGGAAAAACTCCTGACCGTTACCGCGGATGATGAAACGCAACTTGATGCGGTGTTCCAGGTGCTTATATCCAAAATGGTCAAGCGCGGGGTTGATCCCAGAAGTCTGGATAAACAGAAACTGGAATCCGCAACGCACAATACCGTCCGGCAAAAAATTAAACTCAAAAGCGGAATTGATCGCGAAACTGCCAAGGCTCTGCAAAAGCGAATCAAGGACCTGGGCTTAAAGGTCAATGCCAGTATTCAAGGGGAATCTCTACGGGTTACCGGAGCCAAAAAGGATGACCTGCAGGCGGTCATGGCAGATTTACGAGCCAAGCCCCCGGAAGTTCCAGTCCAATTTAATAATTTTCGTTAACATTTCCTTGGCATTTCCGCCATCACGGGGTTATGCTACCGGGAATCGGCTCTAGCGCTTTTACGCGGAAAAAACGGGCCTGCAAGGGTGCTGAAAATGTTGAAAATAATGAATCGTAAAACTCTGCCCATGCTGGCGGCTCTTAGCGGAATAGCTTTTCTGGCTCTGGTTGCCTGCTCGAATCAACCTAAACGGCCCAAACAACCCGTCATTTCGCTTCAGGACTTGCATATCAAGCCGTCGATTTATCCTGCGCTGCGGGGAACGATTCGTTCCGTTGCAGCACTATCGTATGACAGCCCGATCATCGTGCGCGGGTGGGGGGCTGTGGCCAATCTTCCCAATACCGGCAGCGGTGAAATGCCTCCAGGAATCCGCAGCCTTCTGGCCAATCGTCTGCTTAAAAACGGCGCTGGATATCTAAGCCGCGGAACCCAGCAATATGATCCCAACCGCATTCTAAATTCGCGGCAAGTGGCCGCCGTATTCGTCGAAGGCGCTATTCCACCGATGGCGACAGCGGGAACGCATTTTGATCTGTATGTTACCGCCTTGTCTGGAACCGCGACGACCAATCTGGAAAATGGCCTGCTCTGGCCCGTGCCGTTACGTACGCACATTCGTAAAGTTTCACAGACCACTTCCATTGGCCGCGGGATGGGCCCGGTTTTCTCCAATCCGTTTAGTTCCATGGGTACCCTAAAAAAGCCCTCGGAAATTATCCGCAACGGCCGCGTTCTGGGCGGGGGAATTGTTACCCACAGCCTGCCGGTTCTGTTGGAACTTTACAGCCCCTCTTACCGGATCAGCGCCTTGGTTGAACGCATTATTAACGAACGCTTCGGCGGCTTTCCTCCGGTTGCGGCCGCCGAAAACGATATGCTGATCCGTTTGCGGGTTCCCAAAAAATATCAGCGCCATCCCGCGCGGTTTGTCCGTCGGGTCATGGCTTTGTATCTGCAACGTAATATGCCCGGGTTCGCGCATTCTCAAGCGGCGGTGCTTATTAACTCACTGCGAGATTCCAATGCGCCGGATAATCGAATCGCCCTGGCTCTGGAGCAACTGGGCCGCCCGATCGTTCCTCTGCTCCGA
The DNA here is from genome assembly GCA_021805985.1 of Planctomycetota bacterium. Lineage (GTDB taxonomy): Bacteria > Planctomycetota > Phycisphaerae > WQYP01 > WQYP01 > JAMDCX01. The sequence goes on along the minus strand of JAJZDN010000009.1, from coordinate 2,107 downwards.
TTGCATTATAATTCCCCGCAAAGCGCTGTGCGGTTCTTCACCGTGCTGGCTGGAAGCTTTATCGGTGACGAAGATGCTATTTCAGTGCTGGCGAAATATGCCGTCGATTCTAAAAGTCCGTTCCAGCGAACCGCGATTCGTGACTTGGCACGCTGTGGCGATCGGGTGAATGCCACGTTGGCCTATTCAAAGCTGCTGCGGTCCGGCAGCCCCGGATTAAAAATATTGGCATGGCGCGGGCTGGCCAAAATTCACTCAACGCACCTTTACCGTCAACCCTTTTTTGGCCGGTTCCTCATGAGTGTATTGCCCGCTAATACGTCCTCGCTTCTATATGTTACATCGCATCGGCTTCCCCAGATTGCAATTATTGGCAAGGTTCCCGCGCTGGTACCGGGGACGCTGTATATCAGTCCGCGCGGCGCCTTAACGGTCAATTATCCGATGCCCACGGCCACCGCCACCGGTGCCAAGGCAGCTTACCCGGTCCTTTTATACTATCGGGACCCGTTAACCCATAAGGTCGTTCAGTTATCCTGCAAGCCGCAATTACCGGCAGTGATTACCGCTCTAGCTACTGCACCTGATCCATTCTCCCCAAAATTTAATCCCAAGGAACCTTATATTGCAATCTCGTATCAGCGGCTGGTAACGATGCTGTACACCATGTGTCAAACCGGCGAGTTGAATGCCAAGTTTCGCCTCGAGAAAATGACCGATCAAAGTCGCGCGATGTTTGCGTCCATGAACCAGCCTCGCCCAAGCCACAGCACGGTCAACGTTACATCTTCCGCTACCCAGCCCGCCCAAACCACCGGCGCGGGGTCCATGACGTATTCCACCGGCTTGCCAGGCGAAGTTCCTGGAAAATAGTTGGCTTCATCCATTGCGCCAAATATTGAGCCACGATCCATGGTTTTCGCAATTAGGGCGATTGCGGTTTTTTTTAATAAATAGGATGCGTTAATATTTTTCTCCACCGAGCCGGGACGTATTTTTGCCGTCGGGGGGTCCTTTAAGTGCCCAAAGCGTCCTATATCCGGAAAACCCGCGACTACTTTGTCGATTGTATCTCATCCATTTCAAGTTAATTGCCGATAAACAAGCATGGATACGGTTATCAAACCGATCCCACGATCAGAAGCTGTCGGGCTTCTGCACGGGCCATCCGACAAGGGGCTGTGGTGATTCGTGGGGCTTGATTAGCCGTGAAAGCGAAAATGAACGGGTTGAGCCTGAATGGATGGGGCTCATAAACAGTACAAACATACGGTCGATACCCGCAGCGGGCCTTTCCGGGATGATTGGACCCACCGCAGCCGACCTTGGAGCGATTAAATTTATGGACACGCATACAATACCCCAGCAGGTGCAGGACTTTCTCGGTTATCTTCAGTTTGAGCGCCATTTCTCCACCTACACCAGTAAATGTTACGGTGCGGATTTACGGCAATTCGGATTGTTCCTCGCCGGTGCCCAGGATATTCCCACCAGCGTCCTGCTGTCCCAGCCCGCGTCGGGCAACGCGGCGGTGAATCTCTCACGGGAAATGCAGAGTAAGCAGGGCGATCATCCCGATGAACCGGCCCCGCAGGTTGTTGAGAAATTGCTGTTGAACGCAAATGCAGAAGATGTGCGGCGTTATCTTCAGCACATGCGGGAGCATAACTACTCCAAAGCCACGGTCGCGCGCAAGCTGGCCACGCTTCGCAGTTTCTTTAAGTTTCTTAATAAGCGCGGCCTGACCGGTAATAATCCGATGCTTAGTATCCGTACGCCAAAACTCGACAAACGCCTTCCCAAATTCATGACCGAGGAACAGGTGACACGGTTGCTGCAAACTCCAGATGATTCAGATATTCTCGGATCGCGCGATAAAGCGATGCTGGAAGTGATTTATTCCTCCGGCCTGCGCGTCAGCGAACTTGTTGGCTTGAATGTCGATGATCTGGATACCGTTGGCGGCGTTCTTAAAGTGCGCGGCAAGGGCAAGAAGGAACGAGTAAGCCCCGTCGGGCAAACCGCCATTGGTGCCCTTGCCAAGTATATGGATCAGAGAAAAACCATCATGACGCAGGATTCACCGGACGCACCGTTGTTTATCAAC
>JAJZDN010000008.1 GCA_021805985.1 Planctomycetota bacterium | reverse complement strand
GCGTTGATGCGAAGCTCCGGCCAAGGTGTGAACCCGTCATGGCCGAGCTTATGTGTGTTGCCGGAAGCGGTAATCTGCGCTGCACCGGATGCGCCCTTCGGGAGGCCATTTGTCATTTTGGCAGGTAGTCCGAGCGCACCGATGTAGCGCGAAAAACAGGTGCGCTGGTAGTGCGATGAACCTTCGGCTCAAGCCATTGGTCGGGCTGCGTACTGGTAAGTGTGCCATCCGACGGTGGGGGTAATAGCGGAGTCGGTTGGCTTGGCAACGGGCCGTGCCGGCCCGACTCGACACGGAAGATGGCGGCCTGGGGAACCGGGCGGGGAAGGTTATACTCTACGCGGCTATTAGCGGGACATTTTCAAAGGTCTGAAATCGCGGTGTCATTAGCGTATTGATGGTGTTGCGGTGAGTCGTGGGCAGTTCATCAAGGCACCGATCGATGGTTTGACGAAATTCTTGGAACGAGCCGTGGTGGCGGGAATTCAATACCGTCTTTTTGGTGAATCTCCAGAGCCGCTCAATGAGATTGAGATTCGGCGAGTAGGAGGGCAGGAAAAGCAGTTCAATATGCAGGGCCGCCGCCATATCCCGCACCGCCTGGCAACGCTGGTAGGGGGCGTTGTCCAGCACCACCGTAATGGGCATGCCCAAACTCTGCGCCGCAACCTTGGTCAGTAATTCACATACGCTTTGGGCGTTAATATAGCCTTCGTTAGTGATGCGAACCAACTCATGGGTCGTGGCATTGATGGCCCCCAACACGTTATAACGTCGCCGTCCTGGCGAGGCCCTCACGAACAACCGCCTGGTACTCCACAGATAACCCAAGAACGTCGCCAGGACGAAATGGGCCGCATCAACAAAGTAGACCGAGCGCCGACCGGCTTGCGCCTCGGCCAGACGCGGATCGAGTTCCATCATTAAGAAAAGCCGCCTGAGTGGCGGCATGTTCGGAGGCCGTGCGCTTGGGCGGCAAGGGTATGGCCGCAACCGTGCGGCAGCGTAAGCCCAATTCCTTGCGTAGAAATTCCCGCACCTGCGTGAGGCTGCGATGGATGTTCGTCAGCCGGGCTATACGTTGGCGCGCCTCCGCCAGCGTCTGCGGTGGCCGGGCCTCAAATTCCGCAGCCAACGCCGCCCGGTGGGCCACCAAGGCGCTGGCGGGGACACGTCGGGGAACACGCCGCACCGCCTCCAGTCCGCCGTGGACGTATAAATCCAGCGTTCGCTGAACGGTGCTGCGCGCCCGCACATGACAATTCCGCGATTTGACTGTGGCTGATCCCATGGGCCTTGAGCCACAGTATCTCCATACGCTCCTGGACCAAACGCGTCGGATGCTTAAACCGGTAGCGTTGTATCTCTTGCAATGCGTCGTCGGGGAAATCAAAGTCTCGCATCCATGCGCTCCGGATTGACAAACTCAATTGCGGACCCGCTTCCATGCGAGCCTGTACTTTATAATATCCTCGCAGACGCTATGAAAAATGCAACTATCGCAATGTACCGCCACAGGCCGAGGAGAGTATATTGGGGTTTCACGGAACGCCCTGGGTGCGAGCGTTCCGGGAGATCTTGGCGGTTGATCAGCCGGCCCTGATCCGGGAAAGAATGGGCCTGCCTGACAGACCGCCGACACGGCCAGTCGGCAACACCGGGAGCCGATGGCGGGCGCGATATGCATCGCGAAAAGCCGTCGCTGGGGGAGAGCAAGTATCCTTATTGGTGGCGTGGCCATCTGCCGACACGGGACGGCGGGCAACGGTGCGGAACGCCAACTTGTCGGTGTCACGGGGCGTGGCAAAACCAGCCACCGAACCAAGTCAGCCAGGGTGAAGTCGCCCCTCGGCGGCCTGGCATTTACTTCTCCGGAAACCGTGGACGTCAGGGGACCGGAGAACCTCCACCGGCGATTCGTAACCGCCTCCGAACATCGCGCCGGCCAGTTGTTTACATCTCACCAATGCCAGTGGCGGGAGCTTTCAAAGCCCTCCCACTCGTCCATTCGGTTGTGCCAACAACATAGCCCACCTTGGCCTTCCACGTCAGGTGGCGGGAAGCCAAGGCGGGCGGTCTGATAGTGTCTTTCGGCCAGTGCTTTGCACCGGCTGGAGCCGGAGCAATCCGGCGTGACGGAGCGAAGTGGAACACAGCGAGGGCGCGGCGGTTGCCCGGCGCAAGCCGAGGGCAAAGCACGGTAATTACACGATTGATGCTGCCGGTTGGAACGTTGCCGCGGCGCGGCGTCTTGGTAATGGTGGGGGCCGATGCCGATGTGGGAATTACTCGTCCTGGGATGACAACCCAAACCGTTGGCGGTGCCGCATCGCGATGGCTCCGCGCGCCTTGGCGTCACCTTCCAGCCAGTGCAGAATAAGTGCCTCCATCACCAGCTTGGGATTGGCCAGATGCCGAGCACAATCCTCCTCAAAGGATTCAAAGAGTTCCGTATTGAAGCGATAGGTTCTCTGAACGGTCAGGGGCCTGTCGGCGCTCTTGGCGGTCTTTACTGGTTTGTTTCGTTTGGCCATAACGAGCAAAGTCTACATGTTCATCCGGTGGCGGGCAAGCGGCATATAACGGTATATAAGGTGGCAAAACGGCTAAAAGCGACTTGTCTTTAATAATACCATTGACTTTATCCGTAATATACACATACTATGTTCGTATGATGTTAGGTTGTGAATTTTGGAGATTCAAATGATTAAGACAGTCAGTGAAGTAAAGCCCCAGGCCCGATTGTTGACGATTCCCGCCGTTGCAGAACGATTGGGCATCAGTACGCGCAAGACGTGGCAACTGATATCCCAAGGGCAACTGCCAGCGGTGCATATCGGTTTGCGTAGCACACGCATTGCCGAAGTGGACTTGGAGACGTTTATTGAAAACCTCCGCGAGTTCGCCATTCATCGGAATTGATAGTGAAATTTTAGGTTGAAGTCGTGTCAAACTTATTAGACCGGCCGCAGGCCAAATGCTATGATGATTAATGAACCAGTGGAGGCACAAATATTATGACCATTTTCAAGCGCAGGCCTAACGAGAACTTTTGGTGTTACAAGGTTCGCCTGGGCCCTAATCAGTGGCGAACATTTAAGGGCTTCAGTGACAAGCGGGCGACCGACGAAAAAGCTCGGCAGCACCAAGCCCAGATTGATCGCGGTGAGGTCGGCTTGGTGGATGCCTATGCCGAGCATAAGGTTTCCCCTTTGACGCAGCATGTTGCGGATTACCTGGCGGAACTTATAGCAAAGGGTAATGACCCAGAGAACACCCACAGGACGGAACTTCGGCTGAAGAAAGTACTCAACGTCTGTGGCTGGAATCGCTTGCCAGATGTTACTACCACATCATTTCTCAAATTCCGTGACACCGGCGATATGGCCAAGGCTGCGCCAAAGACGCGTAACGACTATCAGCAGATCATCCGGCAATTCTGCCGCTGGTGTGTTCGCAATGGCCGTCTGCCGTTAGACCCGTTTCAGAATCTGGCTACTGTGAAGGTCAATGGTGATATTCGACGGCAACGCCGGGCCTTGGCTGACAGCGAAGTTGAACGCTTGCTGAACCTGTCGCCAAACCCGCGTAAGACGGTCTACATGGCCGCACTGCTGACCGGCCTACGGCGGGCGGAACTGGAACAGCTACGCTGGACGGATGTACATCTTGACAGCCCCAAGCCTTATCTGGATGTTCGTGCTTCCACCACCAAGAACGGGCAGCGTGCGATCACCTGGCTACGGGACGATTTGGCCACTGCGTTACGCGCGCTGGATCAATCTGGCGAGGCCGTATTCGAGGTGCCGGATATGGAAACATTTAAGGTTGATCTGGCCAACGCGAAGATCGCCGAGAAAGACAGGGCTGGCCGTATCGTAGACTTTCATTGCTTGCGACATACGCTGGCTACCAACCTTGGCCGGGCCGGGGTATCCGTGCAGACTGCCATGCAGGTCATGCGGCATAGTGATATTCGTCTGACCACACGCACGTACACAGATGCTAGCCTACTGCCGACAGCAGAAGCGATTGAAGCGTTGCCGCGCTGGGAAGTTCAGTATCAAGGGCAGGCGGTACGGGCGGTCGGAACGCCTGATGTAGAAATCATCTCACGCGCAACCAAAGGCGCAACCAAAACAGGTGCTTTTTCGTGCGTTTCTGTTCCTTCCGATGCGCCGCAAATGGGCTTGACCGACAAGGAGCATACCCGCATGGATAGCGAGAAAAGTCGCGATTTGCATGGCGTTGGCGCTGGTAATGAAAAATTCCGAGGGGTGGGGATCGAACCCACGACCAAGGGATTATGAGTCCCCGGCTCTAACCGCTGAGCTACCCTCGGGTTTGGCAGGCTGGCTGACATTCGCCGGCTGGCCTGATAATTCCATTGTTTGTATCCGCCAAGGCGTTTTGTTGCAACTGAAAAAGTCATCCCGTTTGACCTCTTGGGCCGAAATCTCAATAATATGGCAGGCGCTTGGTGGATGTAAAGGTTGATCCAGAGGCATTAATGATTCCGATAGGTACTGACGCGCCCCGGCGGCGCACTCCTTGGATGAACTGGGCCATTATTGCGCTCTGCTTTGTTATCTATTTTATTTCCCACCCCAACAACCCCAGCGCCCATTATCTGGGGGTTAATCCCGGATGGGGCAGGTTTCTGCTGTGGCGGCAGCATTTGCATTTGTATCAGTTTGTCACTTACCTGTTTCTTCATGCCAATATTCTGCATATTCTGGGAAATATGCTGTTCCTATGGGTATTTGGGGACACCGTCAACCAGCGATTAGGCCATGTTGCTTATCTGCTATTTTTTCTGGCGGGCGGAATATTTGCCGGCGTGGGACAGGTGCTAACGTCCGGCGCGCCCACACTGGGTGCCTCGGGCGCAATTGCTGCGGTGGCGGGAATGTTTCTGGTGCTGGCACCGCTGACCAATATTCGTGTCTGGTTTTTCTTTTTCATTTTCAAGGTCCCCAGTCTGCTCTTTATTCTTTTTGAAATTGTCACCTTTGATCTTGCCGGGGCAATATTCCCCGGTCGCAATGATGATGTCGCCCATTTTGCCCATCTCACGGGTTACACCACCGGGTTTTCTGTCGGAATTATTCTCCTGTTGCTGCGATTTGTGCCGCGGGATCCAGCTGATCTGCCCGCTCTTTTAACCCGCTGGCACCGCAAATATATTTATCGTTCCATGGTGGCCACAGGGTACAATCCTTTTGCTGCATCACCGCAGGGCGGTAATGTTGTCAAACCGGACGGCCCCATGCTGCTGCGCCCGGATTCGCCCCATTATCTTCGCAGTCAGGAATTACGCGAACGCATCACCGATCTGCGGCGCGATCATCTGCTGCCGGAAGCCGCCAATGCGTATCTGGAATTAAAGCAGCTTGATCCCACACAGGTTCTTCCGGCACAAAGCCAATTGGATATTGCCAATCAACTCATGGCGGCCGGGCAGTATCCGCAGGCAGCCACAGCGTATGAAGATTATCTGAAATATTATGGCACCGGCACCAACTGTGATCAGGTGCAACTGGTTCTGGCGTTAATTTATACGCGTTATTTTGTTAATCGTAAGCGGGCTATTGATTTATTTCAAAAGGCTCTGCCGAAATTGCATGATGGAACGCAACGTGAAATGGCGGAAAGGGAGCTTGCCGCTCTGCAGGCTTTCGGAACTTGAACGTCACCAGCTTTGCAGTTCTCCGATCAGTTCCTCCACCAGATCCTTCATGGTGACCAGCCCCATAGGCCTGCCTTGCCGATTTACAACAATCGCCAACGTTTGACGCGCCGCCTGCATAAGCGTGATGGCCGAGCGCACCGACTGTTCAGGAAAAAGCGTAATGGGTTGTTTGAGATTGGCCCGGATATTAAAGTCCTGCTTTTGACCCAGCACATCCACCACATAAAGCACGCCCAGAATATCCTCGGTGTTGCGCCCCAGCACCGGCAGGCGGGAAACATTGTACCGCCGCACCAAAGCGCAAAAACCTGTGCGACTAATGGTTTGCGGTATCCCGATAACCCGATTCCAGGGCACCATCACATCTCCCACCACCACATGCGCCATGCGCAACGCCCGGCGAATCAGATCATGCTGAGTATCACTGATCAGACCGGTGGCTGAGGATTCCTCCGCAAAACTTAAAACCGCCCGCGCCCCCCCCGCCTTAATATCGCCGCCGCGAAACAGCCGCAGCGCCGCAATATTTAACAGCAGCAACAGCGGCAGCAACGGAATAATGGTAATAACCCGCAATGCAGATTTTAAAAATCCTACCAGTCGGTAAGTCCATTTATCGGCATGGACCATGAACATGTCTTTGGGAATAATTTCCGCAAACAACAGCATCAGGGGTGTCAGCAGAAAAGCCGTCAGAATGGCTTGGACCTCATCAGGAATTTGTGCCTCTCTTAGAAGCACTGTCGCCCCCGCCGATACCGCAAAATTACATAAATTTTGCCAAATCAGCAAGCCCGCCAGAACCGCGGCAGGCTCGTGCAGCCAGCGCTCAATTTGCAGCGCCGCAGGCTCCCTTCGCCATGATCGCAGTTGCAGGCGCAACCGCGAAACGGTGTACAGGCCGGTTTCCATCCCGCTGAATATCATGGACCCTAGAAGTCCCAAAATCGCCAGAATCAGCCAAGGCCCGATCACCGCATACCCTGGGAAATGCAGCCCTGCCGCCCCGGAAAAGAATATGGATGCCGTGGTATGTGTCATTGCCGGCCCTCCGGATGGGCGTGCTCTGCATCATCACGTAAAACAATTTTTACCTGATCCACCCGTCGGCCGCGCATGGATTGCACGGTTAATTGCATGCGATCCAGGGCGACCGTGTCCCCGGGGCGAGGCACACGATTAAGCTGGGCGTAAATCAGTCCGCCAATGGTGGAAATGTGCGGCGCTTTTACCGGATCGCCGAAAAGTTCACCACATTCAATCAGCGATAAATCACCGGATACCAGAAATTCATCCGGTGCGATTTCTCGAACGGGTATTATTACCGGCTCATGGGGTTCATAAATTTCCCCGATAAGTTGCTCTACAACATCCTCCAGCGCAATTACGCCGGCGATGCCGCCGTATTCATCCACTGCCATGGCCATTTGGAGGTGTCGGGCGCGAAACCCGGCCAGCAACTGGTCGAGTGTTTGAAGCTCAGGTACAAAGTGTGCTGGCTTAAGCAGTGGCACCAGCCCTGCGGAACTTACGGGCGTATCAAGTAAAAACGTCTTGGCATACAGTATGCCAAGAATATTATCGATGTCCCGGTCATACACCGGAATCTTGGAAAGTCTGCTGCGCTGCAGCAGGTCTGAAAGCTCGGAAATCGGGCGCTGGATATTAAAAGCCACCATATCCACCCGGGGCACCATCACATGGCGCACCCGTATTTCCCGCAGCCACAGCACTTGCTGAATCACCTGATTTTCCGCGGTATCAATTACCCCCTGATCCCGGCTCATCAGCAGCAATTCGCGCAGTTCCGTCAGTGACAAATGCGGGCCGGCCTTGCGCCCCAGAAGTCGGTGCGACGGATTGATTAATACCCGTTCAATGGCCCCCATCACCGGCGCAGCTCCACGCATCAAAACGGTCATGGGGCCGGCCGCTGCAGCAGCCAGTCGCCGGTTGAATCTTCGGGCGAAAATTTTCGGAACCAATTCCCCGAAGTATGCCACTATTACCACCGGTACCAAGCTCAATGCGATAACCGCAACGTGCCCATAATGCCGGTTCAGGCGTTGCAGCAGAACGGTGCTAAGCACAAAAAACAGAATCGTGCAGCCCATATTGACCAGCAGAATCAGCACTAGCAGCGGCCGGCTGCGCTCGCGTAAAGAAGCGGCGAGCACCTGCCCACGTTTACCGCTGATTTTGAACTCATAAAGTTCATGGCGTGTCAAAGAAAAAAACATGGTCTCCACAGCCGCAAAAACCGCCGCCACGGCCAGTAGCACCAGCATGGGAGCCAGGACATCCAGATTATGTAATAAAAAAGCAGCCATCATTCATCCCGGCACGGTCGCCAGTGACCGTCCTGCTAATCTTGTGCGCAGAAGCGTTGAATTGCAAGGCCAATAGTTAAGCCAATGCCTAAGCCATTAGCCGAGCCGGGCGGTTCTTGGCATCACGAGAGACGCTGTGCCATAACGTCCGTCGCGTGGTGGCAATGCACTGGAAATCAAACTATACTCAAAGCTATTACCTCGAGGGACTTCGGGGAAGGAAAAAGCCGGCTATGAAACATACCATTATTCTCACCGAAGGACTCGAAGCTACGCCGTTAGCCTGGCTGAAACAGAACGCTGCGGTTCACGAAATATCCTATAAGGACCGCCCGGCACTTGCTGCCGCGTTAAGCCAGGCCGCTGGGCTGATTGTCCGCACGTATACGCAGGTGAATCCCGATCTTCTGGCTTTGGCCCCAAACCTTCAGGTGGTGGGACGGGCCGGTGTTGGCTTGGAAAATATAGATCAAGATGCTTGTGCCCGGCGCAATATTAAAGTAATTTCCACGCCCCAGGCTAATACCCATGCCGTGGTGGAATATGTGTTTAATCTGATATTTACGCTCGCGAGGCCGGTGGTGAATTTGAAAACGCCGGTTTCTGCGGAAGAATTTCATCGCTTTCGCAAAACCAGCCGCGGTTTGGAATTACATGGAAAAACATTGGGCATTCTGGGCATGGGGCGCATCGGCACAGCGGTAGGACGGGTGGCCCATGCATTTGGCATGAAGATTATCTATAACGATGTTCTGGATGTTGCCTCTCAGGTTGATTTTCCCGCACAAAGTGTGGAAAAGGCAGAGTTATATCGCCGCTCTGATATCCTGACAATTCACGTCAGCCACCGTCCGGGCAATGCGCACATGATTAACCGCGAAATATTTTCCCTCATGCAAAATCATGCCATTCTGGTCAATACCTCCCGCGGCGAAGTGATGGATGCTTACGCGCTGGCGGAAGCTCTGAAAACCGGCAAAGTTTTTGGAGCGGCTTTGGATGTTCACGAACCCGAACCCCCACCGGCCGACTATCCGTTGTGGGGAACACCGAATTTGATTTTCGCGCCCCATCTGGCGGCCCGGACGCAGGGGGCCATGGATGCGATGAGCTGGGTTGCCCGCGATGTGGTGAATTATCTGGATTCGCGGGCGTCTTAGACACAGCAATTGGCACTTATGAAAGGATTTTCCCAGTGGCACGGCAGGAGCACGCAGGGAAGGAAATTCTGGAACGGGACATTGCCGGCAAGCGGTATGTTTACCGTGCCGCCGGGCGACGTTCCAGGCGTTTAACCTTACGACCGGATCATCGGCTGGAGGGAGCGCCATCCATTCATGAGCATAGTTGGGCTATCGAAGATGGTCATCTGGTTTTACGTCACCGCGACGGCCGGCGGACTGTTGAATTGACTACCGCAAATCGCAAACATTTCACCGGAACTGATCTGACTACTTCACCCGCCCAAACGGCCCGGCTTTCCCCGGAATGGCGATCCGCCTTTGGGCCGCTCAATACACTGGTACGTGAAATTCGTTACGCCATCGGTGCCGGCAAGCGGCCTGAGCCTGCGGTATTACCACGCTCTCGGCTGATGGAAAATAGCGTGATGATTGGCTTTGGCAACAAAACTATTCGCTGGATATTTCCGTCTTCGGATGTGATGCGGTTTATGTCGCAGACAATTTTGCCCTGGGTAATGCCGGGCTGCAATATGATCAGTGGCGATGCGCCTGCGGATTTTGTCGTGGGCGTATATCTTAATGATGCGACGATTGCGGGGAGCGTTGCGGATCTTCCGGGCCAAAAATTCCTGCTCTCAGTGGAGAAAGAAACCCGGCACCCCAAAATACCGCGTTGTCACAGTTTTGTTCAGAACCCGCTGCCGGAAGATGACCCGGCCTGCATCCGTTACGCACCAACTTTCTGCTGTTGGGTCCCGCCGCGTGACGCCATAAAAACCCGCCGATGTTCCGTGGTGGATAACGGGCAATACGCCTGGCGCGCCGCCATGATTCGCGATCTGGCCCGGCGCATCGGCGATGTGGATATTTACGGCCGGCTCGCCGACCGGGCGCTGGGCGGATATCACCGCAGCAGCGACAGTCACCATGGCAACGACAAATATCTGGGCATTGAAAATCATGGCTTTTATCTATCCCTGGAACGGGCGGTGGCAGATGATTACATCACGGAAAAATTCACAGACGCCATATTATGTAATGCAGTCCCGCTTTATGATGGTGCTGCTAATATTGATCTTTATGCCTATCCAGAATCGTACATCCTGACTTCGGATGTGGAAAAAATCGACTGGAAAAACTGGCAGGCTGAATATCAAAAGCGGCGGCGTGCGGTTCTCGCCCAGAAGGAGCTGATCCGAACGCGCTTGAACGTGTTTTCCTATTTCCATCTGCTTACTGAAGATTTATCATTGCTGACTAAAATCCGGCCCATTACCCGATAATCTGCCTATAAGTATCACGGGGTGTATCGTTCCACCTGACAATACATTTGGTGATAATTAAAACCCAGCTCACCAAAATAGAATACCTTATTTTGCTTCAAGTGAAGGTGAAGGCCCGAGCGGGCAATCTGATTCTGCATCTGTTGGTTGGCGGCGCGACCCGCGAGGGCATCACTGGGACGCCAGAAGTTTATCACCCATAAGTTGGCCTGCTTATTGTTCACAGGAGACTTCCACATCTGGCCGGAGGTGTTACAGGGAATCGCTTGTGTCGTTAAATACCAGTAAATCTCCGGTTCCATTTCTTGCGCCGTATGCCAAGCCGGTCCGGTCACCATAATTTCAGTGTGATCGCCGGCATGATCAAACGCTCGATGCACTATCCTCCGCAACTTCACCATGCTACGAAACCCATGGCCATAGGGTGAGCGAATATCCATGGGTATTTGTACGAATGTATAGCCCACCAAAGCAGCCGCAGCACCTATCACCACCGCACGCGCCATTCTGCGGTCCAACTGTTTATGAAAAAGCCTTGTCAGGACAGTTCGCATTCCCCAGGCAGAGAGTATCGCGATAGAAGGCAGCAGTTGTTGTTGCAGGCGAATGGCACCACCAAATGGATAATGTCGAAAAAGCGCTGCCAGAAACGTCAACACGAATGGACCGGCTAACAAAATCCCCCACGCAGCGCCTCGCGAACGGACTAGCCGCACCACCCCGATCAGACACAACGGAGCCAGAAGCAACCCGAATCCATAATTTCTGCCAAATGGATAGGACATCATTTCCGACACGCTGGCTTTAATGAGCCACCAGAATATTCCTAAGTTATGTGGTGGGAACTGATGCTTCCAGAAACTGTCCATAAAGGATCGAGTTTTCAGAGTTTGCGGATGGATGATCCAAACATAATTAATTACGAAGGCCACGATCGCCATGACATTAAGTAATATCCACACCGGCAAAACGCGCAATTTTCCTCGGCACCAGAGTTGCCAGCCTGCGGCAACACTGGCGGCACCCAGCACAAATATGCAGGGAAAGGAAAATCCCATTGCCACCGGCGTCAACATGCAAAGGAAAATCATCCACCGCGATCGCCCCGGGGCCATGAGATACCGCATCATGGCACCCATAAAGATCAGGCTGAAGAGCAGATCAACTGAATAGGGCTTGGCCTCGCAGGTCAGGCGTACCGGCGCCAGAGAACAGACGATCAATGCCGTTGCCACCAGAGCCGCGCGCGGTCCAAATGCCGGGCGATATGCCAGCCACGCCAGCGGAATGCATGCCACTCCGGCCACAAAGGGCAGCAGACGGATGCTCAATGCTGAAGTTCCTAATTGGTCAATAACAAATTTTTGGGTCCAGAGAAAAAACAGCGGCCCCACTTGATATAAATTCAATGGGCGTATCAGCCCGGCGTAGGAGCGATGGATGATATTGAGAGTTAGTGATGCTTCATCCGTCCACACGGGATAACGCAGGGAATAATCCAGCAACCTCCAGACGATTCCCGCAGTAATAACCGCCCATATCCAGAAGGGCCAGCGTGCCAACAGGTGTGTAAGCCATGATCGCGCACGAAAATGTCTCGGAAACGTGCTGTCTTGGCGGCGATTACGACGCTGCATGTCGATTTTCATTTGTCTTCCCACTTTAGTACTGAATTATTATATATCGCTGTGGGCTCTGGGGACAGGAGGATCTCCGGCAGGCGGCCAAGCGTGGCCGGCGTGCCACCAGGAAATCGATGTCAGGGTGACACTTCTATTTCGGCTAATAGGGTGACATTTCTACTTCGTGACGACAGCGGATCCCCGACAGGCGGTTGACAACCCGATGGCTATTGGTCGGCAACGTCAATGGGGCAAGGCAAGGTTATCAAGGCGGCGGGTCGTTTGAAGCTCGCGCTAGCGTCCTCGCCGGCGGCGGCCAAAACGTTTGGAGCGTTTTCCATCCTTGGCGGGATCTTTACCCTGGTTGTTTTTTTGTTTGGATTTGTGCCGTTCCACGTTGCGGTCGCCTGGCTCGGGAATTTTCCCGGGCTTGGGGGCACGCGCGGGTTCAACTTTCCGCATGTGCTTCTCACCGCGAATCGTCGAGCCGTGTTCAATCAGCCGCACTTCCATGCGGCGTGAAGAAATATTCACCGCCACAATTTGTACGCGCGCCAGATCCCCCAGCGTGATTCGCCGGCCGGAACGCTGCCCGCGCAAGCACGCTGTGCGCTGGTCGTAAATCCAATAATCCGGGGGCAAATCGTTCATGCGTATCTGCCCCTCCACCAGAAAGCGCGTGGATTGCACAAATACGCCCGAATTGTTGACACCCGTCACCACGCCGTCAATGACATCGCCGATATGCTGCGAAAGTAGATCAAGAACTTTCACCGCCCGCAATTCGCGCTCTGCATCCTGTGCCCGGCGTTCAGTAAAGGACAAATGCCGCGCCAGGCGAACCAGAGTGTTATAGTCCGGCACATTGCTCAAGGTCATGGGCATCAAGGCGTTAATTTCTGTGGTAAGCGCTGCAGGTTTGGTAGCGCGTTTTTTGCCCCGGGCCGCCTTTTTTCGCGGGCCGGTAAGGACGCTATCAAGCAGGCGATGAATCACCAGATCGGCATACCGCCGAATCGGCGAAGTGAAGTGCGCATAATTGGCGCTGGCCAATGCATAATGCCCCTGTTCCAGAGGCGAATATTCCGCTGTGCTGAAAGTTTTAAGCACGCTTAGATGAATCGCGTACGCCAAGGGGGTGCCGCGCACGGAATCCAGAAGTTCGCGAATCACATTGCGATCCAGTTTTTTCGGCAACTTGTGCCCGGTGGAAAGTACAAACTGCCGCACGTTCTCACTGGCGTCCATGTCGGGATCGGGATGAATCCGCCGCAGGACGTTGAGTTTTTTGCTGGTTAAAAATGTCGCCACGGCCTCATTGGCTTCCACCATAAACATTTCGATAATTTTATGCGTGTAGGCGTCGTCACCGGGATGCGCGTCAATCACCCGGCCCGTGGGGTCCATCACCAACTCCACCTCCGGCAAATCCAGCACAATCATTCCCTGTTCCAGTCGCCGGTGTTCAATGGCCCGCGCCAGGCGATCCATGTTTACCAATAACTCGCGTATCGCCGAAGGAACTTGCGGCACATTTGGATCGGGTGGAGATTCCAGCAAGCCTTTGGCGTACGGGCGACCCTGTCCCTTGGCATCATCAATAATCGCCTGCGCCTGCGTATAAGTGAGCCGGCGGCGCGAACGAATAAGGGTATTAGCGCAGCGTGTGGAGACCACATGTCCCTGCCGGTCATACCGTATAAAAGCGCTTTTTGTTAATCGCGGTTTATTTTCCTGCAGAGAGCATACACCATTAGACAGCACCTCTGGCAACATGGGTATAACGTGCCGCGGAAAATAAATGCTGTTGCCCCGTTTCCGAGCTTCCATATCCAGCGGACTTTCCACGCCGACAAAATGTGAAACATCGGCAATATGCACGCCAAGTTCCCACACGGCATCCCCGGGCCGATCATGATCGGCCGGACCCAGCAGATCCTCTACCGGCTTTTCTTCGCTATGATCCAGCATTTGCAGGGTAATGGCGTCATCAAAATCACGCGCATCGTCGGGGTCTATGGTCACGGTAACCAGACTGCTTATATCTTCTCTGTCCTCCAGCGATGCGGTATCAAAATCGCGGGCGGCTTTTCCGGCTTGATCCAGCACTTCCGGCGGAAATTCCATCGGCAAATCAAACTGTTTAATCACAGAAGCTAATTCCACTTCCGGCTCGCCACGGGGGCCGATGACTTCTGTTATAACCCCTTCTGCAGGTTTGCCTGCGCGGGGAAATTCCAGCAATTCCACGACCACTTTGTCGCCTTCTGCAGCGGATTTGGCCGAGACATCCTGTATGGAGACCGGCTGTTTGAGAATAGAGCCATCCGGAATGACCACCCACGCATTGAGTTGCCTGGCCAAAGTGCCCACGCAGCGGTTGGTGCCGCGCCGTAAAATGCGGATAATGCGCCCCGTGCGGCTGCGACCGCGCGAATCCTGCTTGTCTACCGCAATAATGCGGAAAATTACAAGATCTCCGCTAATGGCATCCAGCGTGTCGGAAGGGGGAATAAATAAATCCCCGAGCTTGTCCGGGCGCAGCGGTGTAACAAATCCAAACCCCCGCCCGGTTCCATGAAAAACCCCTGCGGCCTGCTGCTTCATATCCGGCAGCGCCATAGCCCGGCCATCCTCTTTGGGTATCACGCAATCTGCGGTAATCAGCGTGTCCAAAGCGTGATGAAGCTGTTCCTGCTGTTTTGTGCCTAGCCCCAGCCGCGTCATCATGTCGCGCAGGGAAATTGGTCCACCATCAGCGGCGGCCAGTACATCGAGAATTTGTCCAATAAGCGGATCTAACAATAGTGGCTCCATAAATTAACCATAGAGCTATTATATCCCATTGTAGGGCTTTGGGGATAACCCGCCTGCGACAACCCGCCTGCGGAAGCCGCGTGCTGGTGGGGCAGGGCAACGGTAACAGCGGCCCATTTTCCTGAACCCCGCCGGCCCAGCGATTCTGGTTTCCCGTTCGTTGTGCCCGCCATCGCCGGCGAAAACCGTTATACGAATTCGGCGGAAAACATTCACGATCCGTGGCGGCGGTGCAGCAAAATCAGCAGTAGCGTGCCTCCGCCCATGAGCAGCCAGAGTAATACGCCCTGAACCATTGGCCGAATGCCCACTTTTTTCAGTGTAGCGCGCGAAAGTCCCGCCCCAATGAGAAACAGTGTGATCGTTAAACCGATCTCACTTAAATGGCCGATATCCGGTGCGGCATGATCAATCGCCGGGATGAAACTCCGTGATAGTGACGCCACTAGAAACAACCCGATAAACCAGGGCACATGCACTTTGGCTTTACGAGCCGGCGCAACCGATGGCTTATTGTCGGTTGATTCGCTGTTCAGGCCGGCCGGCTCACTGCGGGCAATGCGGCTGGCATACCACCCGAAAACCATCGACACCGGAACAATCCATAGTGCCCGCGAAAGTTTCACGGCTGTGGCCGTGGTCAGAGCCGACGGACCATAACGTGATGCGGCCGCCACGACCGATGAAATATCATGTATGGATATGCCTGCCCACACGCCAAACTGATACTGCGTGAGATGTAACGCGTGGCCGATCGGCACAAATAAATACAAAGCAACCGCATTAAGCAGAAATACGGTACCCATTGAAACCGTCATCTGGCTTTCACCGGCGTCCAGCACCGTAGCTACTGCGGCGATGGCTGATCCACCGCAGATGGCTGTGCCCGAACTAATCAGCCAGGACGTTTGCGGATCAATTTTAAGCCAGCGTCCCAGCAGCCAGCCGGCAAAAAAAGTCACACTGATACTCGCTGCCGCCATCAAGGCCCCGGCCGCCCCGGCCGCCAGAACGGTATGGAGATTCATGGTAAATCCCAACAGCACCACGCAAAACTGCAGCATGATTTTTGCGGTCGAATGAGCGGTTTTCCGCCACGGCGTGCCAATGGTCAACGCCAAAGCCATGCCCAACGCCAAGGCAATCGGTGCCGAGGCCCAGGGTGAAAGGCAAAAAATGATTGCCAATACAAACACCGGTCGGTTAATCGCGTCAAACAAACGCAGGAGTCTGTCCATGGGCCGGACGGTTGAAATTTGCGAATCTAACGTGATGGCCTGCTCTTCTTCATTCAGCATGGGCATAATCGAACTCCTGAGTCTATTATCCTGCGGGGACTTACCACATCCCTCCAAGTCGGTGCGATCATAGACTTTGCCATGATATCAGTCGAATAAATTGCAATAATATGACTCATCAGTTATTATTATGCCATGACCTATGAGCAATTAATGACATTCTTGGCGGTGGCTGACTCCGGGGGCTTTAGCGCCGGGGCTAAACTTCAGGGCATCAGTCAACCGGCGGTTTCCATGCAGATGGCGCTTCTGGAAAAGTCGCTGGGCCTGAGGCTTATGGACCGCCGCCCCCGCGGTATTGTTTTAACGGATGCCGGTGTGACACTCATGCAGTACGCCCGCCGCCTTGCGGACCTTTTTTCGGAAACCGAACATGCCCTTGCCGACATACGAGACCTTAAACAGGGGCGTCTGGCCATTGGTTCCAGCACCACCATTGGGGCTTACCTGCTACCGGCGCTGCTGGCGGCCTACCGGCAGGCGCATCCCGGCGTGAAGCTTTCCGTGCGCATTGCCAACACGGCGGAGGTGCAGCAGGCGTTGCTGGATGGCACGCTGCATCTGGGATTTACCGAAGGCTCTGCTGAAAATCCCGAACTTGCCAGCCGCGTATTTTGGAAAGATCAACTGGTACCCATTGTTCCCGTCAATCATCCCTTAGCCAAACGCAAGCGCATCACGTTGGAAATGCTGGCCCGGGAACCGTTGATTATCCGGGAACCCGGCTCCGGTACCCGCACCGTGCTGGAACTCGCAGCCGCCAAACGCGGTGTGACGCTCAAACCGATTCTGGAACTCGCCAGCACTGAAGCCATTAAGGCGCTGGTAGCCGCCGGTGCCGGTGTGGCAGTCATTTCCGCCTTGGCCGCCGGCGAGTCTACTGCCGCAGGGAAAGCCTCGGGAATAGTCGCCTTGAATCTTGCCGACGGGCGGATTGAAAGATCCTTGCACATGTTATGGGTCAAAAGCCGCCATTGGAGCAAACCCGTGGAGCAGTTTATCGCGCTACTTCGTACCAAAACCAAACTGATTGATGCTTGATTCCCCGCTGACTATCCTTTCTAATATCGCCCATCGGTTTAGATCATGGGTTGCTGGAGATGGACGTAATGAATTTTGACGCCAAAAAATTGCTGGATCATAAGGCGCTGAAAGAAAAGACCCTGGGATTCCACCATGAATTCAAAAAATTCCTGTTTCAAGGTAATGCGCTTTCGCTGGCGATCGGTGTCATCATTGGCGGTGCCTTTGGCGGGTTTGTCGGCAAGGTCAACGCTGACCTGATCATGCCGATCATTAATTTATTCCTGCCCGATGGCTCCTGGCGCACGGCGGGTATTACCATTGGCCATGTTCCCAAACTCAATCCCACGACGTTCAAACCTCTTCTTGACCCAAAAACGCATCAGGTGATTTTGGAGCCGGTGAAATTGCTCATTGGCGATCTGGCCAACACGTTTCTGACTTTAATCATTACCGGCCTGGTCTGTTTTTTCGTCATTAAGATGTTGGTAAAAGCCCCGCCGCCACCACCGCCCGCGCCGCCGCCACCACCGACAAAAACATGCGCGTTCTGCCTGGACACTATTCCGGAAGCCGCGACTAAATGCAAAAGCTGTTGCAGTCAACAGCCGGTGCCGGCTTAAGTATGCGCTATTACGGCGTTGGCCGTCAGATTGCCCGCTGATGATCTGGCTCTACGCCCTGTTGTGACAGTTGGTTTGCGTCATGAAGCCACGTATCGCCTACCGCCGAACATCCCCTGCCGCGTCCGGTGGCGGCAATCATCTGCCGCGCTGGGTGTTAATGCCGGCAATGCTGATTACCACACTGTTGATGATGCTGCTCATTTCCGGATCGCAAATGCCGGCGGTATTGGCAACCCTGTGTAACGCCGCCTGGGCTGGCATTATTATTCTACCAGCCCTTTTGCTGGGCTTGGCCCTGACTCATCCCCTGCGCAACCTGCCCATGATGCAGCTCTCGCCGTGGCCTCTGGGCTTTCGCCTGGTTATGGCGGCTGCGCTGGGCATGGGTGCCTTGAGCTTAGCTGCGCTGGCCTTGGGAAGTTGCGGCCTGATTTCCGGGCCGGCCGGCGGTATCCTGTTGATCGGCTCAGCGGCCGCCGGATATCCATTTGCGCGCCAATTGAAATCTCAGTTGGAATTTCTCCAGCGTCCGCTGCAACGCCGACACGCCCTGATTTTACTGGCCTGTATTCCTCTGGCTGTATTGCTTATCGCAGTGTGCTTTCCCGCCGGAACATTGTGGCACACCGAAGGCAACGGCTTTGATGTGCTGGAATACCATTTGCAATTACCCCGGCAATTCCTGGCTATGCACAGCACGGCACCAGTGCATGGAAATATATACTCATATATGCCATTAAATATGGAGATGCTGTATCTGCTTCTCGCCGCCGTGGCCCAATCGGCGATTGGGGCGGGATATATTTATGCTCTCGTATTTGGATCGCAAATATTACATGCCGTGGTGACACTTTTGGCGGTTGCGGCAATACTTTTTGCGCCGCTGAATCTGAAAGCCCCAGGCCGCGTTATTGCCGCCCTGGTGGTACTGGCCACCCCTTGGACGCTGGTTGTAGGATCGCTGGCTTACAACGACGGTGCGGTATTGCTGTACGGTGTGTTGGCGGTCACCTTGGCGTGCGTGGCAACGCGCTGGCCGGAGTGGCTGATCCTGGGCGTGTTGCTGGGTTTGGCCGTGGGAACCAAAATGACCGCCGGCGTTATGGTGGCACTGCCCATTGCCGCCATTCTTCTGGCACGCCGCAATTTTCGTCAATTGGCGATTGTTACAGTTACTGCATTACTTATCTACAGCCCCTGGATGGTCCGTTCCATGGCCGCCACCCACACTAGCCGCAGCTTGGGCAACCCCATATTTCCCATTTTTACCGGTACCCTTGGTCGCGGCCATTGGAGAAAATCCATTGCCTTGCGCTTCGACCGGGGCCACCGGCCGCCGGCGCGGGATGCTGGCGTAGCGGGACATTTACACGCCTTGGTTGATCAATCAATTCTCAATCGCCAATGGTCGCCGGGAATCGCCGCCTGGCTCGATGCCTTGGACGCCAAACCCGGCTTTCCCGGTCCGCAAACCCCTTGGCTTCTAAGGTTCGGCCCGCTCTGGCTGGTGCTGATCCCCGCCGTTGCCCTGGCACTATTTACCGGAATTCAGGCGTGGCTTCTGGCCCTGTGCCTGCTGGTGCAAATGCTTGCCTGGATAACCTGCACCCAATTGCAGGCCCGATTTTTATTACCTGCCGTTATTCCTTTGGCGTGGATGCTGGGAATGGCCGCCGATCTGCTGCCGGCTTATTTCACCGCGGCTACTGCAGGGCTTACGGTGCAGGCCGTCGGCTGTGCTTTGCTGCTTAGACCCGAAGCCGGACTCTTATTTGGCCCCATCCATGCCCAAATGCCGCCGCCCATCGGTGCGGCGATCAGCCTGCCCGAAGACTGGCTTTCATCCCCCCCGCCGCCGGGGCAATTTACGTCACGTACCACCTATTATCTGGAAGGTTTAAGCACCCCGCTATACATCCGCGGGCACGTTATTTATGCCACCGTCTTTGATCGCAACAAGCTGGCAAGAGCCTTTCACCACGGCGGCGCAGCTGCGGCATTGCGTTATCTGCAAAGCCATCACGTGAATTACCTGATCATTGATTGGCCGGAAATAATTCGCCTGCGAAAAACCTACGGCTTTGATCCCATCATCACCCCCCAAAACATCGCCAAGCTCCAGTCCCTCGGCCTAACCCCCATCGCCCAACCCACCGCCCCCGGCATCGTGATTGACCACGTGCCCGGCCGTTGAAAAACACAGCCGCATCAACATCTCCGCTCCGCGCGACCGTGCATGAAAACCCCACAAAGCCGCCGGCTATGCCGGCGGTGGAACGCCGCATAAAAGCCAGCCGTCGCCCCCGAGCCTGTCCCAGTAATGGCCGGGTTGCGACGGCGGAACATCACGTCATTGAGCACCGTGGTGATAACCCGGTGGTTGGTTGGCGGCACTGGATCAACCACCGGATTATCATCCGGTGCTCTACAAGTACCGCTGGCGGCGAGCCTTAACACGAGGGTACTCCGAGGGGCCGCGCTGCAAATTGGAGGCCCAAATATGGTAAGGACCCACCGACACGTGGCCGACGCGCCGCATCCGTTCTCCAAATTTATGTTGCATGGCCCCGGATTTTTCCCGTCGCGATGTCCCGGGGCGCAAAGGTAAGTATTAGAGAAATGTCCAGTATTGCATCGCGTTCGAGCACTTTGTCGACAATTTTCCACGCCTCATCCTGCCGCTTCATCTGTGGCATTTTATCAAACTTCTTAGATTTGACCGCAAAACGGTAGCGCCCGGACCTTCCGGCCAGCTCGAATTCGGCCAGCCCGTCAAATTTCTTTTCGAGGGCTTTTTTAAGAGATTGTGCTTGAGTCTTTGTCATTTCAGCAACTCCTTCAGCGCGCGAACTTTTTTAAGCATAACCGAGGCGTCTTTCATTTCCATGCTGTACGAAGAGTACCTTGCCTGAATCGTCCACGCTTGTCATACAATGGCGACGGCAGGGCGAATCCCGTAGAATAACAGTGTTATGAAACCGCCGAAATACACAAGAACAGCCAAGAATAGAGGCATCGGCCCTGCTCCGGCGGGTATCCATATCGCTGCGGTCAGTGCTCAAGTTCGTTGTGTGGGTAGCACATGAGTTACCCGCTGGATTCCGATGAACGCGTGCGAGGATTGCCGTGAGTGAATTCGACATACAATATACATGGTTGGATTTTGGGTGTAACGATGCGCCCGAAATTAATGGAACATTTGCGGATTTTACCTTAACTTGCGGCCAACAGATTATCACTAAGGTTCTTGACAAACGCGCCCGCACCACGCGCGATTATATCCGAGTGCCGCTGTACCCATTGGCGGAATGGCTGGTTGCGAATTGGTGGTGTCTGTTTAACGAAGTACACGCGCCTGGCAAAACGGCTATCGCTGACGGTGTAGATGTGCGTCATTGCTTATATTCCGCGCAGGAAGGGTTTCCCCTTCCCAGACTGCGCATTTATCCGGAAGGTGATAAACTGAATTTAACGTGGGCATCATTCCAAAGCGAGCATCAGGATATTGAGTTTATAAGCACTGGTGAGCAGCGGGTTACGACGGAGTTATTCCGCGCCAAAGCGGCCGAGCTTATCGAGGCCGTGTTGGGCCGATTGGAATCGTTAAAACTTTCCGCTGGCACCCTGACACAAAACTGGGAAGCCATAATAAATGCGGACCAGGAAGAGGCCGAATTCTGCCGCGCGGCGGCATGGCTTGGACTCGATCCCTACGCGCTTCCCGCAAACGCAGCTGAAACAATTATGAATGTATGGACGGCAATCCCCCAAGGCCTTCGTGCGGATACGTTTTGTGCATCAACTATTGAACGACTTCCGGAGGTCGAGCGATGGCTTGCAAGCGGACTGGACGCCTTGGGGACGTCCATCTTGGGTCAGCATCCGTTCAAAGGTTTATACGATGTACCACAGGTCGCGGAGACCGCTGCGCCTTGGGAGCAAGGGTACGCCTTGGCACAACATGCACGCGCGCAGCTAAATCTGGATGAGCAAAAAGCCCCGGATGTATTTCAATTCACCTCGCCAGTTGCCGCCGCACCGACACCGATGCCGAGCATAGAAGGCCTTGTCGGCCTGGACCAGCGAGTGATCCGGTGTTTTGCCTTCAAAAGGCGACCAGAATCGTTTCGATTTTTGATTGCACGTTCGTTGATGAGCCTGTTTTATGGCGGGGATCGTTCACTTTATCTTCTTACCTCGGCCATAACAGAACGCCAGCAGAGGGAGCGGTCCTTCGCGGCCGAGTTTCTAATTCCCGCCCATGTAATTGAGTCTCGAATTACCTCCACCGAAGTCACGGCTGAGGAAATTTCGGACATTGCGGCGGATTTTGAAGTCTCCCCCTTTGTTGTGAAATACCAGATCACAAACCACCGCATCGCGCACGTGGCCGAGACGTGACAGTTCCTACATCCGCGTTATCGCTTCAGATTGACCAATTAACGAACCGGCAGCGCCCGTGTCATGTCACTGGCGGCAGGTAGTGTTTGGCTATGGCGTTGAATTCAAGGACTTGGTTTTCGATCCAGGGTTTGTCGCGGGCTAATTCTGTGGCCATCGTTTGGGCGACATGGGGTGCTGCTGCGATTGCAACGCGGGCGTCCAGAAACAGGAGGCGCGTGCGACGGGCCAGGATGTCGTCAATTGTGCGGGCCATTTCGTGGCGGATGAAATAGATGATTTCCTCGGCGGTAATCCCGCATGGCCCGGTTGTAAGATCGCTTTGCGTCAGCCTCGCGGACCCGGCCGTGCGCTTGCTGGGACTCGTTTCAATTGCGTCGGAATTTTGAGAACCGGATATTTTTAAGCTGCGCGTGATACAGTCCCGCACGGGCAAAGAGCCGATGCTGGCGGCATGATCGACCGCATCTTCTGCCATGCGCCGATAGGTTGTCCATTTTCCGCCGGCAATGGTCAATAATCCGCTGCTGCTGATGTCAATGGTATGATCACGGGACAATGCCGCGGTAGCGGTATTCTGCGGTGCTTTAACCAGGGGGCGAATCCCCGCGAACATACTGACAATGTCGCTGCGTTTGGGCTTTCTCGCTAGATATTGCCCGGCGGTTTCAAGAATAAAATCAATTTCCTGATCCTGCGGTACAGGTTCCAAGGCTACGTTTTCCAGCGCGGTATCGGTTGTGCCTAACAGTGTGCGATTGTGCCAGGGTATAGCAAACAACACGCGCCCATCGCTGGTATGCGGCACCATCATGGCGGTGTCTCCGGAAAGAAAACTTCTTTCCAGCACCAAATGTACGCCTTGGCTGGGAGCAATAATACCGGCCGCGGCCGGGTTATCCATGTGCCGCAACTGATCGCTGAAGGCCCCCGTTGCGTTAATCACACATCGTGCCGCAACAGTATGTGTCTGCCCAGTTTCGCTGTCGGTAAACCGCAGCGCGTGCAGATGTCCTGTGGCATCATGCACCAGGTGTGTGACGGGGGCATAATTCAAAAGTGCGGCGCCAATCCGCGTGGCGGTGGCGGCTAAATCTATCAGCAGCCGCGCATCATCAAATTGTCCGTCATGATACAGCACGCCACCCCGCAGGCCGTCGGTTTTCAGCGTGGGAATATAGTGCAGCACTTCCTGGCGGCTCAAATGCCGGGATTTTCCAAATCCATATTTCCCGGCCAGCAGGTCATAGGCTTTTAATCCGACCCCGTAAAACGAAGCTTCCCACCATTGATAATTCGGCACGACAAAAGCCAGATCATGCACCAGATGCGGGGCGTTATTTTTAAGGATTCCACGTTCATGCAAGGCTTCTGTGACCAAAGCAATATTGCCCTGCTGCAAATAACGCACGCCGCCATGCACCAGTTTGGTGGAGCGGCTGCTGGTGGCTTTGCCAAAATCGCTTTGTTCCAGCAGGCAAACCGCGTATCCGCGGGCCGCCGCATCAACCGCAATGCCCACGCCCGTGGCTCCGCCGCCAATGACTGCAATGTCCCAGGATTCACGCCGGTCAATTATTCGCTGTAAGGATATATCTCTATTCATTGATATGTTCCACCGCGCGTTAATTAAGCGCTTCGCTATGCTCTTCCCAGTCCTGGGATCGTGCAACGGCCTTCTTCCACCGCTGTCGGCGGAAATGTGCTTCATCACGGCTCATCCGCGGTTCAAAAATGCGCTCGACAACCCAGTGGCGGGCGACATCGGCCGGTGTTTCCCAATACTTCACCGCCAAACCCGCCAGATACGCAGCTCCCAGAGCTGTGGTCTGTATGACTTGCGGCCGCAACACTGGAACGCCCAGTAAATCAGCCTGAATTTGCATCAGCAAATTGTTTTCCGCCGCACCGCCGTCTACACGCATTTCAGCCACCGGCTGTCCGTAATCCTTTTGCATGCACTCCAGCAAGTCCGCAGTCTGATGGGCAATACTTTCCAACGCCGCCCGGGCAATGTGTGCGGCAGTTGTTCCGCGCGTCAGACCGGAAATGGATCCCCGCGCATAGGCATCCCAATAGGGCGAACCCAGCCCCGCGAACGCGGGAACAAAATATACGCCGCCGGAATTCTCTACGCTGGCCGCCAGGGCTTCAATGTCTTTGCTGCTTTGAATAATCCCCAGTGAATCGCGGAGCCATTGCACCACCGCCCCGCCGATAAACACGCTTCCCTCCAAGGCGTAATGGGTGGTGCCACCCAGCCTCCAGGCAACAGTGCTTAAAAGCTTATTCGCGGATTCTGCCGGCTTTTCTCCTACGTTCATGAGCATAAAGCATCCGGTGCCGTAGGTATTTTTTACCGACCCGGGGGTAAAACAGGTTTGCCCGAATAACGCAGCCTGTTGATCCCCGGCCACACCCGAGATCGGCACCCGCGCCCCCAGTAAATCCCCCGAAGTGTGACCATATAGTTCAGAGGAGGACCGCACTTCAAGTAACATAGACCTTGGGATATCCATTAAAGCCAGAAGTTCAGGATCCCATTGGCCAGTGTGGATGTTAAAAAGCATGGTGCGGGACGCATTGGAAATATCTGTCGCATGAACCGCGCCGGCTGTAAGTTTCCAAAGCAACCAAGAATCCACTGTGCCAAACGCCAAGTCACCATGGGCGGCCATTTCCCGGGCACCGGGGACTTGGTCCAAAATCCAGCGCAGCTTACTGGCAGAAAAATAAGGGTCAATAATCAGGCCGGTCTTGCGAGCTACCATTTCCCCATGCCCTGCAGATTTAAGCGTCTCGCAAAAATCAGCGGTCCGACGGTCCTGCCAGACGATGGCATTATAAATGGGTTCCCCGGTCTTCCGGTTCCATACCAATGTGGTTTCCCGCTGATTGGTTATGCCGATAGCGGCAATATCCGTAGCTGCAATACCCGCCTGCCTTATGACTTGTTGTGCTGTGGCAAGTTGCGTGCGCCAAATTACCTGGGGGTCTTGTTCTACGGAGCCGGGGCGGGGAAATATCGCCCCAAGTTCCAATTGCGCCATCGCCAGGGATCGCCCAGTGTGATCAAACACAATGGCTCGTGAACTGCTGGTTCCCTGATCCAATGCCAAAACAACGTTCATCGGATTCCCGCCCCTTGGCTCACAAATCAGACATGAGCCGGTACTGATGCAGATTTTTCCACCAGAAACTCCGGCCAATCCGCGTTATCCCAGCCTACGCGGCTGCCGGCTGCATAATCCGCGGCCTGCTGAGACTGCGGCAATTGCACGGTGGTTTTATAAGCGGTTTGTACAAGCAGGGAATTCTCGGCGGGGTTTTGCTGCAAAACCAGCCCCTGCATGTGCCGCGGGCGGCCAAAAAGCGGCTCCACAAAATTCCCCCCCTCGCTGACTACGTCAATCTTTCGGGCTGGTGCATGAATATGCCCGGATATCCATTTGCCCACAACCAGATCCGCGGCCGATGAACACTTGAATGTATTACGATAATTCGCATTGGGCGTCTTTAACGTCACCAGATCGTTTTCAATACTCTCAACAATAAATTTCATTTAGTATTCTCCAATATCAAAGCGATTATAAGCCTGAATCGCCCCGGGGGCCAACAGATACACAAGATCAAGCCCACACAAGCTCACCGCGCAGCCGCCAACTTTAGGTTTTTCAAATCTCAAATTTTAAATTTCAAATGGGCTACTGGTTGGTGAAAAAATCAAAAACCAGATCATACCAACCCGGAAGCACCTCATGCGCGAAATCGGGATAAATCACGGTGCGTTTTTCGCACGTCATTTTGTTGTAGGCGGCAAACTGCGTGGACGGCGGGCATACCGCGTCCATCAAGCCGATGGCCATGATGGTTCTGGCTTTGATCCGCGGTGCCAGGTGCTGGCAGTCGATATAGCCTAAGCGGGAAAATATCTCATGTTCGCGCAGATGCCGAGGATCCTGGTGGCGGAAAAAAGCCTGGAGTTCCATATAGGCGTCTTTGGCCAGATCCATTTCCCAGACTCTCTGGTAATCACATAGAAAGGGATATTGTGATGCCGCTTTGGCAATGCGCGGTTCCAAGGCCGCACACGCCAGCGTCAGACCGCCGCCTTGTGAGCCGCCCATGGCGTAGACCTGCGTCGCATCGACTTGGGGCATGGCCAGCAAAATACCGGCAAGCTCCGCTGTATCAAGATAAATAGATCGAAATAGCAATTTCTGCGGATCCGGGTCACTTAATCCGCGAATAATATGCCCGCGATGCGTCGTGCCACGTACCGGGGTAATATCCTCGGAATATCCACCTTGGCCCCGGCAATCCATGGCAGCCACAATGTAGCCCGCTCCCGCCCACGCAAGTTTCTCAGTCCAGTCGCCGGCATGGCCTGAATAGCCGTGAAACACGCAGATGGCAGGCCGTTTTGTACCGGCGGCCAGGTGTTTTGGTTGGAGAAATTTGACATGTATGCGCGCTCCCCCCACGCCAGTAAAGTACATATCAAAGCAGTCCACGTGCGGTGCATGAAATTCCGCCGCGCGTAGTTCAACATCGGGTTTTACCGCCCGCATTTCCCCCAGCGCCTCAGTCCAGTACTTATCAAAATCGGCAGGGCGCGGATTACGACCGCTATAGGTTTCCAATTTTTCCATGGGCATGTCAATGACGGGCATAGGACAACTCCAGATATCAATTCTTCGTACAGGGTCAACAATATCATAGTGGATAGAACTACGCTTTGAGAAGTAAAAAAGCTTAGTACTAAATCGCCGCGAGAAATTACGGCTGTCGGGCACAATGGCGTCCGAAATTACCGCCGCAGCGCCAAATTTGCGTCGTTAGATGAAATCAACGCCAAGCGCCCCATGAGGTAGGGGGCAAAAGCCTGCGACTCAGGCGGCACGGGGAACAAGCTGTATTGGGCAAGCCGCCGACGGCCGGCAGGATTGGCACGCCAAATATACCGTAACACATTCACGCGGAATCGGCCGCCGGATTTACTGATAAAGCGCAGCGGCCGGGGAAGTCCGGCAATCGGGATTTTTACCACGGTCGTTGCGGCGCTATGGCCGCGCCAGATTCCGGTGCCAATTTTTACGCTAAGGCCTTGAATGTTCCATGGAATCAGGCCATACGGATGATTCAAATCCGGTGCCCCCGATGATGTGGGCGTCGGTGCTGTGGAAGACCGATGCCATACACCGTGGGTCCGGCCTGTTGGAGATACGACCAACTCAAAAAAATTGGTGCCATTTTGTTTCCGCGACGTATCGAGCCAGATTTCCGAACAGTCTTGCCGCCAGAGCTTATCCGCCGCCACATTGCCCACTGCCTGATATGGTCCCGTTGCAACAATTGCAATATACAGGTCCGCAGGCGTGAATACTGCAGAAATTTTGGTGTGCACGCCGGCAATTCGGGACGATCGCCCTTTGGCCAATTTGAACCATTGCGCATGTTTCCAGACCTCTGCCTCCAACGGATTGGTCATGGCATGTTGCGAGGCTTTCAGAGGCAGGGCTTCCAACGCGACAGGGCGCACCCGGCCGCCGCGGCTGGGCGCGGAGGCCGAACCGGTTGATCCGTCCTTGCATCCCGGCCAGACGGACAGCAAGGACCCGGCAAGCAGTACCACGCCTAGCAATTTAAAGGTTATAAGGCCGTTGAAGTTCAATTTTTGTGGTGTCCTTTTCTTCATAGTCGCTCATCCTGAGCTTGCTGACCGTTATACCAAACGCCCAACTTATTGCACAGTTACAGATTGCTGCGGATCAGCAATGGTAGTCATCGCTTGAGGGCCCATTTCACTGCTGTGTCCAGGAAAGGCCTTGGCTTTCGGGTCAAGCTGGATTTTCGCGTAATTTACCGCCGTTGCCGCCTCGCCAAATCCTGTGGCGATCAGCTTGAGTTTGCCGGAAAATCCCGCAACATCACCGGCTGCAAAAATCCCTTTCATATTGGTCTCCATCTGCTGGTTGACCAGAATGGATTGGCCTTCCTGCTTGATAGGCCAAGTTTTAATAGCGCCTAAAGAACTGATAAAACCCAGTTGCGGAAGTATGGCATCAACCGATATTTTCCGCTCTTCCTGACTCTGGTTATTGACCAGAACGGCACCCTTTAAAACATTATCGGCTATTACCAGCTCTTTTAATTCCCAAAATGTTAAAATTGGTATGTTCAAAGCCAAAACCTTGGCCACGCTGTCTTCATGGGCCCGAAATTGATTACGCCGGTGAATAATGGAAATTTCCGAGGCGGTTCCATACAGATTCATCGCCCAATCCAAGGCCGAATCGCCGCCGCCGATGATCAATAACCGCTTGTCGGCAAACGTCGCTTTGGAAGAAACAGCATAATAAATGCCCCTATTTTCCCATTCTGCAGCATTGGGAAGCATGACTTTGCGGGGCTGAAACGCGCCCGCTCCCGCACAGATCAGCAGAGTTTTGGTGTAATGTTCCCCATGCTCTGAACCGACAATGTAGCAATCCAGGGCTTCATGGCGTTTGAGCGTTTTTACCGTTTCTGATAGATGCACGGAAGGATGATATTGCAATCCCTGTTCCATGAGGTTTTTGACCAGATCGCGGGCAATTACCCGGGGAAATCCGGCGACGTCATAAATATATTTTTCCGGGTATAGCGTGGCTAATTGGCCGCCCAACTGATCCAGCGAATCGATGATTTTGGTTTTCATCTGTCGCAGACCCGCGTAATACGCGGCATATAGCCCTACCGGGCCACCGCCGATTATCGTCAAATCAAATATTTCCGGTGAGCCGGTCATTCCAAGAATCCCTTTCGTAGCGCAACCAGCCTTCAGCTGATTCTTCAAGTCAATATTCTATGCCAATTCTGACGAAGTTAAAAGCGTATTTGACTGTGTTATATTCGCAAAAGCGTTATTAAATTTTTACGCCTGATTTTGGCTGGCCCTCAGGGATATTTCGGGCAGCCGTACAGACCGATTTTGCCGCTAATTATTGGCCTCAGGACCACTCAATACCTTTTGCACAAATTCCTCGCCGGGAATAGGGCGGCCGAAATAATACCCTTGAAACAGCGGGCATCCGCGTTCTTTGAGGAAATCAACATGCTGGAGGGTTTCCACGCCCTCGGCGACAACCTGTAGCCCGTGGTGGGTAGCGACCGCCAAAATGGCTTCAACCAATGACGCATCATTCATATCCGTCGGGGCGTCCTGGATAAAACTTTTATCAATTTTCAGTTCAGTCAGCGGCAACTTTTTCAGATACGCCAGCGATGAATAACCTGTACCAAAATCATCGATGGAAAAGTGAACCCCCAGCGCCTTAAGCTGCTGCATTTTTGTAATCGCTTCATTAAGATTATCAAAAACCACCGCCTCGGTAATCTCCAGCATTAGCAAACTGGCATTGGCACCGGTTTCCTGCAGTACCATCGCCACGCAATCTCGAAAATCCGGGCCGCGAAACTGCCGCGGGCTGACATTCACGGAGATGCGAATAGGCCTGCCCGCCTGCTCCAATTTTTTAATCGCCCGGCACGCTTGTCTAAGCATCCATGTTCCCATGGGAACAATCAGCCCCGTTTCTTCCGCCACAGGAATAAACGCCATGGGAGAAATCAGCCCCCCTTCTTTATTGTGCCACCGGATTAACGCCTCAGCACCAATAATCTTCCCTGACGCATTGACCTGCCCTTGCAGGAACATGCGGAAATCCTCACGTTCCATCGCCTGACGCAAATCCTGCTCAAGAGTAAGCCGCGCACTAACGGCAGCCTGCATGGCGGGTTCGAAGTAACAGACACTGTTACGTCCGGTGGCTTTAGCGCGGTACATGGCTGTATCCGCCTGCTTTAGTAAATCCGATGTGGATTCCACGCCCTTGGGAAAAAGCGTCACGCCGATGCTCGCCGTAATGTGATGCTGTAACTCTCCGAGCACCACAGGCTCACAAATTGCTTTTTGAATGCGCGCGATCACGACTTGTACCATGTTCGCGGAAATTTCGGAATTATCGGATATCGCCGGAAGCAGCAGGACAAATTCATCTCCGCCCGAGCGGCTGACCGTGTCCTCCTGTCGCAGCAAGTGCCCCAGCCGCTTCGCTATTTCCCGTAAAAGATCGTCGCCAACTTCATGCCCCTCAGCGTCATTGAGATTTTTAAAATTATCCAGATCAATAAATACCACTGCGCCAAAAACGCTATTTCTTTGCGCTGCGGCTACAGCCGTCGTCAGCCGATCCAGAAACAACCGTCGATTAGGCAGTTCAGTTAATGGATCATAATAGGCCATGTGGTCCATCCGGGCGCTCACCGCCATTTGACCGGAGATGTCCTTTTGGGCACCGAGAAAATGAGTGATGATGCCGGCGTCATTGCGGAGCGGCGCAATATGCAGTTGGTTCCAGAACATCGTACCGTCTTTCTTAAAGTTCTGGAGGATCACTTCACAACTGCAGCCTTTTTTTAAAGCTGATCGTAATTCATCAAGTCCCGGTTGATCCCGTTGTGTGCCTTGCAGAAAGCGGCAATTGTGGCCAAGCACCTCTGCCTCAGAGTAACCGGTCTGAATTTCAAAGGCGGGGTTGACATAAGAAATCGGCATGTCCGGCTGTTGCGCATCGGCAATTAAAATGCCAATGGTTGCCGCTTCCAACGCCCGGTGCGCCAGGCGAAGCGAATCTTCCGCCCGCCGGCGATCCGTGACATCATGGGCAATAATCAGATTTAATTTTCGACCCTTCAGCACAATCGGATTGACATAAACTTCTACATTTCGAATCTCACCCGAGGCGGTACGATGCTGAGCTATGAATAAATTGGTGACGCCTGCCTTGGTTTCGGCAAACTGCTGCTCCAATATTTTCTGCCCCGCAATGTTAATGTCCCAAATGCGCATTGCGCTCAACTGCTGGCGAGACCAACCCCAAAAGTCGCAGGCGGCATTATTAGCATCAACAATTTGCCCGTTCTCGGAGTCCAAAAGATACTCGATGGCCGGACTTTGATTAAATATTTGCAGGAATATATCACTCTCGCCGGCGGCCTGATCCTGCAAATCACTGATTGTTCTCATACCTTGTCCTCACGCGGCACGTCGCATCAGAAACATGTGGCCTGTCTCCGCCGCAAGGTGAAACAACCATGCCGCTAGCCAACTACCGGGATTACAAAATCCGACACGCCTTCTACTTTTCGGCGATTGGCAAACGCCCTGTTCGGGAATTCTTCTCCGTTTTCATTTAACTTTCCCGGCAA
This sequence comes from Planctomycetota bacterium, assembly GCA_021805985.1. Classification (GTDB taxonomy): domain Bacteria; phylum Planctomycetota; class Phycisphaerae; order WQYP01; family WQYP01; genus JAMDCX01. The sequence continues at coordinate 60,514 of JAJZDN010000008.1, read as the reverse complement.
AATCGTGCGGAAAATCCAAAACGGGATATTTCCAACGAGACCGTCCGAATGCTGCACCTGACTGTCCCGAGCGAGGGGGTGTGTTTCTTAAAACTTGGAATATACGCCGCTCGGCACTGATCAACTGCCTTTATTCTAGCCATCTTTGTTATCGGATCAAAAATTATTTCTGATAACTTTTTTATCACGTTTTTGAATATTCGTATTTATGAATTTACGAAAGAATCAAAGTTGGTTCTTTCCCTGATTTTCGTTCAGTCAAGCAGCCAAGGCCGGCGGTGCAGCAGCATATCTAAAGCCGGGGCGATCGGCTGCAACAGCAGCAATGCTACGGTCGCTGGGGGCAGCGGTATGGCAATCCGGTGCAACAGCGCGGCGGTTAATCCCGCGAGCACCAAAAACACTTTCCGAGCCAGCGGTTCTATAGGCAATGTGCCGGGCAGCGCCAAAATGAATACTGACGCAAAAAGAAAATCCGAACTGCACATTTCATAAAATAATAACGCGATGGATCTTTCCGGCGGAAGATACCACAACCCGCCGATGCTTTGCCAAAATTCATGGTGCAGTACGCGCGGTGACAGCGGCCCAAAAATTAACCCCACCAATACCGCAATTAGAAATAATGCCGACGCATCCGGTGGCAGAATATGCCGATACGACAAATACAATCCTGCAATAATAATTGCGAAAATACCTACCGTCCCAATGCGCCCCGGAACGCCACCCAACAGCAGCGTCGGCGGCGATGGCAAATTCATGGCGAACATATTTCGTAACGCGACGCGGGACTCAACCCCCGCCGGATCACCGGCAATTTTCCCTAATGTGTGCTGAATAACCTGTTCGGGCCGCGGCAACAATACCGCATCGACGCCCCGGCCCGGTGATCGCTGCGGCCAGCGATATATTTGCGCCGGTATGGACCGATCAATATCGCCGATCGTTAGATGATCTAACACCAGCACCGGCCAGCGCCCGGCGGGCAGAAGTATCGCGGTTAGAGCCAGAGGTGCCAAAAGTGCAATATGAAAGCGTTGTTTTCCCGGTAGGCCGGCAATCCAAATGAGCAGCACTAAGCTTCCCCCCATCACCGGTGCCCAATACCAAGGGAGCAGTGGTGCGGTCAGGCCCGAAGCAATCATCGCGTACGCCAACGCGTGATTCCACGTTAACAGTTTGCCGCGCCTGGTAAACCGCGCCAATAAATAGTGCGTGACACCCGCCGCCGCCAGAGCAGCCAAAATAATCACCGCTGCCCGAAATCCAAATACCGCGACACCCCACAGCAGCGGCAGGAGCATCGATACACTGATCGTTTGATAAAATTCCTTACGCGCTACCGGCCACGAAAGAAAAGGCCTTTCCTCCCCGGCATTATGCTGCGCCATCAAACGTGCCGCCGGCCCAGGCATGTCACCGATATGCGTGTCTTTGGCAGTCATGTCGCCTCTCCCGGTGTGTCCGCCCGGGCATCCCCGGTCTTCAAGGAATGAATCGTCGTTGCCAAAGCCAACCGCGACGGACACACATAAGTGCACAGGCCGCAATCAATACAGGCCGAAGCCTCCTGGGCGGAAATCGCGGGCAAACTATCAATCATGCGCACCTGAGCCATCAGGCCGGCCGGGTTCAAGCCTGCGGGGCAGGCGTTCACGCACCAACCGCAACGGATACAATCAACGCTTTGCTCAACCAGCGGTGGCGGCCGCAGCGAGATAATCCGAATCCACGGTTCTAAAACGGTCTGTTCCGGGTTCGCCAGTTCCCCGGCCATCATGCCGTTGATGATACATTGCCGCTCTTTATAAATGATCCCGGCATCCGAGAATATCTGCGACAGTGGTTGTCCCAAATTTGCCGCAATGAGCCGGGGCATGGCGTTGTGGGTGAATAGCTCTATGGGACGCCACTGCGGCACGCCGCCGAATTCAATCCAGCAGCCTAATATCCAGCACGTCATAGGGTCCAGAAGAATAACACCCGCATCTGCCGGCGATGCGTAGGGCTGAATTTTCAAGCCCAGCAAAGAGCGCAACAAAATACTGGGGTGCCCCAGCGGATACCGATTAATCAGGGGGCGAACAACAAAAGGATGCCCTTTTGCCACAGCCCCCCATTGATACCGGATTTCCGATTCATCCCGTGGAATCGCCAGAATGGCCCGGTTTGCCGATACGCACCGCCGAACCAGATTCAAACCCGTTACCAGTTGGGGCAATTCAAATTCACTTAACACCCGCGGAAGGATGGATTCCGGCTGCGGGGCCACAAGGTTAAGTACCACATCACTTACGGCCCCGCCCCTAAGTTGATCCAGAAGAGCAGGTGCCCAGGTGTCCTGGCGCCCTATATTCAACCGCTGCAGCACCTCCCGCAGAGCTTCAGGATTTTCAGGCAGCAGAGTTGGAGGGGAACTTTCGACGATGTCCCGCGCGGGCCAGACAGGCGCATCCCAGGCCGGTGGGCCAAAATATAGTCCGCCCGGCACGTACCGTGATCGCAATGACATTTTCCCCATGAACATGATGGTCTCAGTTGCGCTGCTTCCTGATTTTAACCACGACGCCAATAGCCGATTTTAGCCCCAACAACCTATGATTTACCAATAAAAGCCGCGGAAAAGCCCGGCCACGAGCAAGCCACCTAGAAAAAAAGGCCGGAGTTGGCCGGCCTTGAAAGAGTCTGATTGTTCAGGCTTTATACAATTTAGTGCCCGACAATTTCCGATTTCTTCGGCATAAGAACTCCCAGAAGCTCGGATTGTGCCAGTACCGGCACCTTCTCCTGTTTTAATGTCGTGCCGAGATCCTGGACAAAGGCGTTCCACTGTGCATCGGTAATGTGCATGCCTTTATGGGCCTGATACATATCCGGGCCAGTGTAAATTTGCGGGCCGCCGGACTTCTCGCCAATATAAGCCACAAGTTGCGTCTGCAAGTGAGCAAGATTGGCATGGGCAAAGGCCGCGTTGATTCGATGATCCTTCCCGACATTAATCAGAAACGCATGCACCACAGTAGTAATTCCCGACTGACCGCCCAACTGTTCATAGAGCGACGGGCCGTTCATCTGGGTTTGATTTTTAGCGCACCCGCCTAAACCAATCGCCAGCGCCACTGCCGCGAGAGTTCCCAACCCAGCCGACAACGTAGAAGTTTTTCGCACGGAAAGGCTCCTTCCAAAGGATCCACCCAGGCCGCCCCGGCTTTTGCCAGTGGATAGCGAGTCCCGGACCGCTGCTTTAGATAGCACGGAACAGCCAAACTGGCAAGCGCCCAAGGAAAAAAATGTCCTATTATGCTTTGAGTGCAGGGCCTGCCCGGGTGGCTGCAATTCCGGCCTTTGCCCCGCCAAGCTCTTCATATCCGCGTTATCAGCGGTCCGATCCCGTTGGCCGTAGGTATAGTAATTCCCCCGTGCCCTTGTCCCGCCTGCACATTGGGATTGATAGCCCGGGGGCTTCAATGTGTGCGCTCATACACAGGCATACGGGCGGCGACGGTCAGCCGTACCGGCCCCAGTAATCCTGACGGATGCAACTGCGAATTCTTTGTATAGTAATTCCAAGTCTCAAATGTATAGCAATCCTTGGAGGGCCGACGCGTGCCATCTACCACCCACTTAGGAAACCGAAGCAGGGGCCGTCCCCCCGGTGTGGGGGCACCCCAATGCAGGCCCGAGGAATGCTGCTGGTCGCCAATGAGGCGATTAGCCCAGCTGTTGCTAACTGCAATGCGAATGCGGTTACGCCCGGCTCGGATGGCCGACGTGACATCCACCTTGAATGGCGCGTGCCACAGCACGCCCAGATTATGCCCATTCACCCAGACCCCAGCCAGACTATGAAGCGATCCCAGATGCAAAATCACCCGCTTTTTCGAGCCGATAAAACTTGCCGGGACCGACACCGTTTGCGTGTACACACCGGTACCGGAAAAATACTTGATGCCGGAATTCTTGGAAGCGGTCCACGACGCTAAGTTCTGTAAAACCACATGTCCCGGTGCTCCCCATCCGGGCGTAAAGCCGACCTTCCATGGCCCGGTGAGCGATTCCGGTGCCGGCAAAGGTGATACTTTCACCACCTCTTTGCGCCCGGAAGCGAATTGCAGTTCATAACTTCCCGGCTGGGTTGCCCGCATGTCAAACTGGCCGTCGCGGTGGATTTGAATGGTGGTGCTGTCCGTCGGCTGGTTATCACGTCTGACTGCTATCACCGGATCCACGCCCGCCGAAGAATGCCGAAACACTACAAATACAGATGCCTGCGGCCCGAGATTCAGCGGCACGTTGGTGCGGCCATGAGTTTCGCTGAATTCCCCATCGGTCAGGCGCTTTCCGGATTCCGGTTGCCACAATTCAGGAACCTTACCGGAAATACGAAACGATGCCACCGCATGGACCGCCTGGCCAGATCGATTGACCACAAAATAAATGTCCATCGCCCGCGAATGCCGATGGATGGCGGTCAGCGGCAAAAACGGAATCGCCAGCATGCTGTTTTCCTGGATGCGTGCGGTCGCAGGCTTTCCGCCGAGCGTATATTTGATGGTAAGGTATTTGACATGCCCAAATGCCGGATCGCCTCCGAACGCCTGATTATCCACGCGCATCGCAAGGGTGCCGTTATTTTGCCGCAAGTTGTTTCGCACCACGGATGTAACATTTACCCGTCGTCCTGCACCTGGGGCCGCATAAATGGCGGATTGGATTACAAGCGGGCCTTTATCGGCTGCGAGTACCGAAAAATCAGGTTGAATTCCCAACGCGGCAAGCACTTGGGGCAATGGCTTATTCCATACGACCTGTCCCTTACCGAAGCGGTGCTCTGTAACATGAACGCCGTCGCAATTGCCCCATACCGCGCTACCGATTTTTGCAACGACCTGGTCGCATTTCGGGTAACCCGTAAGACTGGGCGACTCGGTTGGTCGCGGGCCGTCGACCGTGGCCCCTGCCGCGATCAGTTGCCGAAGTTTTTGCGCGACGGCGGGCAGCATTTGCGATGAATTCGGCAACAGCAGCACCGCATAAGCGCGGCCATCCGGAAGCGTGATTTTGCCGTTATGCACCGTCGCCTGTTCAAACAGTGCCAGGCTTAACGCGTCTTCGGAAAGCCCCTGTGGGTCGCTGTTGAGCGTGCAGATATCGCACACCTGGGAGCCTTGCTGCAGCAGCGTCTGGCAGCGGTTGATATAGGTAAAAAAAGCAATGCCAGGCTTGAACCAGGTTTGGTTTTCACCAAAGTGCGTGCCCCACCAGCCCATGAGGATACCGGGCTTGTATTTTTTGTTCAGGGCCTGAAGGGTCCAATCGTGAAGATAACACTTATTGACACCGCTGAGAAAACCGCCATCGAGTGCCGGTTTCAAAAACGCGGGCGTTTCAGTCATCTGGCTGGAGCCAGGACCGCCCGTGAGTGTTTCCGCACCGACCAGCGTGCGGCCATCTGCGCGGGCCGCACCGGCCACATTTCCGGCAATGCCACTGCGGCTGGCGTTCCAAAATTCGCCCATGGTTACATCACACGATGCCGCTGCGGCGATGGTGTTAAAGGGGCCGGTGTAGGGTTCCAAGCACATTTTCATGTGGGCAGCGTCAATGAGTTTGCGGTACACGTCAAAATCATTTTTAACAAACAGTTGGGAAACCGTTCGCGCCATGTCATAGCGGAAACGCTGCGAAAGCTCCGGGCTGCCAATAATGGCTCCGCTTAATACCGGCAACCACGGCAGCGGATCGTAATGACGCATTTTTATAAAGTCGCGACGAAAATGTTTCGTCCAGTTCTGACCACCAGCCTCATAACTGTCAAACAGCAGATGATTAAATGTATGCCCCACCGCCGATCCAAGGTGCTTCTGCACTGCGTGAATCACATGTTCAATATGGAAGGCCGCGGCCTTGGCACTAAGCTTGTCGGCCTCCAGTGAATGCACGGTTCCATGCGGGCCTACAAGGCTGTCGGGCACGGGGTGGTCGGTCATGGCGGTGGAGGTATAACCAATGCGATAGATGCGCCACCGCCCCGCCGGGGCCTGCCATACAAGCCGGCCGTCGGATTTCATATCGGCCGAAATATTTTTGATTTCTCCGGGTGACACCACGGCCGTGTCCGGCAGCGCCACTACTTCAATAGCGCGGTAAAAACCCAATCGCGTTGGCGGCTGCTTGAGTTGCACATGCACCACACCCGGGCCTTTAACGGTCGTGATATTCCATACCACCATTTTCATGGAGAGCGCGGGCGTGATCCATGGGCCGCCGCTGGCATCCCAGCCGGGGCAGTTTTCCATGCCCAGCTTTAACCCCAGTCCCTTGGCGGTATGGACCGCATATTGCACCATGTGCCAAAAGCGCGGACTCCAGTATTTCACAGGTTTACGCGTTCCACAGTTGGTGATATCGGCTGCAACCCCCGCCTGCGAGCCTATCGGACAAATGGTTGCCCCCGCAACACCAGCGGCTTTCATGGCGGTAAGGTCGCGCTTAATGCCATACCGGCTGATGGTAAGGCCCATCCAATGCCACCACACGTACAAACGATGCCGTGCCGGTGGCGATTGAAACTGCTGCGCCAGCGTAGCAGGTGCCGCAGACAACGCCGCGGGCAGCGTGTTAAACCCCAGAATCAGAGCCATAAGAAGACAGACTATGGGCGCCACACCGATAGGCACTGCGCGTTTGGACGTTGACCGCATGGGCATTCTCACTAAAAGAGTCGCAAATTCCTGCTGCATGAATTATTTGCATCAGCAGAAGAATAAACCGCTTTACCAACTTCGCCAAGTGAAGCGTCAGGGAGTGAGGCGACAGTGAGGCGACGGACTTACGTCCAGTAGCCAGTCCGAGCTAAGCCCGTGAAGGGCATTGATGTCCTATTTTCAGGTTGGAGTGGGCTGCGGATTGATGAAGATCTCCTCATGCACGTTTCGGCGCTAAAGTTGGTGTTGTATGAGGCGGCCTATCGAATAGGGCCTCACCGGATCTTTACACTGCCGCTTGAACGGTTTCATCCAGTTGGCGGCATAGGCCCACAAGTGGCACGGTTAAGAGGGTGCCGCAGGCGAAATAGATGCTGTAGCGGTTCCATTGCAGCGATCCGGTCGCGGCATGATGCCGGCCGATGATTTCGAGAATGAGTCCCCAGATCAGCGGCGATGCCCCTGCCGCGACATTGACGATGGCCAGAAACACCGCAAAATAATGATTGCGTCCGGCCTTGGGAATATTCAGGCTTTGCAGGCGATTATTGGCGGCGGAAAAATTCATGCCGGCGATCCCCATGAGCAGATATAAAAAGCCCACCACTATCGGCGATGCGGGCAGAATTTTCCCGGCCACCGCCCACCATCCGGCGAAGACTACCGCAAAGGCCACGAGACTCAAAAGCATAATGGGTTTGGAACCGATGCGATCAATAACCGCACCACACCAAAACAGTGAAAATATACCGCCCAGTGCAGACATTGCGGACAACAGCACAATAGCACTTTCAGAAAACCCCACAACCCCGCGCAGAAAAGCCACCGTGAACACCGTCAGGCCGCCCAGTACCAGCATGTAAAGAACGTTAAATACACACAAGCGGCGGAATATCTTTTCCGACATCATTCGCGCCATGCCCACCACTTCGCCGGTTTGCGCATGGTGCTCCGGAGCGGAAATATCCGGCACACGCGTAAGACACAACACACTGATGGTTCCACCAATACCAGCGAATAAAAAAGGCAGCCCAAATTGCCGCGAACTGGGGTTACCCAGGAGAAAAGCGGTGGAGGCTAAAAGGGCCAGAAGATTTCCCGATTGACCATACAGTTGATCACGCAGAAAAAACTTGCCCCGCACATCTGGCGGTATCAGCCCCGTCACCCACGGCATCCATGCCCCGCCGGATAAACCGCGCAAAGAACTGAAGATAACAATGCAGAGAAAAATGCCGGCCAGCCGGCCAGTGCTGGAGGCGAAGATCACAGTGGTCAGAGCCATGAGAAAAATCAAAACGGTGCGCGAACCCCACCCCCAGATCATGACGCGGCGATACCCCATGCGCGGCATAAGGTGTGCTCCGGGAATGTGTAAAATGGCCAGCAGCGGTGGAATCGCCGCCAGGATACCCAGCATTAAATCACCAGCGCCCAGGCTTTTGGCATATAAAAACAGCGGCGAACCTAATACGATCGGCCAGGTAAGGGCATTTAACAGGGCGAACCAGCCCGCCCAAGCCGTCCCTGCCGGCAGCCCTATGGCCGAGAGCGTGCTCAAGGGTGCCAGCGGAGCGCCGGCCAGGCGCAGAAGTAAAGAATCCGGCGTCCGGTTTTTTTCCGGCAATGATGTTCCGGCTTCGGAGGAAGCAGCAAGAGGTTCATCGGGTAGGTCAGTCATGATATTTTTTGGACCGCAGCGTCAGCGGCCGCAACACTTCTTGTATTTTTTTCCACTGCCGCACGGGCACGGCGCGTTGCGTTCCAGCCGTTCGGATTGCAGACGTTCGTTGTTACGTTCCTTGGGAATGACGATGGTCATGCCGCTGGGCTAATCCCGGAAGAACGTCGGCAAATTCTTGCATAGCAGTCATGATATTTCCTCTTTTTGCGGCATCGGTGGGCAGGAGCACACCAGGTTACGATCACCATACGGATTATCTATGCGCCCGACCGCCGGCCAAAATTTATGGGCTTTCAGATAATCCAGCGGATAGGCAGCCTTTTCGCGGCTGTAGCCATGGGGCCATGTTTCGCTGGCCAACATGCGCGCCGTATGCGGAGCATTTTTCAGCACGTTGTTTTTACGATCGGCTTTCCCGCTTTCAATTTCCCTTATTTCATTGCGGATCGCGATCATGGCATCACAAAAACGGTCCAACTCTGCTTTACTTTCGCTTTCCGTGGGTTCAATCATCAATGTCCCTGGCTCCGGCCAGGAAACGGTCGGCGCGTGAAAGCTGTAGTCCATGAGGCGCTTGGCGATGTCTTCAACTTTAATTCCCGCTGAGGCTTCAAACTCTCTGGCATCCACAATAAATTCATGGGCACAGAACCCGCGTGTGCCGACAAAACGGATCGGATAATGTTCTTTTAAGCGGGCAGCCATGTAATTGGCATTCAGGATGGCCAGTTCCGTGGCACGGGTCAGGCCTGAACCACTCATCAGACTGATATATGCCCATGGAATAATAAGAATTAAAGCACTGCCATACGGTGCCGCGGAAATGGTTCCCAGGGATTTGGCGGTGCCCATGCCAATTACCGGGTGGCCCGGCAAATACGGAATCAGATGTTCAGCCACGGCGATGGGACCCATTCCCGGGCCGCCACCGCCATGCGGAATACAAAAGGTTTTATGCAAATTCAAGTGGCAGACATCCGCCCCCATATCCGCCGGACGACACAGGCCCACCTGGGCGTTCATGTTGGCCCCGTCCATGTAAATTTGGCCGCCATGGGCATGAACAATGTCACAAATTTCCCGGATATGCTCTTCAAATACCCCGTGCGTGGAGGGGTAAGTTGCCATCAGACAGGAGAGATTTTCCTGATGCTGTTGCGCTAGGCGGCGCAAATCCTGCAGATCAATATCGCCGTGCGCATCGCAGGCCACCGGCACGACCTGCAAACCCGCGACGGTCGCACTGGCCGGATTGGTGCCATGCGCGGAAACGGGAATCAGGCAGATATTTCTACCCGATTGCCCCTGCCCGCTATGGTACGCCCGAATCGTCATTAAGCCGGCGTATTCGCCCTGAGAACCCGCATTGGGCTGGAATGATACGGCCGAGAAGCCTGTAATTTCACATAAAAACCGTTCAAGCTGGCTCATTAAAATCTGATAACCCGCCGCCTGATCCGGCGGGCAGAATGGGTGTACATCCGCCCAATGCGGTGCGGTGATGGGCATCATTTCCACGGCGGCATTAAGTTTCATTGTGCATGACCCCAGCGGAATCATGGACGTGGTCAATGAAAGATCCCGTGATTCCAGCATGCGCAAATAACGTTGTATTTCGGTTTCGCTATGGTGGGTATTAAATACCGGATGCGTCAGGAAACGGCTGGTACGGGCCAGGGCCGTTGGATATTGCATACGCATATCCTGGACCACTTGATTCAGCAGATAAGGCAGAGGCCGGCCCTGCGAAAATACATGCAGTAGCGAGTGCACTTCTTCAAGATCCGTTAATTCATCCAGGGATAAGCCAATAGTTCCGTCCCCGAATGGACGGAAATTAAATTTCCGCGTTGCGGCGTCCTGTATAATTTGTTGGGTTGTTACGCCGGGCGATGGAATAATTCGCAGCGTATCAAAATAATGTTCATGCATGATTTTGTAGCCCATGCGTTCCAATCCGCCGGCCAAAACCAGCGTCCAGGCATGGATGCGCAGGGCAATATCCGTCAGGCCTTGCGGGCCATGATAGATCGCGTGCGCGGCAGAAATAATCGCCGGCAAAACCTGCGCGGTGCAGATGTTGCTGGTGGCTTTTTCCCGCCGAATGTGTTGTTCCCGGGTTTGAATCGCCAGTCGGTAGGCCGGCTCGCCATTGACATCCCGCGAAATACCCACAATGCGTCCTGGCATTTTCCGGGTAAATTCCTCCCGTGCCGCCAGGAAACCCGCATGTGGGCCGCCGTACCCCATCGGCATTCCCAACCGCTGGCTGGAACCCACGGCAATATCAGCTCCGAATTCTCCCGGCGGCCGCAGGATGGTCAGGGTCAGAAGATCTGTTGCTACCACGAGTTTAATTCCGCCGTGATGGGCCTGCTTCGCCAGCTCATCCAGGGGAATAATCTGGCCGTCGGTTGCGGGATATTGCACCAACATGCCGAAGATTTTTCCGGATTTGCAATCTATTTGTGACGCAGCACCGACCACCGGCGTAATGCCCAGGCCCATGGCACGGGTGTGCACCACGTCAATGGTTTGTGGATGGCAATTTTCTGCGATGAAAAATACGTTACGCCCCGGCTCGGCGACGGAATGGCACATGGCCATGGCTTCCGCGGCGGCGGTGGCTTCATCCAATAAGGACGCATTGGAAACAGGTAATGCGGTAAGTTCTGCTATCATGGTCTGGAAATTCAGCAAGGCTTCCAGCCGCCCTTGGGCAATTTCCGCCTGGTAAGGCGTATATTGGGTATACCAACCCGGATTTTCCAGAATGTTGCGCTGTATAACCGGTGCCGTGATGCAGCCGTAATAGCCCATGCCGATGAGCGACCGAAATTTTTTATTTTTCGATCCCATGACATTTAATTTTTCCAATAGCGCGCGTTCGGAAAGCGGCGCGGGCAGCGCCAGTTTGCGGCTCATGCGGATGGCGGACGGAACGGTCTTATCCACCAGATCATCCAGGGAAGCCAGCCCGAGCGTTTGCAGCATCAGCACAACTTCATCGTCGGACGGGCCGTTATGGCGGGCGGCAAACCCACCCGCCGGTTCCAGTAAAGCCCAATTCCGGCCGGCTCGGGAATCAACGTTGGAAATCACAGGGGCAGCTTGCGCGTTCATAATTTTGTAAAACCTTCAAATAATATTTCATGGCAACCGTTTAATCAGATAATGCCGTTCCAATCGGGTGGCAGAGCCAAAATCGGCAGGCGGCTATTATTCAGAATCGCCCGCTGAATGTTGCCTTCAATCAGCCGCTCCAGCACACCGTGCCGGGAAAGCCCCAGCACAATCATTGTAGCTTCATGCTCGGTAGCGGCCTGAAAAAGTCCATCTACCAGATCATTGGCAAATAAAAGCTGCGATTCTACCCGCGGATTGGTCTTTTTTAACTGAATGACAACATCTTTAAGCGCCCGTTCGCCCGGACTATCTTCCTTGGCACTTTCCGAAAGCCCCACCACCACATGCACCGCAATAATCGGCGCATCCATACGATTGGCCCACTGCCCCAGAGCGTCCATGCGCTTATCCGGCGTCCATTGTTCGGAAACTGCCAACAGTATTTTGCTCATGAATCTCTTTTCCAAACCCGATAGCCAACCGGGACTCTTTATACCGCCCGCCCAAAATTCCACCGCATCCGCGGCCAGGCCACCTTCGCAGCCCCAAAGTATACCCCAACCCCCCGCCTGCGTGGTAAAAAAAGCAATTCAATGATTCTGAACGCAAAAGACGTTAATTCACAAGAGGTGGCGGAGGGAACGGAGAGGATTGTCCGGGCGGTGTCGGGATTATTATGCTTCCTGATTTGCTTGCTGATTCCGAGCCGATCGCAGTGGCCTCCAATTTGTCAGACGGCGTCTGGCGTTTTGCCGGGAAGGGCGACGGGGAGTTTTCGCGCCCGTTTCCGGCTGCAAGGTGGAAAACTGTTTTTTAAACGCAGGGATGAGGAGTTTGGAATATGTGAGCATTTATTGATTGCTCATTGTGGTGGATATCAAGGGGGCCAAAGGGGGCCAAGGAGGCCAGGTTAAAGAGGCTAGGTGGCCAGGTTGGACATGTAGAGGAAGGGGTTGATTTTAGAGGGTTTGGTTCAAGGTGGCCAAGATGGCCAAGTTATTTTGGGTTTTAGTATTCTGGGGTTTACGAGAACGGACTTAGGAGTTAGAAGTTAGGAGTTAGAAGTTTTTGGAAGCGCTGCGCGGCTAAATGCTAAATGCGGGATGCCGTGCGAGGTTACGGGTTACAGGGGACAGCCGGAAAGAGCCACAGAGGTCGTCGAGGGCGCGGAGGCGGAGGGTCCACAGATTTTGCGGATTGCCCAGATTACGCGGATACCAGTGGGGTTGGTCTGGTATTGGCGGCGCTCGTCGCCGGGCGACGACGCTAAACAGGGGGAGTTTGCGTGCAGGGCAAGGAGTTTAGGACGCGACGCGTGGCGGTTGTGGATTGCGGGCCATGCGATCTTGGGGGATTATTTGGTTTTCAAATAGCGGGCGGTGATCAGTTATCACGGATCACGGATCACGGATCACGGATCACGGATCACGGATCACGGATCACGGATCATGGATCATGGATCACGGATCACGGATCAATACCGGGGCTATAGGGCGCGAGGGGCACGGGAAATCGGGCTGCGGCCCGATTAGAGAGGTGAATTTTGAGAGGTGAGCAGTAGAGCGGATCGGGCGGCGGCCCGATTGGAGAGGGGGAATTTGGAACCTGGAACCTGGAACCTGGAATTTGGAATTTGGGATCTGGAATCTGAGCTGGCTGCTCAATGCTGAATCCACGGTCCAATGCTGGGTCTACTGATGAATGCTGCGATTACTGGCAAATTCTGATTTCCCCGCCCCCCGGAGCCTATAGCCTTCAGAACCATCCGTGATCCGTGGTCATCGATCATTGACGTCAAGACAGGTTGTGCGTGGGGAAAGTCAGGGCGAAGAAGTTCTCAGGCTTCTCGTAGATCGGCCGCTTGCCGTTCTGCATCATAACTTCGTAGAGGTCGGCTGCGAACATGTGCAACGGCAGTTCGCCCGAGCGCAAGTCATCCCGCGGTTTCACGAACTCATGCCACGCTTTCCAGGGTTGCTTAGCCATAGATATTTACTCCTTAAACCAGCCGCGTAGAACTCCCAAGAGTTTCAAGAATGCCGGATCAACACACCGCGTCAGGCTCACGCACGAGGCGATCTCCGTGTAGATATCAGAGGTCCGTCGCTTCATTACTTTTTTCATGGCGGCGGTCGTTGCTTCTTTGGGCCGGGGCGGCTTGGTCTGGCCTTCCGCCAACATGCGTTGGTCCCGCAGCCACTGGCGTAAATCAGGTGTTCTGCCTCTCCAGCCCAATACATCATCCACGCGCGGTGAATCACTCCATATCCAGTTCTCAAGCTCGGGGTCAATCACAATTGCCGCCGCCCGGTCACCCCAACCGGAAGTTGCCAGCCTGGATTCCAAATCCTTCTCTAATTCCACGCGAGTCATCTGCTCTCTGCCGCAACCTTCCCGGTCAAACATCACGATCGCATGATCAAACTGCGTAATGGCCGACCTCAGGTAAACGGGTGCTTGTAATCGACAACCCGGGTCCCGTTCCTCGTGGCGCTCAATTTTGTAGCGAAGTGGACGGATGCCAATTGCTTCCCGGCGAGCAAACATCGCCTCTAACGCCGCCGATTCATCTTTGCCGGGAACCAGCACGATCAGATCCATGTCCCGCGTGCTGCTCATCCCAGCACTCCACTGGCAAACAGCGTCCCGAGACTTATCTCGCCCTTCCAATCCCGGAGCCGGGGATGGTCCTTGCCGGGCACAATGCGCGTGCCATTTTGCGGATCAGCCGAGAACGCCAGCACGTCCTCCACGTCCGTTAACGCCAGCACGGCGGGCGAATGGGTGGAGACCAGCACCTGCCCGCCATAAACACTGCCGAGGGATTGCATCACCGGCTCGATGTTCAGTGGATGGATGTGGGATTCCGGTTCTTCCACCAGATAGACATCCCCAGGCTTGGAGTGATACGCCAGAAAAGTCAGCGCCAGCAGGCACAACGTACCGTCGGAGCAGCACCAGGATGGCACCTCAAGCCCGCCGGCATACCGGATCATCAGATACCGCTTCCGATCCTCCGGACGTTCGACAACCCGCACGCTCTCGAAGCCCCGCAACGCCGTCTTCACGTGCCTGATCCAATCACTATATTGCTGTACTTTGTTCTCCTTCAGGTCATCAATCAACCACGGAAGATTTCCCCCATCGCCAGAAAACCTCGCCCCCTGGCCGGGAGCTGACGGCGCACGCAGGGCGTCAGACCGAACATCGACTCTGGTGATTTGGTCTCTTAGAAGCAGCCCCAGCGCAACAGTGCTCGGGAACTCAATTTCGGAGACATTTCCAAAGATCGGCCGCTTGCCGTTGGGACGGTACACCACGTGGTATCGATCCTCATCTGGCCGTGCGAGGTCCTGGACTTCCCGCGAGAGCGCATACTCCGGGCCAGCCTTCGTGGTCGCTAACAGCTTAACCCAAGAACCGTTACCGGTGGTCGTCATGAAGACCGTATCCTCCATGCCCTTGCTCAACGCCGCCGGATCATAGGTGGCGCTGTCGCGTGCCAGCAGCACCTGCTCGTCAACGATCTTGACAGTGCCCGCTGCATCCTTTGCAATGGCCAACTCATACCGAATGGCGCAAGGCTCTACGCCCCGAAAGACGTGCTGTAGCTGCCGATAGTCCTCCGGCAGGACAACCTCAATGGCCAATTCAAACCTTTGTCCCGCGCGGTTCCAGCAGAGATCATCAAACGTACCTCGCTCGGCAATCGCGGCATCCAACCCATCGTTCACCAGGCGGCTTAGAAATGCCAACACGTCCATGAAGGTGCTCTTGCCGCTGGCATTAGGCCCCACGAGCACATGGAACTCATCCAGCTCCTGCCGCACGCGCTTCAGTGATCGGTAGTTCATCGTTTCAATTAATCGGACCATGGATCAATCCTCGTCTTTCCGGCCAGGATCATAACCTGCCTTGCGGAAATCTTTAATCCCGCCCTAACGGCGCAGCGTTGGCCTCCCCCCCACTGCCGGGTTTCTCATCTCACAATACAGCGTATCGAAGTGCCTAATCGGTGCGCGGGGAACTCCAGTTCTCTGCTGCCTCCTTGCCTCGGTGTGATCGACGCGCGCCAACAGCACGTAATTCGTGACGCAGTGTCACAAATCGAAAAGGCCTGATAAAGCAATCCCATCTACCGCAGATTGGAAAAGCACCGCTGAAAAGAATAATAAAATTACCCCCTCGGATTTCTGTAGCCTGTAACCGCGCACTAACTCCTAACTCCCTCCTGAGTGCCAAGGGTTAAAACACCTGGCCCTCTTGGCCAACTGACACCCGTCATAATGAAAAATATGGCAACACGTTGCGCCTATCTCTGCCGGTGCCACGCCGCCTCCGCCACAGCCACTGTTTTGGGCCAGCCAAATTTGCGCTACTTTCAACTCTCTATTTTCTCTTCTCTAATGAGGCACTCTAATGAGGCGCTATTGCATACCGGCCGCGAATCTCTAAACTAGCGGCGATTCAGGGTACTGGAAAGGCAGAAGAGTATTTTGGCTACGGTTATAGAAACAGAAATTCCCGGTTTTCCACTGCGGCGCGGCAAGGTGCGCGATGTGTATGATCTTGGCACGCAATTGCTGATTGTGGCTACGGATCGCATCAGCGCTTTTGATGTTATTTTACCTACGCCCATACCGGAAAAGGGAATTATCCTCACAGCATTAAGCAATTACTGGTTCACACTTTTCGCACCGCATATCAAGCACCATCTGTTGGCCACGCGGCCGGCGGAATTTCCCGCGGCGCTAAGGCCTTTTCGCGCGCAATTGGCTGGGCGATCGGTGGTGGTGCGCAAAACTGCGGTGATACCTATTGAATGCGTGGTACGCGGTTATATTGCCGGCGGCGGCTGGAAAGAATACAAAAAAAACGGTGCCATCTGCGGAGTAAAATTACCGCATGGTTTGATGCTATCCCAGCAATTGCCCACACCCATTTTTACGCCCACGACCAAGGCCGAAAAGGGGCACGATGAAAGTATTACGTTTGATCAGGCATGCGATAAAGTTGGGCGCGGCGTGATGACGGAATTACGTGATACATCCATCAAGCTTTACAATATTGCCGCAGAGGCGGCACGCCTGCACGGCCTGATTGTGGCGGACACCAAATTTGAATTCGGACTGGATGCGAAAACCGGACGCCCCATTCTTATAGATGAAGTTCTCACGCCAGACAGTTCGCGCTTCTGGCCCCTGGTGGATTACAAACCAGGACTGGAACAGATCAGCTTTGATAAGCAATATGTTAGAAATTATCTGGAAACATTAACCTGGAATAAACGCCCGCCCGGCCCCACCTTGCCCACGGATGTGGTGCAGCAAACGCGGCGAAAATATCTGGAAGCCCTTAAACAACTCACGGGCGAACATGTGGATCAGGTAAGGCATTGCCTGGATCAGCAGGATGTGCGCTTGGCGGGTCTGTAAAACATTGATCAGTGCAGGGAAGCCGCCAGGGGCATGACCCGCAAGCGGTTCACCGAGGTATACAGCGCATAGCGCCGCCGCGGATTAAATTGCAGCAACAGCCACAGGCGGAGCGTAGATTGCACCTGCGGAGGTTGGCGGTTGAGCCAATTATAAAAGTCCCGGCCATGACGTGGATGTGCGGAAAGAAAAATCTGCCCCTGTGCAAATAACGCGCTGTAACCGGTTGGAAACCCGGAAGCCCGCACGCCTGAAGGCCCGCTGGACGGCCTTAATGCGCCTCGCGGAAACGTGGAGGTCACCGTAGCACGGGTTTGACAGGCCAGAATGGTAACGTGGCGCGTCATGGAATAGGCCAACGTGGTCGTGTTGCGATGCAAACTGATAACCCCATGAAAGGCGAACCACGCCCGCGCCGACCACGCCACCGGCAGCATGATGCCACGCGTATGGGGCGCCACCCAGCCGGCGCCGTGCAACGCGCGATTTATTCGGATGGTTGTGCCTATGCGCACCGGTGCGGTCGGAAAATCAGTTTGCCAGTGAAACGTGCTTTGGGCTGCGGCGGTGGTGGCGGTCAGAAAGCAAACCGCAGCGGTGGAAAGCAACGCCACGCCGATAGCAATGCTTAATATAAAATACCATCCTCGTGGCACTGCCCAGCGCAGCAGAATCGCCATGAGAATGGTTACGGGCCCAATGGCCCATGCGACCATTTCCCATGACGTTGGGGCATGCAGCGGCGGCAATCGCATACGGGAAAGATGAGGGACAACCATCGGTGGGCCGCGGGAAAAACCATTAAGCCTCAGGGTTTTCCAGATCGCCAGACCGTTGGCGGATTTTCCGATGATCCTCCAAGCGGATGATGGCAAAAGGCTGCCCCGCCCGGCACCGAAATAAACCAGACGTATCCCCAAGCTCAATAGGTCCAATACCCGACGGCGGGAAAGTTGCTGTGCGGTAGTCCCATTGAGCAATAACCATCGACACGATGCAACAGTGAGCGCCGGCGAGGAGGTCAGTTGGCGGCGGGAGAATACCAGGGGTGTTACCGGTTTGCCCAACGCTAAGGATAATGCCGGAATTTCTGACCGCATCGCTCTGAGGACCGCAACAGATATTGCACCTTCGGCGTGTGATAAAGGCAGGTCAATCTGAGCGTGCAGCACCCCCAAGAGCTTCCCGGAACGAAAAAGCTTGACCACCACCGGCCACGCGCCGCCCAAGCCGCCCGCCCCGGAAACATAGGGCATGGGCATAAGAATATGGCGGCGATACACCGCCAAGCGGCGGCGAACAGTCGGGCCGCCGCGAAGATCCTGAAGTTCCACGGTAATATTGCTGCCTGAAACTGGCGGAAGTGTCAGCCGCAGTGTTACCCAAGAATTTACATGGGGAACCACGCCGCCGTCTAAGGCAATGCGCATCTGGCCAGGGGGTGCCATGGCACGCAGCGTCGGGGCCAAAAACACAATCCCGAGAATTACCCCCACAACGCAATAAAACTTAAACCATCGGCGATTCGACATGCCCGCCACAGTATCCCCAGCAGCCGTCAACGGCAAGGCGGGAAGGCGGCTTTTCGCTTGGATTTTCTCATCAGATCCCAGCATCAGGTCCGGGCTTTTGCGATTTTCTGGCGTCCGGGGTATACTGCGGAGCTTTGAATTTGTTAATGGACGGTTGATAGGCTTAAGGATCAGAACATGGCACGCAGAAAAAGAAATCATAAGTTACGTTGGGCCGGCAAGGCCGCCAATCATGGCCGCAAACCGAGCCGGGGCCGCATTAAGGGCTGGAGCGCTAAGCACTACGGGCTGTAATACAGGCTTCAAAGTCCTGAAAGAATTCAGGGTAGGTCTTGGCGGCGCAAAGCGGATTCTCAATTTCGACACCCGGGATGCGCGTACCGGCAACCGCAAAGGCCATTGCCATGCGGTGATCATCATACGTGCAGATGCGGGCACCGTGCGGTTTGGCCGGCGGATCAATGACAATACTATCAACGGTGGTGGACACCACAGCGCCAAGTTTTGTGAGTTCTTTTTCCAGCGCGGCCAGGCGATCGGTTTCTTTTACCCGCAAATTTCCCACGTTAACAATCCGTGTACGACCTTGGGCAAATAAAGCCACCACTGCCAGTGTTTGAACCATATCCGGAATCCCATTCATATTGACGGTAATGCCGGTGAGATTACGGCCTCCGCCCAGATGAATAGTATCTGCTTCCATCATCATATTGGCTCCCATTTGCCGCAATAGATCAGCAAACAGAACATCCCCCTGCAGAGAATCACGACCTAAACCGTGAATGGTCACTTGGGCTCCAGGACATATTGCGGCAGCGGCGAGAAAATAGCTGGCATTGCTGGCGTCGGGTTCAATGGCGTATGGCCGAGCTTTGTAGCCGCTGCCGTGGGGAATATGAATAACCCGATTGGCTGGAGAATTGTCCGCACAGCGACCCGTCCGGCAGGTTATACCAAACTGCTGCATCATAGAGAGGGTCATGCGAACATACGGCTCACTGGTGACCGGGCCGATTAATTCCACATTCACGGCGTTGCGGGCCAGGGGCGCGGCCATGAGAATGGCCGAAATGTATTGACTGCTTTGGCTGGCCGCGAAACGGCATGTACCGCCTGAAATGCCGCCCCCCACCCGAACCGGCGGATAGCCCGGTTGGCCGGTGTAATCGGCGCTTGCGCCAATGGCTCCAAGAGCCTCAACGAGTTCGCCAATGGGACGCTGTCGCATACGTTCCACGCCATCGAGCACGTATCGCCCATCACCGGCAGCACACAGTGCCGCAAGAAAGCGAATGGTCGTGCCAGAATTACCGCAAAATAATTCGGCCGAGGCATTGGGAATTTTTCCGCCTAAGCCTTCAATTGAAATACTTTTCCCTGGCTTATCAACGGCGAGCGTAAAGCCCAGCTTTTGCAAAGCTTCAATCATCCGCAGCGTGTCATCGGCGAAAAGTACGCCCGTGAGGGTGCTTTTCCCCTCGGCCATCGCCGCCAGAGGCAGCGCGCGGTTGGTAATACTTTTGCTGCCCGCAATACGGGGAGAGGCCTTAAAAGGCCGCCCGGGCGGAGTAATGGTAATGACATCAGGCAATTTTTCGGGCATAAGTGCAACAACGCTTCGCGTGAAACCGCCGGATTAATGGGCTTGCAGAGCAGAAATCCTGTGCGGGATGGGGACGTTTGGAAAAAGTTTCTGCACCGCGCCGGGCTGCCCTTGAGAGCCGGTAATGGCATTGACCGCTAGAAGAACCGCGGCTGGGTTGCTTTGGGCATTAAGCCCGGAAAGCGAAAAATTGGTCGTTCCGGTAATGGCGTTCATGGCATTGGCGGCATTGTTGATGGCAGCAAATGCGGAAAGCATCTGTTTGCGATCCAATAAGTGCGCACGAAGATATTGTGCGGTATCACTCATCAGAACGGTTAATGTGTTCATCGCTGCGAGCTTTTGGGCATCGGTCAAAGTGGCACCATGCTGGGCCACTTCCGCCAAGTCTGCCACCAGGCTGCTGATGATATCCAGATTGGTGGGCACCACATCCTGATAGTGTGCAATACCACGGGCCACGGCTTTGGCGATGAGATTGGCCAAGCCGGGGGGAAGAGGATTTTGTGTCAATAAAACCGAGCTCATCTCTTCGGCGACAAGCGGGTCGGTTTCAATGGTGAGGGCTTGCTCAACAGCCGTGACCCCCTGCTGGTAGGCCGGCCCGATGGACATCAGGGCGGAGAAAATATTCCCCATTCCTTTGGCTCCCCAATAGCGAACCGCGGGACTGGCATTGGTTAATGCGGCCTGGAGTGGAGCCTGCATACTGATGTCGTTAATTGAGCCGACGGTGATGGCGGCATTCAGGGCCGTTTTTTTGTTGGACAAAAGGGAAGTAAAATCATTGGCCACCTGCGTGCCAAAATCGTAGGTAAATTCAGCGGATGGCGGATTTTTTTTTGAGAGCAGCGGGGCCAGCAGCTTCCGCCGGGCGCGAATCATCGCACGGCCACGCACTGCGGCCGACATTTGCTGTGCGTAATATTGCACAAAGGCGGCGATTTTGGTTTGGTCCGATGCGGAAGGCGTACCGCGGCTTGGCAGCGGTAAAGGTGGGGCAGCAGCGGAGGCTAACTGGGTTAAAAATAAACCCGCTGAACCCAGCAGGGACAGTACCACGCGTTTTTGCCGCTTCGTCATAAATTCTGTATCTCCGATGCGATGAAGGCCTGATCGGCCCGCTGAATCAGCAGCAGGCATGATACGATTTCTCCGCCCAAAGCCGTCCGCACAGTATTGAACCGTAACACGCGCAGTGCTACATGTCAAGATTCAGGCGATGTCAGGCGGTACCGGGGTCCTTGGCGGAATGGTCTTGAGCTTGTGAATCCGGTGTAACTTTGCGGCGGGATTTCCGCGCTGTGGCCGCCCGGCGTTTGGCGGTGACTGTCCGCAACGCAGGTTTAACCATCGTCACAGCACCGGCGGCATGCAGAGCCATAAGTTGGTCCCGCAATTGCGCCGCCTCTTCATATTTTTCGCCAGCCAGGGCTTTTTTCAGCAACTTATTGAGTTCCTCACGCGGGTCGGGCGGCAACTGTCGGCGAATGTCATGAATCATATCCGACAAAATTAAGGCTTCCGGAGATTCTTTGGCGGCGGGGTTGCCATAAGTGTGAATCACGTTGCGCAGTGTGCCGCGGAGAAAAGCGATCGCCGTATTGGTGTAGCCATCACGCAAAGCGGCACAGGCGCGGGCGCGCCCTTCCATCATGATAATATAGGGACGATACTGTTCGAGAATTTCCCGATCGTGCTCGGTGGGGCCGAACTTATGGCACAAGTTAAGCACCCCGATATTATGGCGCGTGTCGCGCACCACGCCATCATATTGTCCCAGCACAAAGAGGCTTAAATAGCGATGATAAAACATCGCGGATTCTTCGCGTAATACCTGACATTCGCGCCGCGTAAGCTGAAAATCTTTCTCCTCACCGCTGGCGTCACGGTGTTTTTTCAAACGATGAAGTTGGTAATCCAACTCGGAGGCATGTTTGTGCGGCCGTTTGCCATCGGGTCGGCCGCTGACTTCCATTTGCAGCAGTCCCAGATCCAGCCGTAACTGAATTTTAGCTTTTCCGTCGCGTCCGCGGATAATGCGAACATTGACCTGTCCAGGTTCAAAACTCCAGCCAGAGAGCGCGGAAGAAATATCCACACTCTCCGGATTTTTTGGCGAGCGCCGCATATTGCACCTCCCGAAAAGTAACACCACCCTCACAGCTCTAACTTAGATTATAGCGTATGCCGCGCCGGCTGCACGCAAAACTTGAGAAATTTTTGTTCCGCAAAAGATTTTTTGCGTCCCAAAACATCTCGTCACTCTCCGCGGCAATCGCCAGCATGGATTTCACCCGCCGGTTTGGACAGTCGCGGTATTGCCACGCGACATGCATGCGCTGGACGGAAAGCTAGCCTGATGCGGCAGCATCAGGGTTTGGTGCGAAACGTTGCCACGGAAAAGACCGCGTCGTAAGTCGTCACGGGCTGGGGCAACCGCGACGGGACAGAAGGCATCGGGCAAGCAGATCACATTCCGCGAACAACTCAACGCTGCCGCATTGAGCTACGTGGGCGATTCTCACTTGAAAACAACGCAGGTATTTTTCGTTGAAACTCTTTCATGCAGAGCGGCTGCTACGGAGCCTGATGCGGCGCAACGTCATGGCCATGGGTAAATTCGTAGTAGAGCCGGGCGTATTGGCCATTGTGATCCAGAAGGCTCTGATGAGTTCCGTGTTCAACAATACGGCCCTGATCCAGCACCAGCACCTGATGGGCGCCAATGATGGTGCTCAAGCGATGCGCTACGATAAACGTGGTGCGGTTTTCCACCAGGCGTTCCAGAGCCTTTTGAATCAGCAGTTCGGTTTGCGTATCAATGGCGCTGGTGGCTTCATCGAGAATTAAAATTCGGGGATTGGCCAGAAACGCCCGGCAGAAGCAGACCAGTTGCCGCTGGCCCAGACTAAGTGACCCGCCGCGTTCACCCACATCGGTCTGGAAACCGTCTTTAAGCCGAGAGAGTATGTCATAGCAATCCAACTGCCGGGCGGCGTCATGCACCTGCTGGTCCGTCGCATCCGGGCGGGTGTACCGGATGTTATCCATGACGGTAC
Organism: Planctomycetota bacterium; assembly: GCA_021805985.1. Classification (GTDB taxonomy): domain Bacteria; phylum Planctomycetota; class Phycisphaerae; order WQYP01; family WQYP01; genus JAMDCX01. The sequence continues at coordinate 37,365 of JAJZDN010000008.1, read as the reverse complement.
CTGTGAAGAGAAAATTATTCTGAGAAACAATTCCGGTTTGTCGGTGCAGGCTTTCGCCCTGAATCTTCCGCAAATCATGACCATCAATAAGAATTCGCCCCTGCTGGGGTTGATAGAATCGGCAGATCAGACTGATCACCGTGGATTTGCCGCAGCCGGTCTGCCCGACCAGCGCAATGGTTTGTCCTGCCTGGGCGTCAAAATTAACATCATGCAACACCGGCTTAGCGGGATCGTAGCCGAAGGTTACGTGCTCAAAGCGCACAGAACCGCGAATTTCCGCAAGTGTCAGAGCATCGGGTACATCCGTGACTTGCGGCTTTTCCGCCAGCAGATTCTGGACACGCTCAGCACACGCCATGGCCATCATGGTGTCATTGTAAAAATTGCCGAAGTTAATGACCGGCCCCATAAACCAGTCCCAGTAAACATACAATGCCACAAGTTCCCCGACTTTGAATCGCTGGTTTGCCGGGCCATGGGCGGTATGGAAAACTAGCCACGCGCCAAACAGGAGAATAATGACTTTTCCCAGAAAGCCCACCACCCCCAGCAGGGGTTGATAAATGCCGTTGATATAGGCGGCGTGCATGTTATTGGCGGTGTTGGTGGTTTGCAGATCATTAAACACATCCAGATTCTGATTCTGCCGGTTAAAAGCGGTCACGACGCGCATCCCGGAAATATTTTCCGCCAGATTGGTGCTCACGCGTGTATAGCCTTCACGCGTCATGCGCCACGCGACGCCCACTTTCCGGCGATAAAAGTTATTCATTAAATAAAGCACCGGCCCCAGCCACAGTACCGCCAGCCCGATGCGCCAGTCCATCAGCATGATAATGCCTGCGGCAATGAGCATCATGGTAAGGTTGGAAAAAGCGGTATTGATCCCCCAGACGATAAAATTGGACATGGAATCAATATCGCTGGTGCCCCGCGTGAGAATGCGGCCGAAACGTGTTTTGTCATAGAAGTTCATGGACAGTTCCTGCAAATGCGCGAAAACCGCCCGGCGCAGCGTGAAAATCACTTTCTGCCCGATCAATGTGGTGTAATAAATTCCGAAGCGCTGCAGCAGCAGCGCCAAAGTCATGGTTAAAGCCCACGCAGCAATGGTGGATGTAATATTCCAATACGCCAGCTCCCGCCGACCCAGATGCGCCAGCGTTCCCGCGGCCCCGACATTAACCTCCGTGATCATATTGATAATAAAGGATGTGAATATATTTGGATGTTTTCCGGGAATATCCGTGTCCACCAATTGCTGCATATAACGCGGCGTGATCATTTCCAGTAAATTCACCATCGTGCCCACCACGGTGGTAAGAATATAGGCATTGCGATAGGGCCGCATCCAGCCCAGCACGCCCCGGAGAACCTTGCGTTCAATAGGCTTGCGATCGGGCTCAAAATCTGAATCCAAGGGCGATACGCCGCCGGATGGCCCCGTGCGCTGTTGCGCTGCGGACTGCGGGTTGTCCGTCCGGCGGCGTGAAAAGGGAAATCGCGGCTTCATAGCGTTCCCTCCGCGGCAACGCGCCGCGCTGTTGATCCCAGCGGTGGCAGGACGCCCGGACCGCCACCGACAAGCTGCACCTGGGCAATTTCCCGGTAATGCCCGTGCTGTCGCAATAGCACGTCATGCGTGCCGGCCTGCGTAATCGTTCCCTCTTCCAGCACCAGCACCAGATCAGCCGCTTTGACCGTACTTAAACGGTGGGCGATGATAAAAACGGTGCGATCCTGTAACACGAGTTCCAAAGCGCGGCGAATGAGGTGTTCGGTCTCCGGATCCACGGCGGCCAGGGCGTCGTCAAGGATGAGAATGCGCGGATTGGCTACAATGGCCCGGGCGATGGCCAATCGCTGCTTCTGCCCTCCGGAAAGCGTCAGCCCGCGTTCGCCCAGCATGGTGTCATATTGTTTTGGCATGTCCATAATAAATTCATGGGCCTGGGCAATCCGCGCCGCCGCCTCCACCTGCTCCACGGAGGCCTTGGGATCACCATAGCGGATGTTGTTAATTACGGTGTCCGAGAAAAGAAAGGTCTCCTGAAATACAAAACCCATAGCCTGCCGCACCGAGCGCAGGGAAACCGATCGAATATCATGACCATCCACAAAAATCGCCCCGGCCTGCGGGTCATAGAAGCGGGCGAGAAGCTGCATCATCGTGGTTTTGCCGGCACCCGTAGGCCCCACCAGCGCTATAACCGAACCGGGAGGTGCCTGAAAAGAGATATTTTTTAAGACCGGCTTTTCCTGATGATAGCCAAAGCTAACGCCGGAAAATTCCACCGCGCCCGGCCCGCGTGGCAACTGCGGTAATGCGGCTGCTTGTGGGATACTGGGATACGCATAGAGAATTTCAAAAAACCTCCGGGCGGAAACCACGGCCATCTGATATTGGTTGGCGATCTGGTTAATTTGTTGTAAGCGTGAGAGGATCGCTCCCATCGCTACGCCAAATACCAGAATATCACCGGCGTGCAGTTTTCCGCTGACCGCCAGCATGGCACCCAGAAAAAACAGCAGCAGATTGGCTCCCGTGGCGATTCCCCGAATCACGGGAATAAAATTCGCCCACATGCCCACGGTGGTCATCACCTGAGAAAAATAAGTATCGGCAGTGGCGTTGTATTTGCCGGTTTCCGTGGTTTCGGTAGCAAAAGCCTTGACCACGTTTACGCCGGCGACATTTTCGCTGTACACATTGACCAGTTGATCGCCGGTGGCCATGAGATCGCGCTGCACCGGGCGCATTTTTTTTCCAAATCGCAGAATGTACCAGATCCAAAAGGGCACCGGCAATAAGGACGCTAGGCCCACCCAGGGGTTGATCGTGGCGATTAAAATATTATAACCAATTGTGTAACCGACAATTTCCGCGATGGAAACCAGCGACAAGTTCACAAAAAACCGCACGTTATGCAGATCCGACAACGCCCGGTTGATCAGTTGCCCGCTGGAATGGGCGTCATGAAATGAAAAGCCCACCTGCTGAAGTTGATCGTACACCGCTGATCGCATGTGAAATACCATATCCATGCTTAAGCGGGTGTTGGTAATGCTGCGAAAAAAATTGCATACACTCGAAAGAATGATAAAAAACGCCAACATCCCCACCAGGATCAACGCCACATGCAGCGAACCATGACGAAAGGCATTCCAGTCCGGCTTTTGCGTGCCCCCAGCGATCGCCGTCCCCGCTGAACTTAATGTGGTGCCGACAGTATTAATCACCACGCGCGTGAGGTCTACAGCCGATATTTCTAAAAAGACGCCCAATCCCACCAGCAGACAGGCCAGAACCGCCAGCCATTTTACCGGCCGCACAAATTGGAACATGTGCTTTATAAGCTGAAAATTGGTGAATTCGTTGGGATCACCGATAGTGTCGTTGGGTGGAGGCGACCACGGCGCCGCGGATGCAAATTCTGATCGCTTATCACCCTGCGGATGCTCTGCTGCAGGCGTCCCATCCGGTGGAGACTGGCCTGATTTTGAAGTTTGCTTGTCGCGCTGCATAAGTGTCACGAATCCGCCGCTGTGCCAAGGATCATGCGCAAACCCGCCCCGTCATAGGTGGCGGCCGAAAGGAGCGGTTTACACAAGGGTTGAAGTTACTTCAAACCGCCCATGCGTGCAAACATCTTGCAGACATCTTGCAAACACCAAACACCGTGCAGCAATATGTGAGACAATACATCCTGCGATAACATCTGCCAGCATCCAGGAGCCTGTTGTCATCCAGGAGCTTTCAAGTTTACCATCCTCTGGCGGAGCAGCGCGTAAATGTTAATGTGGCATTCTTTACCCTGGCGGTCGCGGAATTTTCCGGACGGGAGGCTGCGGCAATGCGACGCCATGTGTCCTCCAGGCCACCTGGCCGCCGGGTCCTATGATCACCTCGACAAGCCGGGTTTCGAGCACTACAGTCGCTGCCTTACTCTCCATGCTGCGCTGAAAGATTCCCCTTGGCCACGCCACCTTGGCCACGCCGATGGTGTTGCCTTGTTACCGGCGCGGGTTACCGTTTGAACATTTCGCTGATTGATAGCCGCTGCGAGTTCGGCCAGGGGCGCGACCGGACAGGACTTGGGAATCTCGCTCGACTGCAATCGCGATGCTGGCGGAACCTTTCGCGGGACTGGCTTAGGCCAATGGACGTTTCGCGTTTTCCAAGTGGCCTTTCCCGCGCGGTCCAGGGTCAGCTCGAGAAGGTTCGTCGTGAGGCGGACCCATTGCTTCCGACCTCTGATGCCAATCCAGCGGCTCGCGCTAACGATATACTTTCCAGGGGCCGAAAACACGAAATATTGGGGCAAGGGAAATGATTCAACTCCCACAACCCGGCTCGTTATGATCGTCGCAGGGGGCGACATACCCATGTTGCGGTCAACCTGCATATGGCGGCCCTTAGGCGTCCGGGGCGTCGTCAGCAACCGCCCGCCCTTTATCTTGAACGCACGCAACGTCCAACCGCTTCCCGGCCCTTGTAGCACATAGGCTTTCGCTGCGCCCGCATCCACGAGCTGGGCCTTGACCAGCACGCCTGATGCACCAGGAATCAGGCGTGCGGTAATGCCACTGACTGATTCAACCGGCGGGCGAATCGGTCCGACATCGCCAATAGACGGCGATATCGGTGTTATTGAAAGTTGTCGGCCCAGGGACACAACATTCGACCAACAATGCGTACCCGCGAGTTCCACCTGTAATCGGTACCGTCCCGGCAATGACAAGTCATGGGTTGCATTCGGTATTATCAAAGGCGCGTATTCGTATGTGGTCCTGGGTTGCAGCGTGAAACTTGTTTTCTTTACCTTCGCCAATCCTCCACTCGCCAGCAGCTTGCCATAAGCGGTCAATGGAACCGGGATATTCGTGAGGTTAACTTTCTTCCCTTTTCGAGCGTTGGAATAAATACCGTTCGGACCGTAAATGCGCATTTTTGCGAAATCCCCCGCCGCAACACCCACCAGCCTGATGGAAGTTGGACTGCTATTACGGTTACGGATCATCACCCTCAACCTGAAGCCAGTCTCCGCGTGCCTTTTCCTGGACTTAATTTGGTAAAGGCGAACCATAAGGCCATGCCAAGGTCTGCCCCATACGACGGCGCGGGGCCAAGCATCGCCTGGCGGTACAACAAATGGACGCAGGGGGCGATTATCGACGTTAGGAGGCAACATTACGATCACCGTCTGGTTCGATTTTGTCGGTCCGGTAGCCGTGCGGATATGGTACGTGCCGGGCACCGTCATATCAAAGATTGAGCCGGGCAGCAGGACGCCTGGTCGGCGCAACACTTGGCCCCCTTTTATTGCCATGACAGCTACTGAAGTGTGGAACATAAAGGAGCGATAACTACCGGGCCACCAACGGGAAAGCCTCGTTCGTTCCACAGGTTGTGCTGGGCCTGTGACCGAAAACTTCTGCAACGAACCGGACCAGGGAATGCTGAACCCGATGGAGGCAGGCTGTGTTCCGGTGTTGTGGAAGGACTCCTTCAACGTCGCACCGCCACCAATCAGGAGCTTGGAGTGCAAAGGCTTTATATGGATCGCAATACTCTTCACAGGATTTAAGGCGAGCGTGCCGAGAAGTGGCCGGGTCTTTATCGCGCCGGAAAGGACACCCTTCATGAAGCCGGGAGTAATTTCCCCGATCGCCTGCCCACATTGCGCACCCGACAGAGCCAATGCAATAGCCACGTGGGCCAGGGCCGAATTCGCCACTATGCTTAATTTTCTCGGCTTCATCGCATTAACCTCTTTTATTAAATTACTCGGCGGCGTTTGCCAGGGGCATCTCCGCAGACCAATAACCAAAACAACGTCGGGGGAGCTTGCAAAAGGTTCTCTTCCGACAACTATACTACCGAACCGGTCGTGGTTGCGGTAGGCCGGCCTGAAGGCTGCCCCTTGAAGCCGGCTTCGCATAAATCATAGCACTGGGCAATGCCGGGGGTTTGCTCCTGCGTGCGCCCCTGCCGGTTGGGTCGGCAGGATTGCCATGATAGACATAGCAACGCGGCGCGTGGGTTTGCCATTTTTGCTTAACTTCCTTCTTTTCGAGAGATGGATATACTTTGCTCGTGGTGACGTTCAGGGTGTGCCTTGCCGGCTGGAAGGCTGTGAACGGTTACCATTTCTTGAATATGATGGGCAGTATGCTGACGTTAATTCTGGTCGTCTTTTCGTTTTTTGCAACGCTGTTGCTTATACGCGCAGTCAATTATTTTGGATTGTCCGCGTGGCGACGCAGCAGCGGGCAACATTGGACATTGCGTGCACGGTTGCTGTATCCAATCCGTGTCACGGCCGGGTTAAGTATGGTGTTCCTTCCAGTAGACATCTACCTGCTTGCACGCACACTGCATCTTTCAGTTCCGGCGTGGGAACCTGCCGGATCGAGCCTGTTAGCGGCGTGGTTGGGATCCTACTGGCTGACCCGAGAAATATTCCCCGAAACCACTTTCAGGGAGTGGTTAACTTCCTGGCTCATGATTCTACTGGGGAGGGTAATACCCTTTGCCCTGTTTTTGTGGGCAATCGTGACGATGCCGAAAAACTTTGGCGCTGAAACGTGGCTGATCGCCGGGCTGCTTTTTTTGCTTCTTGCGACCTTGCGGCTGGGCGGAATGATACGATTTTTCTCTCTGTCAGGGCTACTTAGACCGGCTGATGATCGGCTTGCGGCAATTGTCGCTGAAGTCGCCGGGCGCATGGATGTGCAGCCACGTCGCATCTGGGTGTTGCCCGGCGCATTTGCCAATGCGTATGCATTGCCCCTTAGCCGTGAACTTATTTTTTCGCAGGGGTTGCTGCGACACCTCTCGGATGCGCAAATCGCCGCTGTGACTGGACATGAATTAGCGCATTTAACCGAGCCGCGCCGCGTGTTGTTTCTGAGACTGATGCAGCCCATGATCCTTTTCCCGTTGGTTTTCATCCGGCCGCTGATCGCGACCGGCGGAAATGGCCTGATGTGGGGCGGCGGTCTCTTGGCGGTAACACTGATCATGCGGACACGTTTTCGGAGGATGGGACGGCGCATGGAAGTCCGGGCGGATGCGATTGCCTCTGCAAACGAGGGGAAGGAGGCCGCCTATGCGCAGGCCTTGCAGCGCATCTACGAGGTCAATCAGATGCCTGCCGTGATGTCGGGCCGCCGGCGCATACACCCGAATCTATACGACCGGCTCGTCGCGGCCGGTATTACGCCGGATTTTCCAAAACCCGAACCGCCGCAACGGTTCACCCTGACGCGCATTCTTTTATACCTGAGTCTCCCGGCGCTTTCTTTTACCCTCACCGTCCGGATTAATAATTCCCCGCATACCAAAGTGCGGGCCGGTGCCAGCGGTGATGTAACATTTCCCGCTCCGCCCCCGGATGCGGGCTGGGTTAACCGCAAATAAAGGTGTCAGGCACGAATTATCCACTCAACGTTAATAATTGTTTGCTATCAGCTAGGAGCCTGTCCGAGTAATCGCCGGGTTGCGACGGCGCTAGAAAAAAAGTTACCTGATACCTTTTTTCAATGACACGCCCGCAAATTTGCCGCTCTTTTAAGAGCGGAACACCGTTATGGAAACGGTGTCGGTCATAAAAAATGGGGCAGCAATCGCGCTTATTTCCCGGTGCCACGAGAGGCCGCCCACTGCTGGCGGGTGACAATCGGCACATAGCCGATGGCCAGACGTTTGGGCGGCGTGACGAGTTGTGCCGGGTCGAGATAAGCCAGCGATCCTCGGGTTGGCGGCGGCAGGTACTGGCGATTTTTTGTCCAATGGCGCTGCAGCATTTCCGCTCGCTTCTGCATTTTGTTGCGTTCGGCCTGGCTGAGGTCGGCGTGCAGCAGAGCGGGCTGGTCTTCAAAGCGATACCAGTAATAGGTTACCAGCGAGCCATCGCTTAAATGAGCGTAAAATGGTCCGGCCGCCGGGCCGGGCTTTTTGTAGGAACTGTTGGGGCCGTCCGGCGTGGTGTAGGGTTGGGGCGGCCGCCTCCGCGATGGATAAAAGTTGATCCGCTTAAGCCCAGTCGCAGGGGGAACATCGGCCGCGTGTACCGCATGCCATTGGGCCTGTTTTCCCCGGTGCACAAGCCGGTAAAATCGCGGTAACAAGGCGCGGGTTCCATCGGGTCCGTCGTGCACCAACTGCCGGTTCCAAGTGAAGCCGTAAGACGCCGGGTCGGGAAGAAATGCTTTGGCGAAAAGTGTCCAAGGCAGTCCGGCGTGCTGCGTCTTGGACGTACTATTGGCATAGATCTTCCAAGTAGACCACAAATGGGGCTTAAACTGCTGCACAAAGCCCTGCGACGAGGGGAGCCTGCCGCTCACCGCTGGGCCGCCGTTAAACCAAGCTTTTACGGGGTCCCAAAGCGCTTGACGACTGTAACTGGTCAGTCGGTTGAGCAGGACGGCGTTCCCTTGGCGATCGGCTGGGAAGGACACCTGCCCCAGACGCGCGTAGGTGCCCGTACTTATCTGGCTGATGGCGGCGGGAAGATACTGTGTTTCCATCTGAAAGGCCTTATTGGCAATGGACCATCGCGAGTCGAGCAATTTGCCAACGAGGCGCGCGTGCCTTACGGCAGGGCGGTTCCAGAAGTACGGCGTAAAAAAACAGACTGGCCCCTTGAAGTTACGCGTGTTGAGAAACAATGTCCAGCAGTGATTGCCCATGGGGATGTTTTTGCCGTCGGTGGTTGCTTGCGGATCGGTAAGCGGTAGCGGCAGATAGCCGTACCCAAAGAGTTGACCGTTGACGCCGGGTTTCAGTGTGAGACCATCAGGCGGAAAGAGCAACCAAGGACTAAGCTGGGCCACGGCGTAAGCCCCACGCGGGTGCTTCCAACTGCCTTTGCCATTGCCCGGTGCGTCCGCTATGAACTGAAAATTAAACGCCACACCCCCCAGGTGAAACTTCGGGGCCGCAGTGGGAAATCGGGTTCCGCGCCACCAGCCAAGGCCCCCTTCAATGTCCGAATATAAATGTTGCGGGGGCTTGCCTGTGTACTGGGCCGCCATCCATGTACCGAAAAGCCCTGACTGAAATTGATTTCCCGGGTACCGCAGCAGGAGCGGCCAGGCCGCGGAATACATGGAGAAGCCCGCATCATAATTTTTAGGCACTCGCTTGACGGGCACAAACATGTAGCCATCGGCATGCACCCCTCCAAGCACTCCAGCGTGCGCTGTTAAGGTGAACAACATAAGAGGCAAGCTCGCGACTAAAACGGCTAAACGTGTCATCTGATGAGTTCCTCCGGAGAAACGCCCCCGTGTTGTTCCGGCTCAACAGGGGTCGAACAATCAATACGGGTTAAATCCCATCTGTCCTTTGTAGCCTGTACCTCAGGCGGGAAGGTCTTCCAGTGGCTGCCTTATTTGCCTGGGCCGCCTGTCGATCCCGTTGTCCGGAGCGTTGCCATGTCGATCACAAAGCGGTATCGGACATCATTTTTCAGCAGGCGTTCAAAGGCTTGATTGACGTTCTGAATCGCGATGACTTCCACATCACTGACAATGTTATGTTTCGCGCAGAAATCAAACATTTCCTGCGTTTCGGCCATGCCACCGATGGTGGAGCCGGCAATGCTGCGGCGACCATGAATGATGCTGACACCCAGCAGCGGCGGCGTCAGAGCGGTTAAGGCGCCTACCAGCACCATGGTGCCGTCCAGCTTTAATAGCTGGGCATACGGATTTAAATCGTGGCCGGTGGGAATGGTATTAAGCAGAAAATGGAAGCTTTTGGCGTGGCGGGCCATGGCGGCGGAATCGCGGGAAATCAGAACTTCATCCGCACCCAGTCGCATTGCATCCTTGGCTTTCTCCGGAGAGGTTGTGATCATGACGACGTGAGCCTGCAAGGCTTTAGCAAATTTAATTCCCATGTGCCCCAAGCCGCCCAAACCAATCACGCCCACTTTTTGTCCCTTACCGATTTTCCAGTGTCGCAGCGGAGAATACGTGGTAATGCCAGCGCACAACAGCGGCGCGGCGGCTTTGAGATCCAGCGTGGATGCAACTTTAACGACAAAACGTTCCTCCACAACGATCTGATCTGAATAACCGCCAAAAGTGTTTTCATTGGTGCCAGGAATTTTGGAATTGTAGGTCCAGAGGGTGCCGTTTTCGCAATATTGTTCCAGATCAGCCCGGCAGGCTGGGCACTGGCGGCAGGAATCAACCATACACCCGACGCCGGCGAAGTCGCCGACTTTCAGTTTTGTAACCTCAGGACCCACCGATTTCACGCGTCCGACAATCTCATGGCCCGGAACCATCGGATAGGTTGAACCGCCCCAGTCATTGCGACACTGATGCAAATCGGTATGGCATATCCCGCAATATAGTATGTCAATATGTACATCTTTGGGTCCCGGCACGCGACGAGAAAATACAAAAGGTTCCAAAGCAGAAGAAGCACTTTGCACTGCATAGCCATGCGTTTGAATCATAAAAGAGTCCTTTCCATAAAAGCCAGTGAGCATCCGCCACTCCGGCGAAACATTATACACCCAGGACAGGTGGAATTCCTGACCTGATCGACGCGTTCTAAGCCGGCAGGCATTATTTATGCTTTTCGCCCATTCGCGGTTCGGTGCCGTTGAGCAGTCGGCGGATGTTGCTGCGATGTTTCATGATAATCAACGCACCAATCAGGCACCCGGTGAATATCAACGGCGCGAGTTTAGTCCAGGGCTGGGGATAAAGGAAGCCATCAACGGGGCCTATGTCATGGCCAATAATTGGAATCAGGGTCATAAACACCATAACGCCAACCAGCGATGAAAGCGAAATGATCCGATACACCAGAAACACCAGTAAAAACACCAGCGCCGCCCCCAAACCCGCGAGCGTTAAAACCGGCCACACCCCCATCACCACGCCAAACGTGGTGGCCACACCTTTGCCCCCCTTGAACTTTAAATAGCAGGGAAATACATGCCCGCCTATTGCGGCAGCAGCCGTGGCCAGCGGCAGCCACTCCGGGCCATGCCAATGTCGCACAATTAAATCCACGACCAGCACCGGGGCAAATCCCTTGAGAAAATCCAGCGCAAAGGCGTACCAGAAATAGCGCATTCCCAGCACCCGTCCGGCATTGGTGGCTCCGATATTTCCACTGCCTTGCGTGCGGATATCCACGCCGCGCATCAGTCCCAGCAGTAAACCAAATGGGATGCCCCCGATCAGATATGCCATGATAATACTGATCAAAGTCGTGCCTAAAATCTGCGTGCCAGTCATGAAAGTCCTGTGAAAAACAATTCGGTCCATTAACGGCGCAATTTTAATTTTACTTCGCGGCAGCCTGCATACAGCGCTTCAAGTTTATCCAGATGTGCTGTGGGCAGTAAGGCTTGCCCTGCGGCAACCGCCGCTCGGGCCAAATCCGCGCGATCGGGAAGTTGCGTTGCCAGTGCATCCAAGGCTTGTGCCATGGCGGGGAATTCCCGCGGGGAATCCACAATGGTCCCCAGCTTGTTATTCTCAATATAGCCATGGCAACCTAAAAACCGCGTGCTGATCACCGGCAATCCATACGCCACCGCCTCCAGAGCCACTAGTCCGAAGCTGTCATAAAATGTGGGCAAAAGCAGCGCATCGGCGGCGCTGTAAACTCCGCCGGTAACGCTCGTAGGCCCGATGAATTTTACCCGGTCCGCCACGCCCAACTGCTGCGCTAAGGCAATGTAATTTTTAACTTTGCCCAGTCCCGCCACCACCAGCTTCCACGAGGTTTTTGTTTGCGCTACCGCCCGGATCGCCCAGGACAATCCCTTGCGGCGAAAATCATGGCCCACAAAAACCGCCACGCGGTCCTCCGGTGCCAACGCATATACATCTCTAAACCATTGGCGATCTGTTTGAATTTGCGTTCCCTCTGGCGGGTGAATCATCATCGGGTTTTCAAGCAAGGCCAGTTTGTTTTCCGCGGAACCGTATAGCGATCGAAAATCCTCTTCCATCGCCGGACTTATGCACAGAATTTTCCAGGGCTGCTGATCGGCCAGGGCTTGGGCGGCGCGGCGCTCCAGGGCAAGAAGCGTGCGTTGCTTGCTGGAAAAGCGGAGCATCAGGCGTTTGAAATTGGCAGCCTGGGACGTCTCGCGGGAAGATATAGATTGCTGCTGAATTCGTGCGTAAACCCCGGCATGTGGATGGTATAAATCTCCCGCGCATGCGACGGTCATGGAATGCACCACATCAGGATGATGCGCTTTACACCAGGCCTTGGCCGCAATGCCAAACTGTCGAAACCCAATTCCCGTACTTAATTTTATCGCCGGCAGACGATGGACCTGAACTCCATCCGGAGGCAGCACATCCGGCGATTTTCCCGCATGAGCCGAGCGCTGCACATCGTAGGATGCCCCTTGATGGGCGGCCTGATATTTATGTCTTTTTCTGTCGCTATCATGACACAGCGCATGGACTTCGTGCCCGCGCCGAGCTAATTGTTCAGAAAGCCAAAATGTATAATTTTCCGCCCCGCCGCGCGAAGGGTCAAAATGTTCAATGATCAGCGCTATTTTCACACCGCCTCCTTTCGCCACTTCTCCGCGACCGCCTGCAAAACCATCTCCGCGGTAATGCCCGTCATGCACCGATGATCAATCGGGCACACTTTCAACTGGCACGGGCCGCAGGGGACCGACAACGCGATCTGCTGCTCATTTTTGTAAAATATTTCCGCCCAACGTGGGTCGGTGGGGCCAAAAAGGGTGACCAGCGGCGTATCTAGTGCGGCGGCGAAGTGCCGAGGCCCCGTGTCATTGCATAACACCGCTGCCGCGCGGCGCACCAGTTCCTTGATAGCCCCTAAACTTACCCCGGCACCGTTATTGAGCTTATGCAGGGGAATCACGCGTGCGGCGAGAGCCGGCGGAATGCCCTCCAAAATAGCGTCAATGAGTGCTCTTTCCCGCTGGGTCCCGCCAATAAGTACATGGGCCGGCGGCCCGCTGTGGCCGGCCGCCACCGCCGCGGCAACGGCCGAAAAGCGGTCTGGCGGCCAGCATTTCGCTGCGCCAAAATGGGCACCTGGAAAAAGCATCATGAAGGGTGCATCGCTGGAAATTCCCGCCTGCGCCAGCACCGCCTGGGCCTGATCTCGTTCACCTTCGGTGATGCCCAGTAGCATTTTTCGATCGCCTGGTGCGCTGCCCAGATAGCGGCTTAGCTCGAGGTAATAATCAAGCGTTGGCAACGGCTGAAATGTATTCCAAGAGGACGCCTTTACATACCAAAGGGGAATTTTTTGCAGATCAGTTAATACGGTTGCCTCAGGGGGTAATCGGTCTGCTGCAATGGATTCCCGCGCGGCACGACGCTGAATCATCAGACGGACTTCATACTCTGTGCGCGGCACGGGTTTTATCGCGTCGGTCAGCAATAGCCACCGCCCGTCACGGTTATAACCCAGCCGCCGGGGAATGCCGGCGCGCCAGGCCAGAAATGCCGAGCGAAAACTGTTCGGCAAAATCACGGCAAGATCAAACTTCTGCTTCCGCAGAGCGGCGGCCGTTTGTGGATAATTGATACGTCCGGCTTTATCGGTGGAGTATGATATGGCTGCATCAATAAGAGGAAGCCCCGTAAGCACGGGTTGCACGAGATTTTTCCCAAGACAACTGATACGCGCCGCGGGAAACAACTGGCGCAACGCGCGAAGAAAGGGCGTGGCCATAACCGCATCGCCCAGCCAAGTGGGCATGATGACAAGAATCTGCTGTGGGTCGCGGTTTGAGTTCACGACGCTATTTTCATCGGGAGTTTCATCGGTTGCAATGCCCCAGCCACTATTTTATTCCAGTGATATCGCCAGGCAGCTGAACTGCCGCTCTTAGTAACAGATCTTTGCCCCTGGCCGTATGCCTCCGGTAACTGGCCAGAGGGTGAAGTTAATCCCGCAGGCGTGCAGCGCGACGGGCAGACGCGGCCGGCTCTTTTACTGTGCCATTCTCCGTTGCAATCTGGCGGCTTATGGCATCACGTACTGTGGCTGCCAAGCCCACTGGATCAAGGCCGATTTCCTTAAATTGTTCCGATCGACTGGCATGGCGAATAAAGCGATCGGGCAGACCCGCGCGGGTTACCACCCGGGCATCAAGTCCATTGGCCTGAGCGTATTCCACCACCGCCGAACCAAAGCCCCCCACCACGGAATGGTCTTCCAGCGTGATGATGGGTTTTCCGGAAGCAAATACCTGCTGCAGCATGGCTCCATCCAACGGTTTACAGAAGCGGGCGTCCACTACGCCAACGTTTAATCCATCATTTTCCAGCAACTGCGCTGCGGATAGCGCCTGCAACGCCACGGATCCGTACGCAATAATCATGGCATCTTCGCCGGCTTTCAATACCCGCGATTTTCCGCCCTGCTTACCAATGGTCCATGGGACCAGTTCGCCCAGGGGTTCCGGAGGGCAATTATCCCGCGGATATCGAATTTGTACCGGTGATTCCTGCCCGACGGCGAAATCCAGTGCTCCGATTAAATCACGCTCATCCGATGGTGAAATCAGCACCATACCGGGCTGACTGCGCAAAAAGGACAAATCGCAAAATCCGTGATGCACCGCTCCATCATCTCCCACGAGGCCCGCGCGATCACAACAAAAAATTACCGGCAGCCCTTGCAGGCAGACTTCCTGAAATACCTGATCAAACGCCCGTTGTAAAAATGTGCTGTACACCGCCACGATCGGCCGCAATCCTGCTTTGGCCATGCCCGCCGCCATCGCCGTGGCGTGGCTCTCGCATATTCCCGTATCAAAATAGCGATCCGGAAACAGCGGCTTAAGCTTGATCATGCCCGTGCCATCCGGCATGGCCGCAGTAATTCCCACCACATTGGCGTGCATGCGGCACAAATTGGTCATAGCGTCAGCAAAAGCCGCCGTCCATGAGCGCCCCGAACCCTGATTCATAACCACCCGGCACCCTTCCACACGGAAGGGCTTGGGGCTATGGAACGTGGTGGGGTCTTCACAGGCCCATTCGTATCCTTTGCCTTTAATGGTTTTAATATGCAAAACCGCCGGAGCATTCAGGCTTTTGAGTTCGTTGAGCTTTTCCATTAACCCCGGCAAATCGTGGCCGTCAATGGGGCCGAAGTATTTTAAACCCAAGTCTTCAAATATATGACCCGGAGCAATGGCATTTTTAATGCCCTGCTTCACGTGCACCCCGATATCGCAAATTTGCTGGCCATAAGGAATACGATCCAGCAATTCCTGCACGCGACGCTTCACTTCGTCATACGTTGTCGTCACACGCAGGTGTTCGAGATACCCGGCGAAGGCTCCCTGCGGCTCGCTGATGCTCATGGAATTGTCATTAAGGATAATGAGCATTTGCCGATTCAGCGTACCGGCATTGTTCAACCCCTCAAACGCCACACCATTAACAATAGAGGCGTCGCCGACAAACGCCACTACGCGTGTGTCCTGCTTCAACAGCGCATCACCCCGTGCCATTCCCACTGCCGTGCTCACGGCTGTGCCCGCATGGCCGACGCTGAAAAGATCATAGGGGCTTTCGCTGGGGTCAGGGAAGCCGCAAACGCCTCCCATTTTCCGCAGGGATGCAAAATTTTTATACCGACCGGTAATAAGCTTATGAGGATAACACTGGTGTCCGACATCCCACAGCAGGCGGTCGCGCGGCATATCAAATATGGCGTGCAATGCCAGAATAATTTCCACTGTGCCTAAATTCGGTGCAAGGTGCCCCCCGTTGGCACCCACGGTGGTCACAATAGTTTCGCGAATTTCCCCGGCGAGTTGGGTTAGTTGATCCACGGTCAGGCGTTTTATGTCTGCTGGTGATTCGATGCCGTCGAGAAGTCGTTTCATTATGAAGTTCTCACAAAACCTTAATACTCCGCTAGTCGTATAGATGATATGCCAGCCGAGTTAAAATTGAAAGCGGAAATTTACCACGAAATTTGCCACGAGTTTGCTTATATGGGGCGTAAGCCTTATATCTACGCTTGTGGACAGCGTTATCAGGTGTAAAATAGCTGGAGTTGAAATGATGCGTGCAGCAGTCAGAATATGCAGTCTATTCTTCGGCGCAGCGATAATAGCGTTCGGAAATGCGGCCTATGCTGCACCCATTCCCGCCAAACCGCCAGTTCGCCGCACGAAGGCCGCCCCCACCGAGGCGCATTTACCTAAGGCGAATCCGAACGGTCTATCTGTTGTGCACGCTCAACTGACGATCCATAAAAAAGTCCTGCACTATACGGTTACCACCGGCTACATGCCCATGAAAAGCAACGGTAAAGTGCAGGCGAAGATTTTCTTTATCGCCTATACGAAAGATCCCAAACCCGGAATCTCTTCGACCACCCAGCGCAACAAGCGACCCATTACATTTTTATTCAACGGCGGACCGGGGGCGGCATCCGTATGGCTGAACCTGGGCTGCGCAGGACCTACGCGCGTAGAGCTTACGCCCAAGGGCAATGTCACGCCCCCGCCCTACAAGCTTGTCACCAATCACCAGACCTGGCTGGACGCGTCTGACCTGGTTTTTGTCGATCCTGTCGGCACCGGATTCAGCCATCCGGAGCCGGGAGTTCCGGGCCAAAAATTTTATGGGGTCCAACAGGATATTGCCTCCGTGGCGTCGTTCATTCGGCTTTATACCACCATGTATCAACGCTGGGGTTCACCTAAATTCCTGGCCGGGGAAAGCTATGGCACCACGCGCGCTTGCGGGTTGGCGGATTATCTTTCCCAACACGACGGCATGACGCTGAATGGCGTGATACTTATTTCCTGTGCGCTGAATTTTCAGATTCTCGAACCTAACTTTGGCAATGATACGCCCTATCCTCTGTTCGTCCCCTCCTACACCGCTGCCGCATGGTATCACCATAAACTGGCACCGGCTTTAGAAAAGCATTTTCATCGCACCTTGAAAAAAGTGGAACACTGGGCCATTACAGATTACATCTCGGCTCTGGCACAGGGCAGCACGCTCACCACGGCCCAGCGCGACATCATCGCCACTAAGTTGGCACGCTATACCGGCTTATCCAAACGGGAATGTTTACTGGCGAATTTGCGCATCGGGCCGGGACTTTTTGAACAGTCTCTGCTGCGCGATCAACGGAAAATCATTGGCCGCATGGACACGCGATTGACCGGGTACAACCCGAATCCCACCGGCGGTGCGGCCTCTTATGATCCGGCGATGTCGGACTTCATTTCACCGTTTACCAGCGCTTTTGATCAATACGTGCGTCAAGATTTGAAATATCGCAACAATCTGCCCTACAAAACACTTTCCGATGACGTTTACCCCTGGCACTTTGGCGGCGGGGGCATGGGCTTTCTTTATGTGACGGATAATCTGCAACGCGCCATGATCCGTAATCCCTTCATGAAAGTCCTGGTGTGCAGCGGCTATTTTGATTTGGCCACGCCCTTTTTCGGAACCATTTACACCATGGATCATCTCGATTTAAGCAAAAAGCTGCAAGATAACATTCATGAAGTATTTTTCCGCGGCGGCCACATGGTCTATCACCCGGCCCCCATGCGAAAAAAATTAGCCACCGAAGTCCGCAGTTTTATAGCGGCTTCGGAAAAATAATGGCCGGCCAGGGCGAAGGCGCACGTTGCTTCTTGCAGCCAAGACCGGGTGCAAAAAAATACAGGATTTATTCCGATAACAAGGATATAAGAGTTATTCGGACGTGGAGAGAAAATCCCCCGTTAAAAGTCTCATGGCCGATGCGTTTGCCTCCGATAAAGGAATGGTGGCCTGCGCCATAAAGCGCTTTGCGGCGGCCGGAGATGTTGCGCAGGCTGGTAGAACAATTGCCGCGGTTGGCGGACAACGCATAAAGAAGGTTGGTGACCTCATGGCCTTAAAAAGTGAACGAAAAGCTTCGCTGGAACGCCTGCAATCCCTGGCGGATAAATCTTCCTCCGTAAAGCTTATCCAGAACAAAGTCTTCGCGCGTGATCCGGAATATACCTCCAGTCTGGCTCATGGTATGGAAAACACCGCCCGCGGCCTGCCTTATCACTTGTTTTTACCTGCGGAAACAGCGCTTTCTCCGGAAGATGTTTTTCCGAATCTGCGCTGGGGCGGCAGAGCGATTATGGTGTCGCCTAATAAGTTGCTGGTGGATGAAATTGCTCAGCGCTTCACCCGCTGGGAGGGTTTTATCCTGGAAGGTGCTGTGCAAAGTGTTCGCACCCCGATTCTCGGCATGTCCATCCCCGGAATGGGCAAGCCGGTGCATTATCTTGTGGCGCGCCGCGTTCAACTGTTAAAACCCGGTGAATCTACAGAACGCTTTACCTACCACGTGCATCTGGGACGTAAAGATATCGAGCAGGAAAAATATGTCGTTGTCAAACAGGTCCCCACGGTGGATCGGGTGGTGTCACGACTGCGATCCAAATTCCCAGACGCTTCATTGGACGACATTCGCCGCCGGGCTATGAAATTTACGGAAAAGATATTTCCGGTTTTCCTCACGCGTGAGGCCGCGATGCTCAAAATCCTCCAGCGCGACCTGCCCAAGCCGTTCTGCGACCGTGTGCCGCGCTGCCTGGGTGTGGAACATGATTCCAAAGGTTTTGTCCGAACGCTGTACATGAACTGGATGCGCAACGGCGGCGAAGGCCTTTCGCAAATTGATTTCGCCAAACAATCCTGTGAACTGCTGGCGGTGCTGCATGAAAAAATCGGGGTCATCCACCTGGATCTGCGATTAGACAATTTTGTCATTACCGAAAATGGCGTCGGGTTTATTGATTTTGGCTCGGCGGTGCGGGTGGGTGAAACCTTCTCGGATAATTCCCTGCTGCATACGCTGTTTGAAGAGATGATGAAAACCTCCCAGATTCAACGCATGCTTTATCACATGAGTGAAAATGGATTGGTCACCTCCGATGTTTTACGCGGCGGCCTGCACAAGGTCGATAAAGCCGTGGACTTATTTTATCTTGCGGTGCAGATGAACAAACCGCACTCCAATCCTGATTTCAAGGGGCTTATTCACTTTAACCCCAAGAGTCTGGAGGCTCGGCACCTCAAGCGACTGACGGATGAAATCCTCCGGCCGCCTGACGAAAATAATATCAAATATCGCACCGCGCGGGATATTCTCACCGGGCTTGAGCGCGTTACCCAGGAAGTCGCCGCCGGTCGCGAACCCGCGCCACTTCCTCCCGCCGCACACGAGACAGGAGATGAGACTGTGGAAGCGCGGCCGAACCACACCGAGCACCGCACCGTGCGTGCCGTAGGATAACGCCGCCCGACAACGCACAGAAGAACGACCAGCCGGAGAATTCCGAACCACCGGCACCACGCAACTGCGTTACACCGTTGGCTCAATGCGGAAGCGTTGAGTTCTCCGCGGATACAAAATCTAATGACACGACTCGTTACGCCCCGTCGCGATTGATGCCCCATTACCGCCGAGATTTAAAAAACATTTTCAACAAATCCGCACATTGTTCCGAGAGAACATCGGGCGTGATTTCCAGGCGATGGTTTAATCGCGGATCATCGGTGATGCGAAAAAGGGTGGTCACCGCACCGGCCTTCGGATCGCGGCAACCAAAAATTACGCGCCGTATCCGGGCATTGACCAAAGCGCCGGCACACATGGGGCACGGTTCCAAAGTAACGTACAGATCACAATCGGTGAGTTGCCAGCGCTTTAACGCAGCACCGGCCTGCCTTAAAGCGATAATTTCCGCATGGGCGGTGGGGTCGCTATCCATCTGCCGCTGGTTGCCACCGCTGCCGACAATATGCCGCTGGCCATCTATTTCCTGCACGATCAAAGCCCCGACTGGAATTTCCCCGCGTTCCGCAGCACTGGCGGCCAATGCAATGGCTGCTTGCATAAACGCCTGATCCATTTCCATCCGGCTATCTGCTCCATGCTCAGGCGTGTGTCGCGTCGCCAATGGAGGCAGGGCCGCGTTGTCAATTTTATTTTCCATGTTTAAACCGTTACAGACCGTTCCGCAGCATGGCCAGCAGGCGCTGCTGATATTCCAACATCGCCATGCGTCCATGCGGCTGGACCACCACCAGCACATCCACGCCGGGAGGAAATTCATGCTGCACCAGCCGCCACGCCTCCCGCACCCGCCGGCGGATCGTATTTCTTTCCACCGCTGATCCACACTTTTTCGCGATGGATATGGCCACGCGTGCCGGGCCGGAATCCGCCCGCCGCACGATGCACGCCATCAGCGGCTTGTTCCGGCGGCGCTGGCCAGTTTTATAGACCGTGTCAATAATCTTTTTTCCGGAAAGGCGATGCGCCTTTAGAAACCGCAGAGATTTGGTGCCGCCGATAGCCGGAGGTGGCGATGGCGGCGAAACAAAATCATCCTCGGTTGCATTCATCCCATTACTTTACCCCCCCGCCCCGATGATGCAACAGTAGGCCATGACGCGCTGCGTGGCAAACACACGAACGGCCGATCCGTGCCCGTCGGTGCTGGCCGCCCTACCATAAGGTCACGTGCGCCGGCGCGGGCTGGTGGCCAAAATCCTTCCTGTACTCCGCGGGGTACATGGCTTTCAAGAAGGCCCGTGCATCAGATACCATCAGCCTGCGGTCTACAGCGACACCGCCATCTAGAAACGGGTTTGCTGATTTTGCATAATGGATCGTATTGACAAGCTGGGCGGCAGTGGAACTCCCATTGACCATCCCAATCAACCAGAGCGCGAACCACGCTTCTGGAAACTTCGGTTTAATCTTTACCGCCCGCTGCAGGTCCACAACGGCGGTCCTGCACAACTGTGGACGAATGCGGGCGCGACCATCAATACTCCGGCCTAGCGGCTTCCTTCCCCACCAGATCCACATTGCCTCCATGAAGAGTGCGTCGGGATTCCGTGGATCAACCCGCAGGGCCCAGGCTACCCGGCGAGCGAAACGCCTCGGGTTCCGGAGATTACCGTCCTTCCCCCGATAAACGCAGAAGAACCACGCGGCATCGGCAGTTGCACGCGAAGCAGCCTGTCTCTCGGATGCACTGCCGGCTTTTGCTGTGCGGCTTAAGTTAAGCACGCGACGGAACAGATCCTCCGCGCGTCCGGCAGCGGCGTCCCCGGGCAGGGAACCTCGCGCGAGGGACACGGAGTTTGCTCCGTTGGCTTGGGCAGGCAGAGCCCTGTTAATGCGCTGGGCAAAGGGTAGGTAGGCCCTCAGGCCGGGTGACAGACGCATATTGCGCCGCGCATCGGCCACCAGCCGTGCCAGAAGGATTGCGTTGCCAGACGGTGCCACGAGATGGGCATTGCGGGCCGGTTTAGCGACCGCCAGGCTCGACCACCCAGAGCCGCAAAACACGAGCGAGCCCGCGAGGACGCACGCGCGAAGAAGCCTGGTCTCGAAAATCCCATTTCGCCGGCCGCCCCACGTCTTCGCACCAGCTCCGGTTCCCTCGGTGCCGCACGTTATAGCGGGTTTACTCGACCGGGCGATGGGGACAGCGTTCTCAATACCACGGGTTGAAATTAGCCATTCCAAAGGAATCATAAATCTCCTTTTCCCGGAAAACCCGGGTTGATGTGCCAGACGGGTAGATCTTGCTATATATATATACGTTGTAGATCGTTCCATAAAAGAACTCGTCGTTATTGCCTTGTGTAACTTCCCGAGCCTCCGGTCACCCGCGCGGCGTACTGCGTTGTGGCCGACAAACAAGGCTGGTGAAAATTGTTGTGATCAGCCGGGGTGTTGCCGATTATCACGCACGGCGGCCCGGTGATTTCCACTATGGCCCAGAAACTGGAGTCCTGAAGTGCGGGAACTGCGGGACTCGATAAGTCGCACGCGGGCGAGGAAGTTCCAAGCCACAGTTGGGCACGCAGGATGCGTGCGGCCCGGGGGTGCGGTTGCCAGCGGCGGCACGATGTTGGTTCAGCAAGCGTTACCATTGGGAACAAATCATCCGCATTTCGCAGCAATACGCAAGTTGCTGGGCTGCTTTTGCTGGGCCGCTTTCGCACCGGTTCGCCCCAGAACCGCTTATTGCCGCAGTCGATTCCCACAGCATCCCACAGCATCTGACTATATTTATTAGGCGACAGTCCCTAATATGCCCCATCTGAAAATTCCCCGGTAGATGTAGCCCATAGGACGGGCGCTCAATAACGACGAATGTCACCTTTTCGTGTGCCTATTTCGCTGACGCCGGCGGCGGCGGACGACCGTAGAATTGTTCGTAGTATTTAGGGTACCAGGCTAGAGAACGCCGTGCAGTGCCCACGATACCGTGTTCGCCGAACACGGCGGCCTTGTCATAGGCGAAGTAAAACAGGTCGGCGTGCGTGGCTGTCCGCAGGAGGCCTGTCCAGATTTTCACCCACGTTTTCACCGGGGTGGGTTTGTTGGTACCGTTATTCACGAGCAGCCACCGTATGTACCACACCTGAAAATTGTTGGGATCCACACGCAGAACCTTTCTGAGCCTTTGTTCGATCCGGATTTTGCCTTGGGCGGAAGCGAGGAGTTCGCCGTGCCCACCGAGCGGCTTGCCGCCGGGCCAGGGTATCATCACCACCTTGCTGTGGGATAGGTAACTCAGCCACGCCCGCATAAGCAGGGCTTGCGGGTTACGCGGGTCCAAGGTTAAGCCTTCATCCACCAGAGTGTGAAACCGCTTGAAAGAATACGCACGCTTGCCGAGGTAGCTGCCGCCGTACACGTACGCCGCACGAAACCACGGGTACCTGGCCAAAAACGTCGCGGCTGCCGCCCCATCCACTTTTTCGCGTCTCTTGAGTGCGTGGTCCAATGCTGCCTTGGCTTTGGCCAATATGGGGATGGCCTTACGCACCGCGACAGGTATCCAGACGGGCTTAGGCGGCTTGGCCTTTCCAGTTTTTAAAAGGCGGAGTCCGCCCAGATCCCCACAAAAGCGCAGGTCCGGAGCGTTTTGCAGAATTTTTTCGGCCTTCTGGTCGGCCGCTGATAGCTGCGACCCACGCGTGTTGGCTGTGGCGGGCCTCGTGGTCGCTACGCAACAGCACAGGGCCAGAGCCATGTAGGTGCTTCCAAATTTCATAACATCGCCTCAATATTCATCCTAGGGGATGGTTCCTTGTCGCAGTCAGGCTGGATCTCATGGGTTTGGATCAATGTACAACCCAGATTGCGTTGGGTCCGACCCAAGTGTAGTGAAAAAACCCGTTGTCGTTATAAAGCGAGGACTGCGCAGTCGCGGTGTACGAGCTTGTTGTATCGCTGTCATGCGTGCCATCTCCCGGTATAACTACGTAGGGATCACCAGTGACATTGACCGTCAGCCCCGACACAAGAAACGTATCGCTTGCGAGGTTGCCGGTGACGGATGTTCCGTCACTGAGGTTCAATTCCGCCTCGCAGGTGACGGAATATTTCCCATTCGCCGGCCCGGAGGCTTCGCGGGAGATCCCCATTGGGGAACTGAAGGGCGGGCTATTGGAACTCACCGCAGTGGGGCCCGAGAAAGCCGAGGTTCCGCGCCGGGGCTGGGCACGCAAGATGCGTGCGGTCCGGGGGTGCGGTTGCCGGCGGCGGCGCGATGTTGGATTAGCAAGCGTTACCATTGGGAATAAATCATCCGCATTTCGCGGCGATACGCAAGTTGCCGGACTGCTGTCGCCCGGCCTCGCCCCAGAACCGTCCACGCCCCGGTTCGATTCCCACAGCACCCAGCCACATTTAATAGACGAATTTCCCTAATATGGCCCGTCTAAAAATTCCCCGGTAGATGTAGCCCATAGGACGGAGCCCCAATAACGACGGATGTCACCGTTTCGTGTGCAAGTATTGCGACGGACGGAAAGAATCCACCAATGCCCTTTAGTGTGCGGGCCGCGTGGCCGCGGCGGCTTTGGCGGCTTTCTTTTCCGGTGGTGGCCACGGGTCAGCGGAGGGATCGGGCTTCCATGTGCCGGCGCGCGATGCGGCGAGTTGCTTGGGGCAGAATTTTTTCAATTCCATGTTGAGCCACGTCTTATATCCAAAGAGGCCATAGAGGAAGAATCTCGCGACCTCTGCGTGATTCCGGAATTTCAGGTAAAGCAGTGCTCGGTAGCAGAACGCCCTCCTTTGGGCGGGAGACCAGTGTTCCGAGGTTCCGAAGAGGTAATTGATTCGTGGAAGTTGTGCCAGGGGATCATGGGGGCCAGCCAGGAGCGCCATCGCCATCGCGTGAAAATATTCTTTCTGTTCGGCCTGCGGCCACGCACCGTGATTCGGGATTGCAGTTTCAAAGGCCAACTCCACCCAGGCGGGAACGTAATGCGGATCAGCCCTCGTCGCCCGCATGAGCAGCGCGATCGCCTTGGCCCGCACCCGCGCCCGTCGGACAGCCGTCAGTTGCCAGTCCCGTGAAATGTAAGCCAGCCAGCGAGCCCAGTGCATCATTGCCTTAGCCTGAAGCCGACGCGGCACCGCCACGTGTTCCGCGCGAAGCCGGCCAATCGTCCGCAGGACTGGGGCATAACAGTTCGGTGCCGGTGACGTTCCCGGTTTGATCGTGGCAGCATCGGTCGAGGCCAGCAACCGCTCCACCCCGGCCACCCCCCCGGTGGGTTTCGCCGCAGCCACGGGCCCTGCCAAATCCCCCACCACCACTGCCGCGACCGCACAGGCTAGTGCTACCATGGCAAGAAAACCGAGGGCCACAATCAGCGAAGCGGGCAGGCTTCGAGATCCCCGAAAGACAGAAATTAATTCTTTGGCCATTGCAGGTCCGCCCATGTAAGGCACTTATGCGTTCCAGTGCCATTTTAACCCCAAAAACAAAATATGGCCGCCCTCATCCATATCCCCACCACCATGATAAGGTCAGCACAACCGCCAGGCCAATCGCGAGACCAAGCAACATTGATAATATATTTGGATATACAAAAACATAGCATGTTGTTAAATTGTCAGGGGGTTATGGCTGTGCATGCGCTTTGTTATTGGCGTCATGGTGAGTTTGGACCAATGTTTTATGAGGTAATGGCATGTTGAATCGTCGCTTGGTCGCTTTTGGGATCGTGGCCGCGTTGGCCGGATTGGTTCCCTTGATAAACGGGATCTCTGCGGCGGCGCCGCAAACACATCACTGGGTTGTAGCGCGCAGCGTTGGTTTAAGCACATCGGCACCGGGAAATAAACAAATGCGGGAACCTGCGGGAAAAATGCATACCGCGGATATGGGATGGTGGCGAAAGGCTCGCTTTGGCATGTTTATTCACTGGGGCCTCTATTCGGTGCCCGCGGGCGTATGGAATGGCAAACATGCGCCAGAACCAGGTGAATGGATAAAGAATAACGCCCACATTCCTAATAAGCAGTACAATGCGTTGGCCAAAAAATTTGACCCAGTTGATTTTAATGCGAACCAATGGGTTAAAATCGCACGCCATGCTGGCATGAAATACATTGTTATCACCAGTAAGCACCATGATGGCTTCTCCATGTTCCATACCAAGGCTACGAATTTTAATATTGTTAAAGCCACGCCTTGGCACAAAGACCCGCTGGCCATGCTTTCCGCGGCGTGTCGGCACCAGGGAATTAAATTCTGCACTTATTATTCCATTATGGATTGGCATTCACGGGATCAGGTGCCCGCGCATCCCAGCGCGACATATCCAACGTATAATCCAACGCATTTTGCGCCGGGCCGCGGGCCGGCCTATCTGCACTACATGGAACGACAACTTCATGAACTCATCACGCAATATCACACGCATCTGTTCTGGTTTGACGGCCAGTGGATGCATGGATGGAATAAAACCTATTCCCATAAACTTTATAGTTACATCCGGTCTATTGACCCAACTATCATCATCAATGCCCGCATTGGCTCAGGGTATGGCGATTACTCCACACCGGAGCAGCACATTCCCGCGCAGGGTCTGCCTGGGCCGTGGGAAACGTGCATGACGATCAACAATACATGGGGATATGTTTCCTGGGACCATGATTGGAAATCCTCCACCACATTGATTCATCATCTCATCCAATGCGTCAGTGGCGGCGGTAATTTTCTCCTCAATGTCGGCCCCACCGCCAAAGGGGTCATACCCAAGCCTGAAGTGGATCGCCTGTTGGCCGTCGGCCAATGGTTGAAAGTGAATGGTGATGCGATCTATGGTTCGCATCGTTCGCCCTTTAAAGCCGCTTTGCCATTTGGCTACGCCACCCAAAAGCGTGGCAAATTATTTTTAGAGGTAACCAAGTGGCCAAAGAGTCGCACGTTGGTGGTGCCGATGCGCAACCAGATCACCAAAGCCTCTTTACTGGCCAATCCATACATCACGCTGCAAACCGCGTCCGGAGCCGGTGGCCAACTCGTGTATCTACCGCCCACTGCGCCGGACCAGTCCGCCAGCGTGATTGTCCTCCATGTGGCCGGCCCGATCCATCCGTTGCAACATTAAGGACGGCTCGCGAGAAAATGCACGGCCCGCTTGGCCATCGCGCCCCCCTCGGGTTAGACGTAATCGCCATGGCCTGCGGCTCCAATGGAGCCGCAGGCCATTTTTTTCGCTGCGCCTTGCAGTTGAGGCT
Source organism: Planctomycetota bacterium (assembly GCA_021805985.1). Taxonomy (GTDB): domain Bacteria; phylum Planctomycetota; class Phycisphaerae; order WQYP01; family WQYP01; genus JAMDCX01. The sequence goes on along the minus strand of JAJZDN010000008.1, from coordinate 10,778 downwards.
TTGGCGTTCACTTAGCTCTGGTTTGTAGATGTGACAGGTTGCGCACAGTGCATGCCCGGGGACTTAGGGGAAATGGCACACGCTTGGAAAAACCAAATTAAATCATGAGCCGACTCCAAGAGCCGACTCCATGGGGGAAATTTGGGGCAAATTGCGGTATACTTGCTGGTCTTTGGTTTTGCGAAAAAGAGGTCGCCGGAATATGTCGCTTTTATCAGTTAAGAATGTCAGCAAGGCTTATGGATTGCGCCATGTGCTGGAAAGCATCACCATGGATGTGCAGGCGGGAGATCGCATTGGTTTAATCGGCCCCAACGGAGCCGGGAAATCGACGCTGGTTAAAATTATCGCCGGCGTTGAAGAACCCGACCATGGGACCGCAACGCTGGCGGGTGACGCCGCCATGAGTTATGCCGCTCAGCAGCCGCGGCTGGATTTGACACAAACTGTTCGGCAGCAGGTGGAACTGGTCTTTGCGCATGTCAGAGAGATTGAACATCAGTTGCAGTTGGCCGCGGAAGAGCTGGCGCGCGACCCGGACGGGCCGGACCATGATGCGGCCCTAAAGCATTACGATCATTTGCAGCATCAATTTCAGCATCTGGAAGGTTGGGATATTCAGCGGCGCGTGCAGATGGTGCTGGAACAGCTCGGATTTACTGATGGGGAGATGGACCAGCCTGTGGCCAATCTTTCCGGCGGGCAGAAATCCCGCATCCAACTGGCCCGCATGTTACTGGAAGGCGCAGATTTACTGCTGCTGGATGAACCTACCAATCACTTGGATATTCCCATGTTGACCTGGCTGGAAGGCACTCTTTCCGGCTTGGAAGATACGGCCATGATTATTGTCAGCCACGACCGCTATTTTCTGGATCGGGTGGTCAACAAAGTTATTGATTTGCGGTCCGCGGGTATTGAAGAATATATCGGTAATTATTCCGCCTACATGACTCAGCGGGCGGAGCGTTTGTTGACGCAGCAGCGGGCTTATGAACAGCAGAAAAATTTTATCGCCAAGCAGGAAGAATACATCCGTCGCTTTTCGGCCGGACAGCGGGCCATGCAGGCGCGCGGCCGCAAAACGCGCCTGGAAAGATTCAAGACTGACTCGGCCATCGGCCGGCCCGGCGGTGATTCCGCCCGCATGATCCTTAATTTGGAACTTGAAAAGCCCAGCGGACAGCATGTGCTGAAACTCCGGGATTTATCCAAAGCGTTTGGTAAAAAAGTTCTCTTTGAAAATATCACGCTGGAACTGACGCGCGGCGATCGGCTGGGCATTGTCGGGCCGAATGGTTCCGGTAAAAGCACCCTGCTGAATATTCTCGCGGGCAAGCAACCCCAGGACACCGGAGAAATCGTCTGGGGCCACGGCACAACCGTGCAATATTTCCAACAGGAACATCAGGATTTAAACCCCGCCAATACCGTGATGGAGGAAATTCACAGCGTCAAACCGGTTACGCCACCACAGGATATTCGAGAACTCGCCGCCCTGTTTCTGTTTTCCGGTGATGATATATTCAAAAAGGTCGGCACCCTGTCTGGTGGAGAAAAGGCCCGCGTGGCCATGGCAAAAATGCTTCTCAAACCCGCCAATGTCATTCTCATGGATGAACCCACGAATCACTTGGATATGAACACGTGTGAAGTGGTGGAAACGGCGCTGGACAGTTATGACGGCACACTGCTAGTGGTTTCCCATGATCGTTATTTTCTGGCCAACGTCTGCGACCGAATTTTGGCGATGGAACCCGATGAAACCGCACCGGGCGGCTGGCGGCTGGTGGATGGCACATTTGATGACTATGTGCTGGACCGGGAAAAACGCGCCCGCAACAAGGCCGCAGCTGCAAAAGCGGCCGCCGCAGCCCCTCCGAAGTCTGTAAAAGCTGCTCCGCCGGTTAAGCCGCAGGCCGGAAAACCGCCGGTGCCGGAAAAACCGAAATTACCATGGCATCTTGAAAAACTTTCTGCTGGGGAATTGGAAAAGATGATCCAGACCAAAGAGCAGGAACTTGGAAGAATGGAATCGCAGTTTGCCGATCCCGTCATTGCGGCAGTGCCGGCCAAACTAAAAAAGCATCAGCAGGACTACGAAAAGTTGAAAGCACAAATCGCCGAAGCCCTGGCCGCGTGGGAGAGCAAAGCTTCGCGGTAAGAGGCAGTTCCAAACTGCACGGGGCTTTGAGGCGTAATTTTTCGTTCGATACGGGCGCGATTTCGTTCCTATTAAACTGTTCGGGTGATGATAATCTCCCGCTGTCCGGGCGTGACCGAAATAGCGCCAAATCAGCGGCAAACCACCGCCTTTGGTGCCGGCGAGCCAGGAGCGTGGCCGAGGTTCTTTTAGGGCGCGTTCCACCACCGGCGGAGCCGGCGGCTTTGTGGAGTTGTTCCGATTGGTCGCGGGTCGCGGGAACCGGGTGATTTCTGAGTTTTTGCTTGCAGTCCGTTACCGCTTGCCAGAATTCGCCAGTATCGTAGAATACTTGGTCCCGCAGGAATGGCGGGAAGGACAAATTCCTTTATGAGGCCGTAGCTCAGCTGGTAGAGCAACAGACTTTTAATCTGTGGGTCCTGGGTTCGATCCCCAGCGGCCTCATGTTTTAGGGGGTTCAGAAAACCCTTGGTAATTGCGGGTTTGCTCACACCAGGCTTGATGATCCTCGCGCTTTGTCGCTACACTGGAGCTACGTCCCCGTTGGGCTCTTCTATGCGGTTCCAGGAGACTAAAGTACAATGCGCTGCCGTACAGTCAAAGCCTGTTAAGGCATTGGATGTCTGAATCTGTGGAGAATCCGGCTTGAAACTCTACTGCCCCAATTGTAAGACAGAATTCCCGCCGCTGGATGTGAATGTTGCAGACAACCTCGCCTATTGCCGCCGATGCGGGGAGGCGTTTGCCATCAGCAAATTGCTTGGCCACGCATCAACCAGACGCGAACCGCTGCCCGACCCTGTTACAAACATTCCCAAAGGGTGCTGGTACCATGAGACTATGGACGGCTGGACCGCCGGGGCCACCACCCGTTCACCGCTGGCCTTTTTTATTGTGCCGTTTATGTGTGTCTGGTCGGGCGGTTCCCTTGGCGGCATTTACGGCAGCCAGATCCTTCATGGCAAATTCAATCTGGTAATGTCGCTTTTTGGGCTTCCCTTTCTGGTGGGGACCATTTTTATCGGAGGCATGGCCGCCATGACGATTGCCGGCAAGGTAGTTCTGACGGTCCGCGGGAACGAACTGACTGTGTTCACCGGAGTTTGGGGAATCGGTTGGCGGCGGAAAGTGACCATTGAAGCCAGTTCACGGCTCTATTCCAATCGATCCAATTTTCACTATCCGGGAAGCAGCCCCAGCAACATCACCATTGAAGGCCCGAAAAGCATCCGCTTTGGCAGCGGCCTGAGTTTCCCGCGGCAAATTTTCATTACACAATTATTGCGCTATAAGTTTAACCTACCTGACCAAGGGATTTAGAATGCTCGACGCTAGTGCCGCGCTAACACTCCACGATTGAACCAGTTGATTCCATGCTCGGTCAAGGCGTCGCCCTTTCAATAACTAAAGGACTAATGAGCGATGATCAACGAACAAGTTGTCACGTCCTGGCCCACCGGCACATTAAATGTGCCGGCTAACATTGACGGGTGGGGTAAACCCAGTGCTGCGGCTGGCGCGTATTCTGTCGGCGAAGGGGATTGCTTTCTGATAGACGGTGCACTTTTCGAAGGTGAAGGCCATTTGTTATCCGATGATGAAAGTAGAGAGTTGAGAGTAGACCGCAGGAGGGGCGTTTCGGCGACAGCCTCTCTTTTGCGCCAGCCGAATGTGCTCTCCTCTCTACTCTCTCCACACTCCTGCTCTATTTTTGCCTTTGGCAAAAAACTCTGAGAGGTGATCAGGTGAACAGGTGACCGCAGAAGGGGTGTTTCGTCACGGCGACAGCCTCTCTTTTGCCCCAGCCGAATGTGCTCTACTGATCGCCTGCTCTAAAACATCTGCTCTATCCGGCCTTGAGAGTAGAACGTAGAGAGTAGACCGCAGGAGGGGCACTTCGTTGTGGCGACAGCCTCTCTTTTGCCCCAGCCGAATGTGCTCTACTATCTACTCTCTCAAAACTCCTGCTCTATTTTTGCCTTTGGCAAAAATGCGCCCGGCGGGAGTCGAACCTGCAACCTTCGGCTTCGGAGGCAGTTTTTTGAGCGTCGCTAAAAAGCTCACGAGTTCCTTCAATTAGCCTATTTTACAGCATAACATGAGTGTTGCAAGGCTTCGCATCCTATCGTGAGTTTTGGTTCCGCAAGGCGGTATTTCTATCCCAAAACAGTAACAAAACGGTAATATCATTGGTCGCCATTCTGTACCGCCCTCGCCCATTGTATCCTTAAATAAACAAGCGGTAGTCGTATGCCCGTGACTGAAATCGGCCCAGGAGCGAGCCGATTCGTGCGATCTCATTGGAGGATTGTACGGTGGCAGGCAACTTTGTGTACAGATCGAATGTGTTCCAGTTCATCTTTGAGAGGCCAAGAATCTCTTCCGCAAGAACCCTAATATCGGATTGTCCCGCGTGGCGGCGAATGCTCAGCGGTGCCGGAATTCTCCGTTTTCCTTGAAAGTAACGGCGGTTGTGGCTGATGGCGGAAGTGACGCCATGAACCCATATCAGCGCAGTGTAATCATCGAGTCGGACGACGCTCCCGCGTTGTACTGGATAATTATCTTCGTACAGTCTGCCATTTGCATCCACGGCCGAGGCGACGTAGCGTAATGTATCGTCAATCACAATTTCCAACATCTCAATCTGTGACACACCACTAAGGCCTTCTCTTAGTCCTTGCTGCTCATCGCTTGTAAAATGAGTTCGCTTGTGAATCACTACGCGCTTGGGCAATGCAGAACGTGACTCGAAAAATAATTCTCGAATCTGTTCTCCAACGCGGCGAGCGCCGTCCCGCGACAGATACGGGTTCTTTCCATGAAAAACCGGGTTCTCCACCTGGCTCAGTCGGTACTGAAGACCCTCGCCGCGTGAGCTATAAATGTGGCTGCATCCGATGACGACCTTCTTGCCATCCGGTTGATTGGGATCGTAACTCATCCCAAGCCCGACAAATGCGCTATCTCTGTCGAGACCATCCAGTATCCAAGGAGTGCGCATGGCCTTGGCGTAGAACGCGAGCGATAACCACCACCACACGCGGCATTGTAGTTTGTCGGACAGTGTGCTCTGGTCGAGAAACTGTGTGCCTATCCCTTTTTGGACGCTGGCAGCTTTAACGAAATCATGGACGTTAAATCTCTCAGATTCAGTGTCAAAGCCGCGATATGGCGACCAGCGCTCGGGAAAAAATATGAGCACCAGGTTTGGTGAGAAAGATGCCTGAAGCGTTTCAATCGACCGATTAATACTTCTCCCGATCTCAATTGAATTCGCTCGATTATCGGCTCCGGCAGGCTCTGGGCAAATGATCCATCCCGGGCCGCCCGGCTCGGCCACAGTGAGATCTAGACCAAACGCGTTTCTAAACCCCGGATAAGCAGGTAAGTAATCCGCCTCCTGCTGGCTCGGTTGAATTTGTCTCCCTAAATTCGCGAGATACAGTTGAAGGAATCGGGTTTCGGCTTTCGGACAAATAACGGCCAACCGGATCTCCGTACTAAATCCCTGTACAGTCAATGGAAAATCAAAGGGCCGGTTGTTCATTATGCCACGAACCGGATGTGCATCTCTAACGATGCCTGTACCTGAGCGATTGGCAAATACAAGGTCGGGTTCGCCGATCTGAATTCCTCTCTGCTTGATGAGCGGCTGAAACCGGGGTTCGATGGTGATGTTGGGCGTTCCACGGCCGCCGGACACTTCCGCAAACGCAGGCGACCGGCGGATTAAGAATCTGAAAGGCGAGCCGCAATTCAGAGGGTACTCGTAAACCTTCTTCGGCGTATCTGCTGCCAGAAGTTTTCCGCGCCAGAAGTTAACCGCTTCGTTAAATTCCTTGTTGTGTTGCCAGCCAAGAATTCGCAGCTTGATAGGGTTTCCTTTCGAACGCGGCGCTAATTCTCCTGAAGCGTCCAGCACTTTGATGGACGGCTTCAGTATTAGAAATGACCGTTTCTCAATCTGTCGCAGCGACAGGTGAACCGATTGATAGACGCGAAATGATTCGCCATCAAGCTGTTCGTCACGGGGCGATTCCAGTGACCACAGTTCAGACGAGAGATCGGCTCGCATTCCGGTGGCAATTACCATGCTGCGAACCAACGCCTCACGCATCAACGATGTAATGGCACCGTCCTCAAAGCGAAGATTATCATCCGAAATCGGCGCACGCTGCGGCCTGTCTTTGATGTTATCTCCAAAGCAGGCCCGAATGTCGTCCACTGTACCAAGGGCAAAGATTTGACTCTTAAACGGTGCCGCGACCACATTCTTGTCGGCGGTCTGTTCTCGCACCCATTTCCATACATGTTCTTTTGGCCACTCCTTTAACTCGAACGCCAGCACCTCCGAAGGACACTCGATTTCAAATGCATTGCTTTTGAGGATAGCGGTAGGATTGTTGGGCTCGATTCGAAATCGACTCCTCGGTGCGTTAGACCCACCCGTATTGTGGGAAATGATTTGAGCCGCGATTGCCTGTCCAGCGGTGTCCATGCAATGAAGCGCGAGACGAATCATGATATCGTCGAATCCCTGTGCGGGAACAACATATGCGGTGCGGCCTTGTCGCCTAGCGTGGCTGATCAAATCAAGAACTGGCCTGGGAATGTGGTCTGAATCCTGCACGCACCAATACAGGCTGCCCGCACCATTTTGTTCGACGCCACGGGAAAATGCGCTCATAATCGACTCATCCCGTCCGCTGTATCCCAAAATAATGACAGGCGAGTCCCTCAACTCCTCGATAAGTCCCAACTCGAGATCGTACTCCTGGCGTTTAATCTCACCTGCCGTATTTTTGAGTTGGTCATACCGGTAGTCCCCGTGCAACGAGACAATTATAAGCTCACCCGTCTTACTAGCTCGGATGACTCGGTGAGCTGAATCGATCCCGATTTCGACTGGCACGACGCTACTGGGAGCTATAGCCCGACTGACAAGCTGATCAAAATTCGTCGTCCATATGGATTTAATGAGTGCTTGCGATGCCAACGTGCCGAGAAGCTGATACCCGATATGCGGCTTAGCGATTCGGATTTTTTCTTGGAAATAAGAGCGGCGGCTGTCTGGGATTGGATAGCACGCTTCGATGTACACACTGTATTCTTCCGGTGCACCATTCGCCGGGTAGATCGCTTGCCGATCGAGCCATTGCTGAATTCCTCGGCGCACGCTTGCAAGGGATAATTCCGAAAACTGCGACTCCAAGCCAACATTGTTCGTTAGAAAGATATTTCGCTTCCATTCCCAGATGCACATCTGTGCTGAAGGCATTCCGGACGTAATGGATGCGCCTGCCCCAAGGAACAGTGCGTGAGGAGTCGCACGGCTGACACCGACGGAGCGTATAAAAGCGTCGAGAGGAAGGACCGCATCATTCATCAGGCTCCTCCTCCGCATCTACCGTTTTCATCGCCTGATCAGCCGTTCGCGTGAGCATTTCCTTGAGTTGGTGAGGTGCAAGTGATGCGGTCTTAAGTTTTTCCGCTGCGCTTGCTCGCCAGGCCAAGTTTCCCGGTCCCGGAAAATCTCTCCGAATTTCACGCAACACACTGAGAGCCTTCTCGGCCCAAGCCCGGAAGTCGGCCAGATTCCAATACCGCAGCTTTTTCAACGTAGGGATCGCTCCCTTGGTAGTTCTCGTGCATGGCGTAATGATTACGGGAATTACCTCAGCATCGGGGGGCAATTTCAGCTTGGTTCGTATCCAGTCCGGGTGCGACGCTGCCTGGCGGGCCTTCCGCACAGACAACACTGTACTGGTTTTGCCCTCGGCGTGATCTTCAAAAACAAAACAGAGGGATTCGTCAGCGATCCACCAAGAGTCGGGTGCTGCCTCGACGGACGAACTTGCAGCGTCGAAGCCGAGCAAACGTCCTAATCTCTCGTGTCCGTTCTCAAATGTTACACCGTCGTCGTCTTGGAGAAGTGCGTCGAGTATGGCTTTTTCCTCCAAATCATATTTTCGATCGTGAACAGTTCCCATCGATTCCAAGACTAATTCCAATCGTTCAATATTTGCGGCAAGGCTGTAGTCGATCGTCGAACCAGTTGCCCCGGCCGCTCTCTTATCTGTATGAAGAGCAACCAGCCATCGGAGCACCGGTGCCGCGGCCTGCGCCTTACGAAAGTAATCTTTCGCCATATCATCGCTTGAAAGCTGGCCGCCCTTATGCGCAAGCCAAGCTGCCGAGCCTGCAAGGTATAGCCATAGGGCGCGGTATCCACGAAGATCCTCATGTGTCAGTTTGCCGATTACGGCCCGGCATTGTTCTAACGCCACGGTAAAATCTGCATTCCAAATCGCATATGCATATGATAATTCCGCAGCCACGGCATCAGCAAGCTCTTTCGTGGCAGCCAGTGCGCGTTGATTAAGCCCACCGCGTAGCGATACAATTGCCTGATCGGCTTTATCCCACTCGGTATCTTGAGTAAAAAAGTGGCGAATATTCTCCAACATTTCATCCACGGATGCTGCCTTTGATTGTTCGAGACCAAATTCAAGTTCGGCTTGTATTTCTGGATGAAAAAATTCTCTTCGACCCTTTTTGAAAAGATACTTATTGAGATTCTCCCCCAAGACAACGACCGCTGCATAATCATTTGGCGAACGCGTGCAGCGACCAAAACCTTGAACCAGCCGAGTAAGAATTCGGTCATCAAGCAACAGTTGTGCGGTCACACGAAGGACAAAGAATCTTTCCTGAAGATTAGCACCACCCGGAAGACCATCAACAAACAACAGTCGGCAGTCGTCGTCAACCAAATCAATGCCGTCGTAGCGGTTTGCAATAACGGCGACACCCCTATCGCTATCAATGAACGGCTTCTTCGAGGCCTCTATCTCTTTTGCGTCAAAGACCCGACACGATACCTCGTCCTTAATTGTTTGCCTAATCTTTTCGGCCGAGCGATCATCTGGGACTAAATATAAAGCGCGACCAGCAACCTTGATCGATTCCATCACAAACGGTGTTATTTGGTCATCGTCAAGGGACCGCCCGGGAAATATGAAAAAACGCCGACCGATGCCTTGCTTATCCCACCCAATTGGTATTGGAATTTTATGAATCGGCTGGCGACCGGTTACACGTTCCAGATCGCCCCCAGTTCCCAAGGTGGCGGACATATAAAGTCGCTGTCTTGCCCCTGCAAACGGTGCATGACTGTTGGATGGTGGTATCAACGGGCGGATGAGGATTTCCCGCCTCGAAATATAAAGGTGGCATGCGTGCAAAGAGTCCCGAAGGATACTCCACGGATATCGAAGCTTGTTGCTTTTCGTGTGTTCGTCGAGAAGTGATATGATTTCATCGATGACGCCTTGCAGAACGGGAGTAGGAACCTTCTCAACCCATTGCACGTCTTCCGCATCCCGCGGATCAGAGGCGAGTCGCGATTTGTCAGAACTTGGCAACAGACGGCTCACCACGCCCAGCATCGCGGAAAATGCCGCCGCATGTTCGGGATTCGACTTCTCGATTAGTAGCGACCAATACGCAGAGATGTAATTCTCTGCCGAGTGCGCATCATCGAGAATTATCAAATCTGGGTCTGAGAAAAAAGGGTTGGTGTTAAATAGACTGCTGTATGTTGTAACCGCAACGGCTTCGGCGTTCTGCCAGTCAGCCGATGCCTGCGCATTATAGTCTGATCGCGGTCCCGTAAAGGCATGCAGGTCAATTCCATATTTGTTTCTTGCCTGCTGCGCAACCTGATTAACAAGTTGTCGCGTTGGACAAAGATATACAACGCGCTCAGTATACTTACGGCGACGCCACTCTGCGATTAGCAGACCGACAAGCGTTTTCCCGCTGCCCGTTGGAAGCTGGAGTGCAATATCGGCGTGTTGTGTGTGAACCGCTAAGTAACTACGGAGTAAGTCCGCTTGGTGTGAAAGAAGGCCAGGCACTGTCTTTTTCCGCAAGTCGCGAAACATCCCCTCAGGATCATTAGGGCAAGCTGCTTGGCGCTGAGGCAATTTGAAACTCATGTGCTAATTACTCACAAATTGTTGCGAACGGCGTGCCAACGCATCACCGTCTACTTGGCCACTAGTCAACTGTGGCCGCCGGAATACTCGTCCTTAAAGTGAATTATCACCGAAAACCACCAAATGCCAAGTAATTGACCAAGTATCGTTTTCGCAGCCATTAATCCGGAAGCATTCTGTGGATTGCTGACGAATCGGGTTCGACATCACAGGTTTTTGCAAATACTGAGGTGTCGGATGGAATCGCAGATTAGCTGCGGGTATCGACGCAGGTGTTAGCAGGAAATCGCCGTGGTCCCGGTCGTCGTGCGCTACAAAAAGCCACCGCTGCGCTTGCCATGCTCCGGCTTCACTGCGCGGTGCTGCGTTCCAGGCGTGCGCGTGGCATGTCTTTCTTCCGCTCCCGCCGACATCCCCGGCTCAAGCAGAGGGCTTTTGATTCTTTTTTCACCTCGCGGCCTCGCTGTCTGGCGTAGGCCGGAGGTGAAAAAAAATGCGGCGGCGATGGGCCGACGCGCCTTTAGGCGGTCTACGTTTTGGCTCCTATTTTTTGGAGGTGTTGTATGGGTTCGTTTAGCAAAGTGGTTCTCTTGGGCAATCTGACCCGGGAT